>CAYWWT010000155.1:0-1304 GCA_964461855.1 uncultured Rhizobium sp. | reverse complement strand
GCATCATCGCAAGGCCTGGGCGCGCTGTATCAGCTCCAATGTCAGCTTGTGCGCGAATTTTCCGGCAAAGACTGGCGTGGCAGTCATATGCCGCACATGACGCTGCTCTATGCAAAAAGGCCCGTCGAAAAGCAGCCGGTCGCGCCCATCTGCTGGACCGCGCAGGAATTCGTTCTCATCCACAGCTATCGCGGGACCGGCCGGCAGGAAATCGTGGCGCGCCGGTCGTTACATTAGGGCTAGCCCTCGCGCGACCGTACTTCAAAGGCATGAACAACGCCCGCCATGTCCAGATGGCCATGGCCTTGCGCGATCGCCTCGCCATACAACGCTACGCAGACATCGAGAAGCGGGGACGCCAGGCCTTTGGCTCTGGCCGCATCCTGGGTCAGCCGGGCGTTTTTCAGCACATCCGGGATTGCGGACTGGACGGAGAAATCGCCTGCCGCCAGCTTGGCGCCTTTGACACGCGAGACATCGCTCGCCATCGGTCCGGCATCCAGAATGTTCTGCAGAAGCCGCGTATCCAGGCCGTACCGTTCGGCGAAATGAAAAGCTTCTGCCAATCCGGCGACCATGGGGATCAGGAAGGCGTTGATCGCGATCTTCATCAGCAGCGCATTGGGAACGGGCCCGCAGGCAAATGTCTGACGGCACATCGGCGCGAACAAGGGGCTGATCTCTGCGACCGTCTCGGGCGCTCCGGCGAGCATTGCAACCAACTGGCCGTTTTCGGCGGGCTTGAGCGAACCCGAGACGGGCGCCTCGACATAGAGGCCGCCTGCCGCGCGGATATCTGCGTCCAGTTTGCGGGAATAGTCGGGCGAGGGCGTTCCCATCTGCACGATGACGTGTTCCGCGACGCGGACGGAAAAGTCGGGAGAATTGCGGCCCAGGACAGCGTCGATGGCCGCGCCGTCATACAGCATCATCAAAACGATGCGGGTGCGGCGGAACAAATCGTCGATATTTGCGGCGATCGCCGCGCCTGCTTCTTCCAAGAGGTGGTATCGCGCCGGCGACCGATTCCAGACCAGAAGAGGCGTTCCCGCACGCACCAGATTGAGCGCCATGGGCTGACCCATGATACCGACGCCGACAAAGCCGATTTCCATGACCCCTCCTGCAGCGCGCGTTCCGGTAGCCTAGCGCGGGATCGCGAGACCTGACCGGAAAAGGTCGCGGGACGGACCCGCGCGCCGCGCATGCGGTGGCGTTAGGGAAGCGCCCTGTGCTGGCGGCGATGGGACATGCAGACGGCCAGGATATCCGCCAGGCGCACAGGCTTGCGCAGGACCGCCGCC
>CAYWWT010000154.1:0-6550 GCA_964461855.1 uncultured Rhizobium sp. | reverse complement strand
GGCGGCTTCAATCCCATGTCGCTGGCGAAAAGCTGGGCGACATACACGGTGTCGCCATTGACCGCCGCGCCCACGCCGGTGCGGTCGTAAGCCGGATAGGCAAGGTTTTCGCGATGCGGCGCGCTCTTCATCCATTCGTCCAGAAAGCGCGCGGCAAAGGTGACCACATCCACCCCGCTTTGCTTGAGATAATGCTGTGCGGCCAGATTTTCGCCGAGCAGGCCCTGCCATTTGGCATCGTCTGCCATCAACAGCGTCGCGGAAGTCTCGCCGGTGGGAGCCGTGTGGGCCAGGTAATTCTTCGCCGCCATGTCGCTGGCGCGCGCCTGGGCGATCTTGGTCAGCTCCGGATCGATGGCCAGCGCCTTGGCCTTGGGATCGAGCTTGATGCGCTGTTCTTCCACCAGAATGGCGATGCGCAGCGCCAGGGGCGTCATCTGCGTCTGCGGATCGGGCAGGGAAGGCGGAACCTGGGGCGCGAGGCTGGCGCAACCGGCCAGCGCCAGCAGGACAAAAGCGATCGTCGCAAAACGCATTACGGAGCTCAGGGCAGAATTTCAAACAGACCGGCCGCGCCCATGCCGCCGCCGATGCACATGGTGACGACGCCGTATTTCGCCTTGCGCCGCTGTCCTTCGATCAGAAGGTGGCCGGTCATGCGTGCGCCCGACATGCCATAGGGATGGCCGATCGAAATCGACCCGCCATCGACATTCAACTTCTCGTGCGGAATGCCGATCTTGTCCATGCAGTAAAGCACCTGGCAGGCGAAGGCCTCGTTCAATTCCCAGAGGTCGATATCGTCAGGCTTGAGGCCATGGCGGTTCAAAAGGCGCGGCACCGCGAGCGCGGGGCCGATGCCCATCTCGTCCGGGTCTACGCCCGCTACCGCAAAGCCCTTGAAGATGCCGAGCGGTTTGAGGCCTTTCTTCGCCGCCAATTCCTCGCTCATCAACACGCATGCCGAAGCGCCATCGGCGAATTGCGAGGCATTGCCGGCGGTGATGTATTTGCCCTGCGCCACCTGCTGGCCGCCCATATGCACCGGCCTCAGCGCGGCGAGGCCTTCCAGGGTGGTGTCGGGCCGGTTGCTTTCGTCGCGCGACACCGTCGTTTCGACCATGCTTTCGGCACCGCTCGCCTTGTCGATCTTCTTCATCTGAACGGTCAGCGGCACGATCTCGTCATTGAATCGCCCCGCGACCTGCGCCGCCGCCGTGCGCTTCTGGCTTTCGAGCGAATATTGGTCGGACCGCTCGCGGCTGATGCCATAGCGTTCCGACACGATCTCGGCGGTCTCGATCATCGACATCCACAGAGCGGGCTTGACCTTGAGCAGATGCTCTTCGGTGTAATGGCTGAGATTGATGCCGCCCATCTGCACCAGGGAAATAGACTCCACGCCCGAGCCCACCGCCACATCGGTGCCGTCGGTCATGATCTGCTGCGCGGCCATTGCGATGGCCTGAAGGCCGGACGAGCAATAACGATTGATCGTCACGCCCGCCGTCGTCACCGGACAGCCCGCCCAGATCGCGGATTCGCGCGCGATATTGTTGCCGGTCGCGCCTTCGGGCATGCCGCAGCCCATAAAGACGTCTTCGATTTCACCCGGCTCGATACCCGCCCGGGCGATGGCGTGCTTGACGGCATGGCCGCCCATCACCGCGCCATGCGTCTGGTTGAAGCCGCCGCGCACGGACTTGGCCAGGCCGGTGCGCGCGGTGGAGACGATGACGGCCTGTTTCATGGGAAATTCTCCTGGGCGGCGCGGGCGAGGTTATCGCGCCAGCCGCTCTGCCGCCAGCACGGGATAGCGCAAGGTGAGGGTGATGGCGAAACACAGCGCCACCACATTCGCGGCGATGCCGACATAGAAGGATGCCGATAGAAAGGTGACAGCGCCATCGGCGAGCGCCATGGTCGCGAAAGCGAGGCCCCAGCCGCGCGAGATCATTTGGTTGACGCGGAGGAAAACCGGTGCGGGCCAGTCTTTGGCCTCTCGCGCGATATAGGGCTGCGAGAAGGGGCGCCCCCGGAGCAGCGAGATCAGGATCACCAGGCACAGACCGGTATCCACAAGCGTGCGGACCGCCGACAGGGAAAGTTCGGGTTCGATAAAGCCGCGCCACAGCGCCAGAAGGCCGAACAGCGCCAAGCTGGCGCCATCCAGAAAACGCAGGCTGGGACTCTCCACGAAATCGCGGATGGTGACGACGAAGGCCGAAGCGAAAGCCAGCCACAATGCCAGATCGGCGGAAAGGCGTGACAGGATGGCGAAGAGAAGAAAGGGCGCGAAACCGAACAGGAGTGTCATGGCCGCGGCCCGAGAGTTGGATCCAAAGAAAAAGGCGGGACGCGAATGTCGCGTCCCGCCTTGTTGTTCTCCGCTTACTGCGCGGGTGCGGCTGCGGCCGTCGCCGGTGGCGCGGGCGGATTCTTCTTGATGTTGGCAAGCGCCACCCACAGGCGGGTGATGCGGGCCGTGGCGGGACCGCCGCCCTGCACCTGGCCGAAGGCCGCGATGGCGTCGTCATACTTGCCTTGCGCCAGAAGCGACTGGCCCAGAACCATCGGCGCTTCGGTCGGATCGGTCGCACCGCCCTTGGTGACGGCCAGCTTCGCGACGGTTTCCGCTTCCGGATACATGCCGTAGCTGTAAAGGGCTTCCGACAGCTTGGCGCTGTAATTGCCGTTCTGCTTCTGGGCGGCCGCGATCTGCGCCTGGATGGTCTTCTTGTCGGCTTCGGCGCGCGGGCCCGGGTCCGGATAGCCGGCGCCGCCATGCTGTTTCGCGATCTGGGCATCGCCGAAGAAGGTCAGGCGGCTGGCGGTCGAACCGAACAGGTCAACGTCCTGCTGCGAGGGCTTGGCGCCCGACGCGAACAGAAGACGGCCCAGCCAGACCACTTCCACGTCGCGAATGCCCTTGGAGGAAATCGCCACGTCGATCATCTGGGTCCAGTCGGCCGGATCATTGTAGGCGGCGACGAGCTGTTCGAGGATCATCTCCGCGCCCGCTTCGTCTTTCTGCGCCACCTTGATGTCGAGCAGCATCTGCATGCTCTGGCGATCGACCGGCTTGCCGGCGGCCTTGTCGGCATCGATGCGCTTCTGAATGGCGGCGGTGGCATCCGGATAATCCTTGGCGAAGTAATAGGCCTGGATGATCGCAGTGTTGCTGGTCGCATCGGTCGGGTTCGTCGCCGCCAGTGCCTTGGCGTAGACCACCGACTTGTCGAAATGCTTCTGGTTGTTGGCCAGGATCAACGCGGTGCGCAAGGTCGCCTGCTTCTGGTCTTCCGGCACGGCCGGCGAGTCGGCGGCGGCTTCCGCGGCAGTGGCCGCTGCAGCCATGTCCTGTGCCTTGACCGCAACGGTCACGGCGACCGAGTTGATCATGTAATCGTCATAATCGGTCTTGCTGCTGACGCCGCGAGCCTTTTCGATGGCCGCCATGGCGGCGGCGGCGTCGCCGGCATTGTTGGCCTTTTGTGCTTCGGCCAGGGCGTTGTTGACCCCGCGGGTGAGCGAAGGGGCCGCCGCTGCCGGCGTGGCCAGGAGGGCCAGGGATGCGGCCGCGGCCAGGAGCGCGGCCTTCAAAGGAGCGCGGAACGATTTGCTCGACATATTCAAGAATTCCCTTTGATTGGGCGGCATGGTTTGGGCCGCGCAGAGACGCCCCTCTAACTCGGTGAAAAAGGTATGGGGTTATTGCAACCTTAATGTGGCGAACCTCTGTTTCCAATAGGGCGGGGGGCGGCATGGCGGCACGCTTTGCTGCACTGCAGCGTAAATCGCTTTTTTACCATGTGGGTGCGATGGTTCCCCGTTTTTATGAGGCCTCATGGCGGCAATGAATCTGCCTGGACCGTTTCATCTCAAGGATCGCATCGCCTTCGTTTCGGGTGCGCGCGGACATCTGGGCAAGGTCATGACGCGGGCTCTTGCAGAGGCCGGCGCTCACGTGATCGTCAATGGGCGGGACGATGCCGCGCTGGCGCAGTTTGAACAGGATCTCCGCGCGGAAGGATTATCGATCTCGCGCGCGGCCTTTGATGTCGGCGACCCGAAGGCGGTCCGCGCTTTCTTCGCAGGACTGAGACGGCTGGATATTCTGGTCAACAACGCCGTCTCGATGCGGGTGAAGAGTTTCGCAAGTCTGGAACCGGGCGACTTCGCGGCGACCTATGCCAGCGCGGTCACTTCGGCATTCGAGGCAGCCCGGGCTGCGCTGCCAGCCATGAAGGCCGCTATCGCCGCTGCCGGCGATGCCAGCATCGTCAACATCGCGTCGATGTATGGGCAAGTCGCGCCCGATGGTCGTCTCTATGCCAGCCGAGAGAATCAAAGTCCTTTCCATTACGGTCCCGCCAAGGCGGGTTTGCTTCAACTGACGCGCCATCTGGCGGCCGAACTGGGCCCGTCGGGAATTCGCGTCAATGCCCTGGTGCCCGGACCTTTCCCGGCCGGAATCGATGCCGAACTGGCGGCCAGCCTGTCGGCGCGCACCATGCTGGGGCGGCTGGGCGAGGCGCGCGAGATCGCCGGTCCGCTTCTGTTCCTGGCCTCGCCCGCCTCCAGCTTCATGACCGGCGCGGCGCTCAACATTGATGGTGGTTGGACGGCTTGGTGATAGAAACGGGCATGGCGTTTCTTTCTTCCTTCCGCATCGGACAGCAGACCGTCTATCCCGAGGAGTTGCGCGAAAGGCTTCAGGATTTTGCGCTCCTGGAGAATGTGGGCGACGGCGCGCTCAAGAATCTGCTCGCCGAAGCCAACTGGTTCGGGCTGCCGGGCGGCGCCCTGCTCGACCGGGGAGGCGACAATGACGAGGCGCTGTTCCTGGTGGTGACCGGGTCTCTGGGCGTCTTCGTGGCCGATAGCCTGGGTCAGCGGCGGATGGTGGCGCATGTGCCCGCGGGCGAGACCGTGGGCGAGATGTCCTTGATCGCCCGCAACCATCGTCATAGCGCCCAATTGGTGGCGTTGCGCGATACCGAATTGCTGCGCATCAGCGCGGAAGGGTTCGACGCTCTGATCGCGCGGCATCCCAAGGTGATGATGAATTTGACGCGCGTGCTGGTGAAGCGGCTGGCCGCGGCCAACCGCAGCAATGGCGACGGCTCGCGGCCGCGCACATTCGCCATCGTACCCTTGCAAGACCATCTGGAAGCCGCCCCCGTCGCGCACCGCATCGCCAACGCGCTGGCCGAGATGGGCAGCCGCGCCGCCGTCCTGGACAACAGCGCCAGCGAACAGAGCGCCGAATGGTTCAACAGTTTCGAGGCCGCGCATGACGTGGTCTTTTATCGCGGCGATGCGCCCGACAGCGCCTGGACACATCAATGCCTGCGCCAGGCCGACCGCATCTTTCTGCTGGCCCGCGCCGATCAGCCGCTGCCGCTGAGGCCGCTCGATCTGCCGGCGTTCAAGGAACGCGCCAGCGGATTGCCCGAGCTTCTGCTGCTGCATCCGGCGGGCGCAAAAGCCGGGTTGCCGGAACATTTCTCGCTCCGCTCGGGCCTGTTCGAATCCCATCACCATATCCGCGCCAACAACACGGCGGATGTGCACCGGCTGGCGCGCTTCATCGCGGGCCGGGCCGTAGGTCTGGTGTTGGCGGGCGGCGGCGCGCGGGGCTTCGCGCATATCGGCGTCATCAAGGCGTTGATGGAGGCCGAAGTACCGTTCGATCATCTGGGCGGCACCTCGATCGGTGCGATCATCGCATCCGGGCTGGCCCATGAATGGGGCGTCGAGGAACTCACCGACCGCATGCGGGAGGTGTTCGTCACCAACAATCCGCTCGACGATTACACCTTGCCCCTGATCGCGCTCTTGCGCGGCCGCAAGGCGAGCCAGATGCTCAAGGCCAATTTCGGCGACATCCTGATCGAGGAATTGCCCAAGCCTTTTTTCTGCGTGTCATCGGATCTCACCACCGGACGCATCCATGAGCATCGCGCCGGGCCCCTGTGGCGGGCCTTGCGGGCCAGCGTTGCGCTGCCCGGCATCCTGCCGCCCGTGATCCATCACGGTCATCTTCTGGTGGATGGCGGGGTGATGAACAATCTTCCGGTCGATGTGATGCGCGGACACGCGATCGGCGCGGGTCCTATCATTGCCTGCGATATCACCGGCGAGATCGATCTGCAGGCGCGGGAGGAAAATTACGGTGAACGGCCCTGGCGCTGGCTGATCAAGGACAGGATGAAGGGGCATCCCTCTCTCATCTCCATCCTGATGCGGTCCGGCACCGTGGGTTCGGAAGCGCAGCGCCGGGTCGTGCGCGAGCAGGCCGATTACCTGATCGAGCCGCCCATGCCCTCGATCGGGCTGCGCGACTGGAAGAAATTCGACCAGGCGATCCGCGAGGGCTATGAAACCGCGGCGGCTTTTATCGAAAAGAACGGCGTGCCTTTGACTCACATCTGGAGCGACGGCCCCGCTATGGCGATCCCTAAGCGCGCCGGATCTTTTACTTCTTAGTTGCCCCATCTGTCTGCCACGCGGGCAAGCCCGCTAGCAGACATCTTCCCCCGTCAGC
>CAYWWT010000153.1:0-6641 GCA_964461855.1 uncultured Rhizobium sp. | reverse complement strand
TATCTGTGTCGTGTTGGCGCGCAGTTCGCGCTCGACCGAACCGCGCTTGCGGATATTTTCGATAATGTTGCGCAAAATCGCGGTCATCGACCCGCCGAACCGCAAATTGGTGCGCGACGCCGTGGCCAGGAGATGCAGCTCATAGACATCCAGCTCCGCTGCGCAGCGTTCGAGGCTGTCGGCAACGCCACTGCCATTGGCGATGCGCCGCAGGGTCGGTGCCAGACACTGCCCGACGATGGGCGGAGAATTTTCCACGGCGCGGTCTAACGCCACCGCCAGGCTGTTGCCGACGGAAAGAAGCTGGCGCATGCGCTCGAGCAAGCCCAGCATACAATCCGATAACTGCCGGATACGGGCGTTGGCGCGATAATCGAGTGCCGCCAGCGCCAGAAACAGCAGGCTGACACTCGTCAGCGCCGCTGCCAGAATGCCGGACGCGATCAAGGCAACGACCACCGGCGCCAGGAATGCCGCGGCGCCGACGCCGATCTGACGCCGGTCCGGCTCCCAGCCTGCCCGGGCCAGTTTATTGACGAGAAACGGCGGCAGGTGGGTCGGAACTCCGGCCATTCGGGGCGTCGCCGCAGATATCGCCAGAACCGTATCGAGGCGCAGCAGGTCGGTCTGCCGGATCCGGATCGCAACCAGCCGCGCCACGAGAAGGCAGGCGGTCACGAAACAGGACAGTGCGATGATTTCGGCCAGAGCGTGCATCATCGCGCGATGGCTTTCCGCTCGGCCTGTTCGGGGCCGCGATAAACTTCGCGCTGCGCATAGTGGGAGCCTTCAAGGCCCGCGATCTCCACCACGCTCGACACGGTGCGCCGTCCGCTCGGACCGCGCATGGTCTGGACGACGATGTCGACGGCGCTGACGATAAAGCGGCGTACCGCCCGCAGGTCGGAGGAAAAGCCGTGCAGGCCCACCAGCATCTCCAGCCGCTCCAGCGCGTCGGCAGTGCCGTTGGCATGAATAGTGGCCATCGAGCCGTCATGGCCGGTGCCCATGGCCTGCAGAACTTCGATCGCTTCATGCGAGCGCACTTCGCCCAGGATTATGCGGTCGGGCCGCATTCTGAGCGCGTTGCGCAGAAGGTCGCGGGCGCTGATTTCGCGCGCCCCATCTATTGTCGCGGTGCGGGTTTCCATTCGCACCACATGCGCCATCTGCAGCCTGAGTTCTGCCGTGTCTTCGATGGTGACGATGCGCTCCTTGGGGCCGGCATAGGAACTCATCACATTGAGAAGCGTGGTCTTGCCGGAACCCGTGCCGCCCGAAATCAGGATGTTGCGGCGGGCGCGCACCGCTCCGGAAAGATACCGCAGACCTTCGGCGGTGAAGGTGCCGTTGCGCACCAGATCCTCGCCGGTGAAGGGTACATCGCGGAATTTCCGGATCGAGACATGGGGACCGTCTAACGCCACGGGTGGAATTACGACATTGAGGCGCGATCCGTCGGGCAGCCGCCCATCGACGTAAGGGTTGGATTCGTCTACCCGCCGCCCAATCGGGGCGACGATGCGCTGAATGACGTTCATCAGATGGTCGAGATTGCGAAAGCGCGTGGCGACAGGCTCCAGTTCGCCATTGCGTTCGACATAAACCGTGCGCGGGCCGTTGACGATCACATCGTCCACGCTGGGATCGTCAAGCAGGGGCTGGAGCGGTCCGAACCCGGTGATCTCGTTGACCACATCGAGAATGAGCTGCGACCGTTCCGGTGTGTTCAACGCAAGGCCGCGCGAGCCGAGTACGATGGAGATGGCGCGCGCAATCTCGTCAAGGAGGGCGGAATGCTGGATTGTGTCGCCGGTGACGCCTTGCCGGTCGAGATATTCGAGCGTGACCTCGAACACCCGGAATTTCATCTCCTGATACTGGTCGGACACCAGGATGTCGTCGCGGCTGTCGGACACCGCAGCGTAGGGCTGCATCAAATTCATCCGACCCTCGCACGATTGAGCCAATGCAAGAGCTTGATGGTGGCGTTTTCCGTTTGCGCGGGAGGCAGAAGGCCGATTTCGGTGAGCCGGGTGCGCAAGGCGTCGCTGTAGGGCGATGGCGCGGCGAGGGCCAGTGGACGGCCGCGGTTGTGCGCCAGCGCCAAGGCGCCCCAGCCCGCGCGCAGCACCAGGCTCTGCCGCGCTCCCGTGGCACTCACAATGTCGTCGGGCGATGGCACGAGATTGGCGTCGAACAGATGGATCGCGAGGATAGGTTCGGCGGCGTCGGCAGCGCCGCGCAGGCTTGCAAGAAACGCCTTGGCGTTGCGGATTGCGGAGAAGCGCTGATTGCAGCCCAAAAAGACCGTGCCGCCCGTGTCGCCCGCGCGCGCCGCCTGACGGGAGAAGGCGCCCCAATGGACCACCACGGTGTCGAACAGGGAGCGGAAAATCCGCACCAGTACCGTCAGGTCGCGGGGGGCCGGCAAAGCGGCGTCGTTCTCGTCATCGGCCAGAGGCAGCACATAGAGGCCCGTGTCGGGCGCGCGCGCCAATGCCTGGTCCAGAAACGCGTTGTCCAGCCTTGCCATGTCGCGCAGCGCCGCGTTCAAGGTGAAGCCGAACTCCAGGCCGAGGGCGGTGCGCGCCGTCGTTACCGGCAATGCGAGGTCGATCAGAAGCACGCGCCGCCCTCCGGGCGCGGTGGCGATCAGGCTGGCGATATTGAGAGCGAGGTCGGCATCTTCGTCGCTGGGTGCCGGGCTCAGGACATGCACAAGGGCGGCGACGCCATCCTGCGCCGCAACATCGCGCAACCGCGAAAGAACGGTGGTGCGGATTTCAGCGTCCGACGCATCACGGTCCACGAAATCGTCCACGCCTGCGCGGAACGAAGCCAGGATCAGCTGTGCGCTCATTTCGTCACCGATGGCGACCAGGGGCAGGACGGGGAACCGGGCGCGTACGGACGCCATCCGCTCCAGCATGGTCCGCGCGCCGGTATGAGCGCCGGCGTCGATAAGCACGATATCGGGATGAAATCGCGCTGCTACCGCGGCGATATCCTGCGCGCGCGGGTCTGCGGACATGAGGACGCAATCGCCGCTCAACGCCGGTTCGAGCCTCGCAATCAGCTTGGCGTCGACCGAAAGAAAGAGGAGGTTGCGGCGCATGTTATCTCATCAGCCCATATTCGACGGTGAACTTGTCCAGCGGGGCGGTTCCCAGCACCGTTTCGGCAAGGGTCGGGTTGTAGGCGATGGTCTCGCCCGGCAGCGGCGGTGTCTCGCCGGGCTTCATCGGCGAGACCAGATGCGGCGTGGCGATGATGATGAGTTCCTGCCGCTCGCGGCTATGCTGGGTCTGCTTGAAGAAGGCGCCGATGACGGGAAGGTCTCCGACCCCGGGAAGCTTGTCCTGCATGCTGGAATTGGAGGAATACATCAGCCCCGCAAGCACGAAGCTCTGCCCGTCGCCCAGTTCGATGGTTGTGTTGGTGGAACGCGTCTTGATGGCGGGAATGGTATAGCCCTGGATCTGCACCGCGTTGGTCTGATCCAGTTCGCTGACTTCTGGATTGACGTTGATGACGATGCGTTTGTCGTCCAGCACCGTCGCCTTGAGGTGCAACTGCACGCCGAATTTCTTGTATTCGATGGTGACGGCGTTGGAGACTGTGCCGACTTGCGGCACCGGGATGGGAATCTGGCCGCCGGCCATGAACTCGGCATTCTCGCCGCTGCGGACCAGCAGGGTGGGTTTGGCCAGGACCTGCGCGAGATTGGCGCTGTTGAGGGCGCTCACCACGCCCATGAAGTCCGCGCCGGGCCAGGCCATCAGCAAATTGAAAGCCTGGCTCAGCGGCAGGCTGCCGGTCACCGACAAACCGGCGCCGTCCAGGAAAGAAAATTTGCTGACGGAATTGGGCGTGTTGGAGGAGAATTGAAAACCGCTATTGCCCAGCCGCTGCAGGTTGATGCCCAGCGCTTCGAGCGCGGTGGAAGACACGGCGGCGAAGCGGACTTCGACGGCCACCATCTGGGTCTGGCCGATGCTGGTGATATCGGTGATGTCCTTGCCCAGTTCGGCGCCCGCCAACGCCATGGCGCGCTGGTGCGCGGCGTTGGAAGGCACACGGCCGCTCAGGACCACGGTTTTGCCGGTGTCGTTAACGGTGATGCCGGCCAGATCGGGATCGGCGGCAAAAGCGGCTTTCAGCCCGGCGACATCCGCGCCCACGGCCAGATGAAAGGTGGCGGGTTGCTGCTGGCCGCGCCGCCAGACCAGAAGGTCGGTCGTGCCGGCCTTGGCGCCGAGCACGCGCAATTCGCGGGACGACACCAGCTTGACGTCGGCGACTTGCGGATCGCCCACCGCAATGCGTGAGATTTCGCCTTCGATATGCACCACCTGCTGGCCGCCCATCGGAACGGTGACATCTTCGGCCGATGCGGGCGCCGCCGCTGCAGCCAGCGCGCTCAAGAGCATGATGTTCCGTACAATTCGCATGACGGCCTCAGGGAAGATGCACAAATGTGCGTTCGCGACCGGCATAGAAGGGAATTCCGGCGGCGCGCTTTGCGCCTTTGGGATGGACTTTTTCCGGCACGGGTTCGCCAATCAGGCTGGACAATTCCGCCGAAGACGCGGACTCCGCTGCGTCGTCGACCGGATTGCGAATGGCAAAGGTGATCGTGCCCAGCCGTGTGGCCAGCGCCACCTTGGAAAGATCCGCGGGCGAAAGCGCGACCGTGACGGTCCTGACCGACGGGGTGGCGGTGCCGTCGCTTTTCAGCTTGGCGCCCACCGCCAGGACCTGGACTGATTGCAACAGCAAGCTGGCCTTGCTGCGATCGTCCGGCTTCTGACCGGAGCCTTGCGCAAAAAGCGCACCGGGCAGGGTGACGAAGAGATCGACACGGTCGCCGGCCTGCACAAAGCCGCCCGCGATGTCGGCCTCCGAAACGGGAATGGAATAGGCGCGATAGGTGGCTGGTATGCGCGCGGAAAGTCCGGCGACGGCGTCCGGACTGATCTGGCTGGTGAGGATCGGCTCGCCGGCCGGAATTGGCGCCAGGGTCATATGACCCTGTATTTCATTGGTTTTACGCAGCGCCGTGGCCGGAGCCTGGGACGGCGCGACCGCCCGTATCGTGACGTCTTGCGGATTGAGGATCTGCCCGCGAGCGATATCGGACGCACTCACCAGGATGCTGACCATGGCCGGCCGTGCTGGAGCCGGGACCGGACCGGCAGTTCTCTCATGCGTGATTAGGTTGCTCCACATAACCCCGCCGGCGGCGGCCAGGAGCAGCAAAGCAATGGGCAGGAGGATGGCGGGCCGCTCCAGCGCGGAATGCGAAAAGCTCAGATTTGGAAACGTCCAATTCATGATCGTGACGCCTTGCGCCCCGCACACGGCGAGGGTGTATGACAGTGTGTACGCCCGCATAGGTTGTAGGACTGGAAGCGTTACTTTTCGCTAAACGGCGTACACAGAACTTCACAAACGGCACAAAACCCCAAGAAACTCTCGTCGAAACCCGCACGCACTTTTGCCAGTCTCGATGGCGAGGCACGGACGATTTCGTTCCGGGAGAGGTGCAGGATGAAACAATTCTTAATGACGGGCGCGGCGCTTTTGGCGCTTGTCGCGTCGGCGCAGGCGGCCCCCGAGGGCTGGTATGTCGGAGCAGGCGTGGGCTGGAGCTCCATGTCCGGCAAGGCGGACTTCCTCAACGTTCCCGATGTCGGGATGCCCTATCAGAGCAATGCGCGCTTCTCAGGCTCCCTCGGTTACAAATGGGAAGGCTGGCGTGCGGAGTTGGAGCCCAATTGGGTAACGAACGACGCGAAGATTCCGGGCTTCAGCGGCGGCACCACCATGGCCGCGCTGATGGGCAACATCGCTTATGACTACAACCTGACCGACAAGCTGATGCTGACGGGCGGGTTCGGCCTGGGCGCTGCGCGCGTCTCGCATAACGTCCGCGAGATATCGAGCAATCTGCTCTATCTGGGCGGCAGCGGAACTGATTTCGCCTGGCAGGGCATTGCCGGCATTTCCTATGCGCTCTTCCACGATTTCGAGATCAGTCTCGAATATCACTACATGAACACCGGCACGACGCGGGCTGTCTCGCAATTCGCACCGGTTCGCTTTGCGGATGGCGAAGACCAGACCGTCATGGTTGGCGTGCGCTGGTATCCCTTCGCAACGGAAGAGGCGGCGGCGGCTCCACCAGCCCCACCCCCGCCGCCGCCTCCTCCACCCCCGCCCCCGTCACCCCCACCGCCGCCGCCGGTGCGGACCTTCGTGGTGTTCTTCGACTTCGATAAGTCGGAGCTCAACGAGGCGGCGCGCACGACGGTCGGCGATGCGGTGCGCACGGCAAAGCAGAACAATTTCGTTCGCATCATGGTCACCGGACACACCGACACGATGGGCAGCTTCCCCTACAACCAGAAGCTTTCCGAGCGCCGCGCCATGGCCGTGAAAGAAGAGATGATCCGGTTGGGGATGGCCGTGGATCAGATCACCACCGCCGGAAAGAGCTTCTCGCAACCGCTGGTGCCGACTGGCCCTCATGTGCGCGAGCCGCAGAACCGGCGCGCGGTCATCGATCTGGGCAGTTAGCCAGCGCAGACCCGGCCCGGTGTCCTAGCCACCGGGCCGGTTACCTGCGCCGCCCGCAC
>CAYWWT010000152.1:0-6645 GCA_964461855.1 uncultured Rhizobium sp. | reverse complement strand
ACGGGATGCTTCGGGCTGCCGATCTCGGTGGTGCCCGCACCCTCCAGACCCGCCAGATCGCGCGCCGCTTCGATCACCGCCATATGCAGCCCGTAGCAGATGCCGAAAAACGGCACTTTCTTTTCGCGGGCGAATTTCACCGCTTCGATCTTGCCTTCAGTGCCGCGCTCGCCGAACCCGCCGGGCACCAGGATGCCGCTGACATTTTCCAGGAAGGAGGCGGCATCGTCGCGTTCGAACACTTCGCTGTCGATCCAGTCCAGATGGACGCGGACATTGTTGGCGAGCCCGCCATGGGCGAGTGCTTCGCTGAGCGATTTGTAGCTGTCCTTGACCTGCATATATTTGCCGACCACGGCGATGCGGACTTCGCCTTCGGGATTCTTTACCCGGTCCACGACCGCCTGCCAGCGCGACAGATCCGGTGGCGGCGCATTCTCCAGGCCAAAAACTTTCAGAAGCTGCGTGTCGAGGCCCACCTGATGATAGGCGACCGGCACCCGATAGATGGTGTCCAGGTCCAGCGCCGGGATCACCCGGTCGGCCGGCAGGTTGCAGAACAGGCCGATCTTGCGGCGCTCTTCTTCCGGAATGGGATGCGAGGCGCGGCAAAGCAGAATGTCCGGCTGGATGCCGATGGCGCGCAACTCCTTGACGCTGTGCTGGGTCGGCTTGGTCTTCAACTCGCCCGCCGCCTCGATGTAAGGCACCAGGGTGAGATGAATGAAGGCGGTCTGGCCGCGGCCCAGGTCATTGTGCAACTGGCGGATGGCTTCGAAGAATGGCAGGCCCTCGATGTCGCCCACCGTGCCGCCGATTTCCACCAGCAGGAAATCGAGTCCTTCCGTATCGGCCAGGACGAATTCCTTGATCATGTCGGTGACGTGCGGGATCACCTGCACGGTGCGGCCGAGATAACCGCCCTTGCGTTCCTTCTCGATTACCTGGCTGTAGATGCGGCCCGAGGTGACATTATCGGACTTCAGCGCCGAGACGCCGGTGAAGCGCTCATAATGTCCCAGATCGAGATCGGTCTCCGCGCCATCGTCGGTGACATAGACCTCGCCATGCTGAAACGGACTCATCGTGCCCGGATCGACGTTCAGGTAGGGATCGAGCTTGCGAAGACGAACCTTGTATCCACGCGCTTGAAGAAGCGCGCCAAGGGCAGCGGACGCCAGACCTTTTCCGAGGGAAGAGACCACGCCGCCGGTGATGAAGATTAACCGGGCCATGGGAGGCCAACATGTCGAAAAGCCATCGGCTCCTCAAGCGGAAAATTCAGAAAAATTTCCGCCACGCACAGGGCGGTGTTTTCGCGCGAAAAATCGCTATCGCGGCGCGGGGACCTGCGGACCGGCCGGTACGTTCACCGGCGCTTTGGGCTGCGGCGCCACGGCCGATCCTTGCGTGGTCGCCGGCACGTCGAGAATCGAGCGCTGGTCGCGGCCATGCAGGGCCAGAAGATTGAGACCGATGCAGGTAAGGAAAAACAGCACTGCCAGAATCGCGGTCGTGCGGGTGAGCGTATCGGCTGCGCCGCGCGGACTGAAAAGCCCGCCCATGCCGCCACCGCCGCCACCGCCTATTCCCAGCGCGCCACCTTCGGAGCGCTGCAGCAGCACGAAGATGATCAGCGCGACAGCGATCACCAATTCGGCAAAGACGAGCAGGGTCTGCATAACGGCACTTCCAGCAAGAATCTCAGATGCCGCCCGATATGGGCCGCCGCCCCGGTCGGGACAAGGCCGGGGTCTTTAGAACAAACCCGGCCAAATGGAAAGCCGGGAGGGAGAATCCCGCCCGAAACGCCGAAATCTCAAGACGCCAGGGCCGTGGCCTGGTTCCGGGCCCGGATCAGCGCCACCGTAGCGTCGAGCTCCCGCAACTGATCGGCGGAGGATTTTTCGGGACATATCTGCTGATGCAGGCCGAGCGCGGCTGCACCCATGGAAGACAGGGCCGCGACATTCGGGCCACTGCGCAGATCCTCCGACGCCGCCAGGACGGCTAAGCACCGCTCCTGCGCTTTGTTCTGGTCGGTATCGCCACAGCGGCGCTCGATGGCGCGGGCCAGGTTGGAGAGTTTGGTGAGATCGGCGGTGAATTGCGGCGCCTCGCGTTGCTGGTCCTGCAAGAGCCGCCACAGGACGCAGATCTGGAAAGAATCACGGCGCAACTTCTCGCCCGCCAGTCTCTCGCGCGCCACTTGAAGTTCCGCGTCCAGCTTCTTGGCGATGAGATCGGCCGACAATTTGTCCTTCGCCTTCATCTTGAGCGAATTGGGCGGATCGAACATGTCGCTATCCGTCGTGCGAACGCTGTCGCGGCGGCGATCAGGGCCGACATAGTCGGTGGTGATGACGAAACCCTTGCGCCGCTCGATATGCCCTTCGATGCGCGTTCCCAGAAGCGCCGTCGAGAAAGGCCGGAGGAGAAGATCGTCCGCACCGGAATTGACCACCTTGGTGATCAAGGCCGAGCTTTTCTCCCAGGCTGTCACGATGATGACGATGAAGGGATTGTAGCCCGCAGAGCCCTGCCGCAGCTGCTGGATGGCCTGACAGAGTTCGTCGGCGGCGCCCTGCGCTTCCGCCAGTACGATATCGGGAGTCTGCCGCTGAATGACATCAATCATCCCTTCGAGCGTGGGGACGGTTTCGGTGCGGCGAAAGCCCAGCGAATACAGCGCCGCGCGCGTCGCGGTGCGGTTTGCCGAGACCGGATCGTAGATCAATGCTTCGACGCTGTCGTAGCTCAGACGCGCCATGCCCCACCCTTTTTCTTGTGGGGCGAGAATGGGCGTGTGGTGTTAAGGAAGGGTCGAAATTCCTGGTTAACGTGTGGCGCTGGCCGCAACAATCTCCAGAAAATCCCGCGCTTTAAGGCTTGCGCCGCCCACCAGCGCGCCATTTACGTCGTTCAGGGAAAGTATCGCCCGCGCATTGGAAGGTTTCACCGAGCCGCCATACAGAATACGCATCGTGCGTCCCGCCTCGCCCAGATGCGCGATCGCGCAACGGCGGATATGCGCATGCATAGCGACGATATCGGCATCGCTGGGGACCTTGCCACTGCCGATCGCCCAGACCGGTTCGTAGGCGATGGCGGTGTTGGCCGCTGTCGCTTCCTTCGGCACGCTGCCAGCGACCTGGCCGCCACAGACGTCATGTGCATTGCCGGCGTCGCGCTCCGTTTCGGTCTCGCCAACGCAGATGACCGCCGTCAAACCGGCGCGCCACGCGGCATGCGCCTTGGCGGCGACATCCGAATCGCATTCGCCATGATATTGACGCCGCTCGGAATGGCCGACGATGACGGCGGACGCACCCGCGTCTTTCAGCATCTCCGCCGAGATGTCGCCGGTGAAGGCGCCGTTGGCTTTGGCGTGGCAATCCTGCCCGCCCAAGGCGAAAGCACCCTTCGCGACCCCGGCCGCACGCGCGATCAGACTTGCCGGCGGACAGACCAGCACCTCGCAGGCTGGCGAAGCGCCAAGGCCCTGCTTCAGGGCTTCCAGCTCGACCAGATCGGTCGAAAGACCGTTCATTTTCCAGTTACCGGCAATCAGTTGGCGCAATTCCATCCCCCATCTGGGCCGCGGCATGCCTTTTTGGCCGCGGCCTGCGCCGCTTGCCCTGACACGCCCCCCTCCCTATCATTCGCAGCCATTTTCTTACAACCCGTGGGAAGTTCTAATGATTCAGTGGATGCACCAGCTCTCCAAGTCCTGGATGGCTTCTCTCCTGATGGGCGGCCTGGCTTTGAGCTTCGTGGTCTGGGGCATCGCCGACGTCTTTACCGGCCAGATCAGCACCTCCTTGGCGACCGTGGGATCCTCCGAAATCTCCACCCAGACCTTTCAGCGCACCTATCGCAACTTCCTGCGCAACCAAGGCCAGCAGATGGGCATGGACCTGACCCCGGACGTCGCGCAGAAAATGGGCCTGGACCAGACCGCCCTGCAGCAGTTGATCAGCCGCACCGCGCTGGACAATGCGGCGTCCCGCCTGGGCCTCACCGCCAGCGATGCCGAACTCGCGCAGGAAGTGCGGGCCTTGCCCGCCTTCAAGGGCGCCACCAATGAATTCGACCACAATGTCTTTTTGCAGGTGATCGGAAACGCCGGTTATGGCGAGCAGGACTTCTTGAACGAGATGCGTGCCGATGCGGCCCGCGCCCAGCTCACGACCGCCATGGAAGCCGGCTTCGCCCTGCCCGACGGTTATACGAAGGGCCTTTTCCTCTATGTCACCGAACTGCGCGCCGCCGATTATGTGATCGTGTCGCCCGACGCGGTGGGGCCGATCGCGCCGCCCGACGACGCCACGCTGACGGCTTACGTCAAGGCGCATCCCGAGCGTTTCTCCACCCCGGAATATCGCGACATCGAATATGCCGCCGTCACACCCCAGGACGTGGCAACCCAGGTGACGGTGACCGACAAGATGATCGCCGACGAATTCAAGCAGCACGAAGCCAATTACAATGTGCCCGAAAAGCGCGACATTCAGCAGATCGAATTCCCGAGCGAAGCCGCCGCCAAATCGGCCCGCGAGCGGATCGCGGCGGGAACGCCGTTTGAAGCGCTCGCAGCGGAACGTAAGATAGCGGCCGCGGACTTGAACCTCGGTACGCTTTCCAAAGCCGACATTCCGGACGCGGCTCGCGCCGACGCGATCTTCGCGCTGCCGGTGAACGAAGTCAGCCAACCCATCAAGGGCGCCCTCAACGGCTATGTCCTTCTCAAGGTCACCAAGGTTACGCCGGGCATTTCGCGCACCCTGGACGATTCCAAGGATCAGATCCGCCAGACGCTGGCCTTGCAAATGGCAGGCGCCAAGATCATCGACATCGTCAATGCCTATGAAGATGCCCGTTCCGGCGGCAGCGACATCGCCGCAGCGGCGAAGAAAGCTGGCTTGAAAAGCGGCCGCATTCCGGCCGTCGATAAGGCGGGCCTGACCCCAGCCGGCGACAAAGTGGCCGATCTTCCCGCCGACCCGGAATTTCTGACCGCCGCTTTCGCGGCGGAAGTCGGCGAAGACAATGATCCCTTCGCGGCCAAGAGCGGCGCTTATTACGCCTTGAAAGTCGGCGGCGTCACTCCCGCCAAGCTGAAGCCGCTTGAGGAGGTGCGTGCCGATGCGCTGGCGGCCTGGACCGCGGAAGAGAAAGCCAAGGCTCTGGCGGTCAAGGCCGTGGCTTTGTCCGAGCAGGCGCAGAAGGATGGCAATCTTGCTGGCGTGGCCAAGACGCTGAAAGTGCCGGTGCTGAAAAGCCCGGCCCTGCAGCGCAACACCAATGACACCACCTTCTCCGCCGCCCTGACGGAAAAGCTGTTCGGCGCGGCACCGGGAGCGGTGGTGCAGGCGCCGCAGGGAACCGGCGGCAATTACATCATCGCGCGCGTGACCGGTATTGCGCATGCCGAGAATGAGAATACCCGGCAGCTCTATGCGGCGGGACGCGGCCAGATCTCGCAACAGGCCGCCGCCGATCTTTCGTCGTCTCTCGCCAACGCGGCGCGGTTACAACAGGGCGTGAAGGTGAATCAGAAACTGCTGCAACAGGCGACCGGCGGCGCTTCGTGAATCTGAACCCTGATTTTGAAAGCTTCGCGCGCCTTTACGCCGCGAAGACACCGCAGGCTTTGTTCCGCCGGCTGGTGGCCGACCTGGAAACGCCGGTCTCCGCTTTTCTCAAGCTTGGCGAAGGCCAGGACAATGCCTTTCTGCTGGAAAGCGTCCAGGGTGGGGAAACGCGGGGACGTTATTCCATCATCGGGTTGAAACCGGACCTGATCTGGCGCTGCCAGGGCGACAAGGCGGAAATCAATCGCAGCGCATTGGGCAGCCACACATTCGTCCCCGAGAAAGAGCGCCCCTTGACCTCGCTGCGGACGCTGATCGCGGCAACACGGATGGATCTGCCCCCGGGCCTGCCGCCGATGGCGACGGGGCTGTTCGGCTATCTGGGTTACGACATGGTGCGCCAGATCGAAGACCTGCCCGGCACGCCGCCGGACAAGTTGGGCGTTCCCGACGCGATCATGCTCAGGCCCACCATCATCGCCATTTTCGATACGGTGAAGGACGAGATTGTGGTGGTTACGCCGGTCTGGCCCGATGCGGGCCTGGACGCGCGCGCAGCCTATGCCCGTGCCGGCGAGCGGATCGAGGAAGCGGTTGCGGCGCTTGACCGGCCTCTGCCGCCGAATGCGGAAGCGCCCGCCGATCTGGCGCCGGAAGCGAAGATCGAATCCAATATGACCAGGGAAGACTATTTCTCGGTCGTGGCGCGGGCGAAGGAATACATCCGCGCCGGCGATATTTTCCAGGTTGTGCCCAGCCAGCGCTTCCGCCGCCCCTTTGCGCTGCCTCCCTTCTCGCTTTATCGCGCGCTGAGGCGGCTGAACCCCTCGCCTTTTCTTTATTATCTTTCCTTTCCCGGTTTCTCGATCGTGGGCTCGAGCCCCGAAATCCTGGTCCGGCTGCGCGACGGCAAGGTCACCATCCGGCCGATCGCCGGTACCCGGCCGCGCGGCAAGAGTCCGGAACAGGACGCCGCGCTGGCGGACGAGTTGATGGCCGATCCCAAGGAACGCGCCGAGCATCTGATGCTGCTTGATCTGGGCCGCAACGA
>CAYWWT010000151.1:0-6667 GCA_964461855.1 uncultured Rhizobium sp. | reverse complement strand
GCAGGAAATCTATCGTGTCATTGCGCGTCTGACCCAGACCGATCTCACCGTGATGATCATGGGGGAATCGGGCACCGGCAAGGAATTGGTGGCGCGCGCGCTGCACGATTACGGCAAGCGCAGGCATGGCCGGTTTATCGCCGTGAGCATGGCGGCCATTCCGAAAGAGATGGTGGAAAGCGAGTTGTTCGGCCATGAGCGCGGCGCTTTTACCGGCGCGACCAATCGCGGCGTGGGACGTTTCGAGCAAGCCGAAGGCGGCACGCTCTTTCTGGATGAAATCGGCGACATGCCGCTCGAGGCGCAAACCCGTCTTCTGCGCGTTCTGCAGCAAGGCGAATACACCACGGTGGGCGGGCGAGCGCCCATCCGCACCGATGTGCGGATCATCGCGGCGACCAATCGCGATCTGCGGCAGATGATCGCCCAAGGCTTGTTTCGTGAAGATCTCTATTATCGGCTGAATGTTGTGCCGCTGCGCCTGCCGCCGCTGCGCGAGCGCGTGGAAGATATTCCGGACCTTGTGCGATTTTTCCTGCGCAAGGCGGAAGAAGAGGGGTTGCCTGCGAAATCGCTGGAGCCGGATGCACTGGAAATTCTGCGGCGCCATCGCTGGCCCGGCAATGTGCGGGAGCTGGAGAATTTGGTGCGCCGCCTGGCGGTGCTGCATTCCGGTGATTCCATTCCAGGGTCGGCGCTGGCGGGGGAATTGAAGGAGCCCGCCCGTGCGCTTGCGGTTGAAGCCGAGGAAGAGAATCTGCCGCTGGGCGCCGCGGTCGAGCGGTTTCTGACCCGCTATTTTCTCAGTCATGGCGACAGGCTGCCGCCTGCGGGCGTTTATGACCGCATCATCCAGGAAGTGGAGCGTCCTTTGATTTCCATCTGTCTGGGCGCCACCCGTGGCAATCAAATCCGGGCCGCGCAGCTCCTGGGCCTGAACCGCAACACGCTGCGCAAGAAGATCCGCGATCTCGGACTCGAGGTGATCAAGGGGTTGCGCGCTGAATAGCGCGCAACGGCGCAGGACTGCGCGCGACAGCGCAGTGAGCGGTCCGAGCCCGGACCTGCGCGCTGAATAGCGCGCAACGGCGCAGGACTGCGCGCGACAGCGCGGTGAGCGGTCCGAAGCCAGGACTCTCAGGCCCGAATAAGCCCTGCGCCTCTTTGATGTATGTGGTAGAATTGCATCGCGGCTTTCTTGCAACAGCCGAAACTGTTGCTAGAATGCCGCAAAGCGGAAGACCGCTTTAAACCCAACCAACGACGGATGCCTGTCATCGGAAACGGGTCTTTCATAAACCGCTGGCGCAAACTTATTCGCGCGATTTCGCGTCCTTCGCGGTTGGCTCTGAGCGTCGGCTTGCTGGCGGCCGCCTCGGGAGCCGTCACTTACGCCATTCTTTCCGGCCTGACGCCATGGACGCCTGGCCGGCTGGGCCTGATCGTCCTGCTTCTGGTCAACCTGACCCTTGGCCTTTCCTTGGGCGCGTTGATTGCCTGGCGCCTGGTCCGGCTCTGGGCGGAACGCAAATCCGGACGGGCAGGGGCGCGGCTGCATGTTCGGCTGGTCGCCTGGTTCGGGACGATCGCGGTGGTTCCGGCCATCCTGATCGCGATTTTCGCGGCGGTGACCCTCAACCTTGGTCTCGAGGCCTGGTTCTCCGGACGGGTGAAGGATGCGCTTGGCAGCGCCGTTAATGTCGCCCAGCATTATGTGAAAGAGCATGAGCGCGGCATCATTGGCGATGCTTATGAGATCGCCAACAACATCCAGCACGATCAGACTTTGTACGATGCAGACAAGCACGTCCGCCCGGCGCAGTTTTTTTCCAAGCTCAATTCGCTGACCAAGGATCGTGGCCTGCAGGCCTCCTACATCGTGGACGGCCACGGCAAGATCGTCGCGTCCACCAAGCAGCAATTTCTCAAGGATCCCAAACCGCCATCGGCCGCCGATATCGCCCAGGCACGGGCCGGATCGATTGTGGTGGACGCGGCACCGGAAGGCGGCACCGTTACCGCCTTGATCCAGATGCAGGCCTTGAACGACGCCTATCTCTTGGTCGTGCGATTGGTGGACCCGCAGGTCTTCGGCTATTACCGACGTACTGTCGACGCGGTGTCCGAATATAACCGGCTGGACCAGAACCGGCTGGAAGTGCAGCTGGTCTTCGCCGCACTTTATACGGTGGTGTCGCTGGTCACGCTTTTGGGCGCGGTGTGGTCGGGCATCTGGGCGGCGAACCGGTTGGTGCATCCGATCTCAAATTTGATCGAGGCTGCGGAGCGTGTTTCCGAAGGCGACCTGACCGCGCAGGTCAAGGTTTCACGCGACGATGACGAGATCGGGACCCTTGGCCTTGCCTTCAATCGCATGACCCAGCAGCTCGGCGCGCAGCGCGGGGAACTGGTCACCGCCAATCGCCAGAATGAGGAACGCCGCCGCTTCACCGAAACCGTGCTGTCGGGCGTCAGCGCCGGTGTGGTTGGCGTGGACCGGGACGGCAAGATCACGCTCGTCAATCGCGCGGCGGCGCGCCTGCTGGACGCCACGCCGGAAGAGCTGGAGGGCCGGCATTACTCTGAATCCGTGCCGGAACTGGGCGCGCTGATCCGGCGGGCTTTGTCGGAACCGGTCGCCCGCGCCGGCGGCGAGGTCACGGTCAAGCGGGGTGGCACGCCGCGTACGCTTTCGGTTCAGGTTTCCAGCGAGCGGGGCAATCCGCACGGTTTCGTCGCGACCTTCGACGACATCACTGACCTTGTCGGCGCACAGCGCACTGCTGCCTGGGCCGATGTCGCAAGGCGTATCGCCCATGAAATCAAGAATCCGCTGACGCCGATCCAGCTTTCCGCCGAACGGCTCAAGCGCAAATACAAGGATGAGATTTCCACCGATCCCGACATTTTCCGTCAATGCATCGACACCATCATCCGCCAGGTGGGTGATATCGGACGCATGGTGGACGAATTCTCCTCTTTCGCCCGCATGCCGACGCCGGCGATGCGGCGCGAGAATGCCGCGGAACTTTTGCAGCAGGCGGTGTTCCTGCAGCGCGTCGCGCATCCCGAAATCACTTTTGCGGTGGAAAGCCCGAAGGAAGCGGTTTATTTCGAAGGCGATGGTCGGCTGATCAGCCAGGCGCTGACCAACGTGTTGAAGAATGCGGGCGAGGGCATCGCCGCGCGCCATGCCAAGGGCGATGAAACGCCGGGCCGCATTGCCGTGGCCCTGCAGCCCAATGGCGGAACGTTCGCATTCAAGGTCAGCGACAACGGCATTGGCTTGCCGGCCGAACACAGGCATCGGCTGACAGAGCCCTATGTGACGACCCGGGCCAAAGGGACAGGCCTCGGATTGGCGATCGTGCGCAAGATCATGGAGGACCATGGGGGGGAGATCGTCCTGAACGATGCGGAAGATGGAGACGGCGCGCAAGTCACGCTGACATTCCCCTTTACGCAAAAGAATATGCGTCAGAAAGGCAGTGAGGATGAACAAAAACGGATTGCTGATCGCGTCTGAAATTCTCGTCGTTGACGACGAGGAGGACATTCGCGATCTGATTTCGGGAATATTGCGCGACGAAGGTTATGAGACCCGCATGGCGGGCGACAGTGATTCTGCGCTGGCCGCCGCGCGTGCCCGCCGTCCTCAACTCATCATTCTTGATATCTGGCTGCAGGGATCCAAACTCGACGGAATTCAGGTCCTGGATACGCTCAAGCGTGAATTGCCGGACGTGCCCGTGGTGATGATTTCCGGTCATGGCACGATTGAAACCGCGGTCTCTTCCATCAAGAAGGGCGCCTATGATTTCATCGAAAAGCCTTTCAAGGCCGATCGCCTGCTGCATGTGGTCGAGCGCGCGCTGGAGGCGGCACGCCTGAAGCGCGAGGTCCAGGAATTGAAGCTGAAAGCCGGAGACGATGGCGAGTTGATCGGCCAGTCCTCGGTGATCGCGCAATTGCGGGCCCTGATCGAAAAGATCGCGCCGACCAATAGTCGCGTGTTGATCTCGGGGCCCGCGGGGTCGGGCAAGGAAGTCGCCGCCCGCCTGATCCATACGCGTTCTCGCCGCGCGGCCAACGCCTTTGTCGCGATCAATTGCGCCACCATGGCGCCGGAGCGGATCGAGGCCGAATTGTTCGGCACCGAACAGCCGGACGGGTCCCACAAGACCGGCTTGTTTGAACTTGCCCATAACGGGACGCTGTATCTGGACGAAGTCTCGGACATGCCGTTGGAGACTCAGGGCAAGATCTTGCGCGTGCTGATCGATCAGACCTTCTCACGCGTTGGCGGCATCAGCCGGGTCCAGGTCGATGCGCGGGTGATCTGCTCCACCACGCGCGATCTGCGCACCGAAACCGAAGCCGGTCGTTTCCGTGAAGACCTCTATCATCGGCTGAATGTGGTGCCGGTTCGCATTCCTTCGCTGGCCGAGCGCCGCGACGATATTCCGACGCTGATCTCGCATTTCATGAAACGGCTGTCGGCAGGAAGCGGCTTGGCCATGCGCCAGATCGGCGACGATGCCATGGCGGTTCTCCAGGCCCATGGCTGGCCGGGCAATGTTCGTCAGTTGCGCAATATCGTCGAGCGGCTGCTGATCCTGGCCAGTGACGATCTCGCCGAGGCAATCACGGCCGATCTGTTGCCCACGGATCTGGGCAGCGGCAATGGCTGGAGTGGCGGGAAGGGCGGCGATCTGGTGATTTCACTTCCCTTGCGCGAAGCGCGCGAGATTTTCGAGCGTGACTATCTGGTGGCGCAGATCAACCGCTTTGGCGGCAATATTTCGCGCACCGCGGCGTTCATCGGGATGGAGCGCTCGGCGCTGCATCGCAAGCTCAAATCGCTCGGCGTGGGATCGGCGCAAAACTTCAATGCCTAGGAATGGTTTCGCAAGATGAAGAAATGGACGGCATCGCGGGCGCCGGCGGGGCGCATCGCTTATGTCAATGGCCGCTACCTGCCGCATGGCCACGCTTCGGTGCATATCGAGGATCGATCCCTGCAATTGGGCGACGGGATCTATGAGGTCGCGGCGGTTGCTGCAGGAAAGCTCATCGACGAGGAAGAACATCTTGACCGGCTGGAACGCTCCTTGCGCGAGATCGGCATGGCGATGCCGATGGGCCGGGCGCCGTTGAAGCTGGTGATGCGCGAGATGGTGGCGCGCAACCGGGTGCGTGAGGGGCTGCTCTATATGCAGCTTTCGCGCGGCGCGGTCCGGCGCGATCATCCCATTCCCGATGTCGTTCCGCGTTCCACCTTGATCATGACGGCGCGGTCGCAGGATCCGGCTGTGGGCGAGAAAAAACGCAAGGAGGGCATCGCCGTGATCACCCGGCCTGACCAGCGTTGGGCCCGCCGCGACATCAAGACCGTCCAGCTTCTTCCCAATCTTCTGGCCAAGACCGAGGCGCGCCGGGCGGGTGCTTATGAAGCCTGGTTCGTGGACGCGGAGGGTTATGTCACCGAAGGCGCCTCCACCAACGCCTGGATTGTCGATGCCGACAATAATGTTGTCACCCGTCAGCTCTCCAACGACATCCTGCCCGGCGTAACACGCCGCATAATCCTGGAGGCTGCCGCCGCCGCCGGACAAACGATTGTCGAGCGCAAATTCACCGTCGCCGAGGCGTTGAAGGCCAAGGAGGCATTTCTGTCCTCGGCGTCGGGAGCGGCCATTCCGGTGGTTAAGATCGACGAAACGCCAATCGGTGACGGCAGACCCGGCCCGCTGACCCGCCGGATTTATGCGCTCTATGCCGAGCGGGCTGGGATAGAAAGCTGACAGCGTTACGGTTTTTTCGCTTTCGCAAATGCAGCAATAGATTATGCTGCCGGGGTGCCCCATCCGGAAGGCACACACATAAATGGGAAAACCCATGAGCGAAAAACAACAAAATTTGCAGGACACGTTCCTCAACGCGGTCCGCAAGAGCAAATCTTCGGTCACCATCTTTCTGGTCAATGGCGTAAAGCTTCAGGGCAACATTACCTGGTTCGACAATTTCTGTGTGCTTCTGCGCCGCGACGGGCAGGCGCAGCTGGTCTACAAGCACGCCATCTCGACCGTGATGCCGATGGGCCCGATCCAGCTTCAGGATGAAGCGGCGCACGAGTCCGCCTGACATTGCCTAAGCGTGAAAAGAGAGCGGACGTCGCGGCGACCGCTTTCGTCGTTCATGTCGAGCCCAAGGCGCGGGGAGAACGCAGTCCCCGTGACGCCGAAGAACGCCTGGCGGAAGCGGCCGGGCTGGCGGCCGCCATTGGCTTGGATGTCTGCGAAGCGCGCATCGCGCCCTTGGGCCGGCCCACGCCGGCGACCTTGATCGGTTCCGGCAAGGTGGCCGAAATCGCGGAGGAGGCCCGGCGCCTCAAGCCCGAACTGATCATCGTCAACGCTCAGCTTTCACCGGTCCAGCAGCGCAATCTGGAGAAGGCCTGGGAAACCAAGGTCCTCGACCGCACCGCGCTGATCCTGGAGATTTTCGGTGCCCGCGCGGCGACGCGGGAAGGGCGCCTGCAGGTCGAACTGGCGCACCTGACCTATCAACGCTCGCGGTTGGTCCGCAGCTGGACCCATCTGGAGCGCCAACGCGGCGGCTTCGGCTTTCTCGGCGGTCCCGGCGAAACCCAGATCGAAGCCGACCG
>CAYWWT010000150.1:0-6705 GCA_964461855.1 uncultured Rhizobium sp. | reverse complement strand
CTGCGGTCGCCCTTGCGTGCCGCCCAGACGCCGTAAAAAGCCGACAGCATCGGGCTGCCGATATAATCCTTCGCCAGCGGCAGATAGAAATCCAAGGTCGGCCGCGCCAGCGCCGCGTCCAGATTGCCCAGCGGGAAAATCCCCATCAGCGGCGACGGCGTCGCGCCTTTTTCCTCATTGCTGCGAAAATCGTCATGGCTGACCAGCAGGCCGTCGCGCAGGGGCAATGTCAGATGGCCCGCGATCTCGCGCCACTGCGATCCCTCCGGCCGCTTCAGCATCGCCGCCGCCTCCAGCACCGCGTCCAGCACCGCTTTCGCCGACAGCAGGGTGAAGGCTTCATTGTCGCATTCGCTTTTGCGTTCGGCGATGCCCATGGAGCGGCGGATCTCCCAGCCCCGGCGGCCCTTATGCGCGCGGCTGGCGATCCAGTCCGCCACGCCCGACAACACCGGCCACGCCTTGTCGCGCAGGAAATTGCCGTCACCCTTTGTCTGGGCATAGCGCGCGAAGGCCAGCGCCACATCCAGCGAGACATGATCCTCATGCCAGGCGGCGGTGCCGGGCGACGGCGCCGCTTCTTCACCGCTGGTGGGCGCCGACTCCCAGGGAAATTGCAGGCCGCGCCGTCCATAGCATTGCGCATTGCTGCGCGCGCCGTTCAGGCTGCGCAGGCGATATTCCAGCAGCGCCCCCGCCGCTTCGGGCTGCAACAGGCTGAGCGGCGGGACGCAGAAACTCTCGATGTCCCACATCACATGGCCGAAATAATAGTGATAGTCGTGCCAGGTCGCCAAGCCGAACATCGAGGTCGAAGCCGGCGACGCCGCATGCACCGACGCGTTCATGTAATAGAACGCCGCGTCGGCGTGTTGCTGCCATTCCCGCCCCGCGCCGTGCAGCAGGATGCGGCCCTTCCACAGTTCCTGCCACTCGGCGCGATTGGCTCGGCGCAGGGTCTCGAAGCCCTGATGCGCACCCAGCGCCGCCATGCGCTCGGCCTGGCGGTCGGGGTGCCCATGCATGACGCTGGGCACCAGGCTGGCGATCTGGCGCAGGCGATAGGTTTTCGCCGCCCGCGCCTTCAGGCCATATTGCGTCACCAGCGGGCTGCGGTCGCCGCCGCCCGGCGCTTCGCGCTTGGCGTTCCTGTCGCCCAGAAACTGGGTGACCAGCGCCACGCCGCAACGCGAAAACCCGCCTTCGCTTTCCCATTGCAGGCTGCCGTCGAAATCCTGGCCGCCGCCCGGCGTCTCCATCGCGCGCGCTTTCATCCGGCCGGGGATGGCAACGATATCCACCAGCGCCTGCAGCTTGAGATCGCAGGCCTGGTCGACAGTCACGGCGATTTCCTGCGCCACCAGGGTGGGCTGATGGCGGCAGCAGAAAGTGAGCACTTCGATATCCGCCGTGACGCCGCCCGCCGCGAAGCGCAGACGCGTGGTCAACTCGCCATGGGAAAAATCATAGGCCTGATCGACCGCCGTCAGAAGCTGCGGCACGTCCGACAGCCACACCCCGTTCAGCGCCAGGTTGCCCGCCAGCGGATAGGGCGCGACCGCTCCCGCTTCGATCTTCTTTTTGGGATGCAGGCCGCTGTAGCCGCACAGCATCGCCATGCCCGCCGCCAGCGGATTGTCGCGCACGCGCAAGCCGACAAGGCCGTTGGCGAGATAGGCGGGCAGTTGCCCGTCGCCACTGCCCTTTACGGTCGGAGGATTGATCGGGCCGGCCATCTTATGCCCCGCTGACGCTGCGGCCTAGGAGACCTTGATGGTCGATTTGAGCCGCAGATATTTCTGGTTCATCAGCTTGCGTTCGTCGGACGAGAAATGTTTGCGCGCGTCCGCCCAGAAGCTGTTTTCCTCTTCCCGGACGTGATGGGCGACCAACTCCTTCAGCACCTTGGCGCCTGCGCCGAATTCGGGCGACATCGCGTTGCCGGTCTTGCTCAAGGTTGCCAGCATGCGATCGACCAGGCCATGCTCCAGATAGCCTTCCTCGCCGTCCTGGTTGGCGCCCTTGTCCCTGACCTTCAGGATGGCGTCGTAAAGAATTTTCTCTTCCGCGCGGGCATGGGGGACAAGCGCGGCCTTTATTTTTTTCAGCAGCGATTTGCGCTGCGGTCCCCGCTCGCTCTCCACCAGTTCTTCGAGAAGAGCCGCCACCATTTCATGCTCTTCCGTGAGGGTGTCCAGCAGATCGGCCTGGGGCTCGTCGCCCGTCACGGCGCCGGCGACTTTCCTGGCGGCTTTTTTGACGGCGGTCTTGATGCTCATGCTGCGCTCCACGGGGTGCGATCCCACAACGTCGCCGGACAGCGAAAGTTGCATTTGTGCGCTTCAGTCCGGTCCGGCTTAAGAATCCTTCTTGATCACGCTGATCTTTCCGCTGGGCTCCAGCGACATTTCCTTCACATTCGACATATGCGCCTCGCCTTCCACGCCATGCTGGCGCAGCGCCTCGTTCATGTCCGCCTGCGAGATGGCGCAGCGCTTGCGGGCGGCGTGATCGATGCGGCCCCGATCGGCCAGCACCACGCTCCGCCCCTCGATCAGATGGGCGAAATGGCTGTTGCGCGCCACCGCATGGGCCAGCACCAGATGCAGGACCCCCATCACCGCCGCCGCCACCATGGTTCCCACCAGGGGCGCGCCGCCGGTCATGGCGCGGGCGAGCGCCGAGCCCACCATGATGGTGATGACGAAATCCAGCGCCGACCAATGTCCGAAAACGCGCGGACCGCACAGCCTGAGGATCGCAAAGCCGTAAGCGAATATGAGGACGGCGCGCGCCGCTTCCTGGGCGGTGGAAAGATGGTTCTGCACGCCGAAGACAGCGATGAGGAAATGTTCCATGGAGGGCTCCGCGGGGGACTGCCCAGCGGTAACGCTCCAACGGGATTTTGCGGTTCCCGCCGGTTCCCCTCATCGCGCCGGTTTTTTGAAGGGCTTTCATCCCATGTGAAGGAAATCGCCACGCTTTCTTTCGACGCGGAATGGGTGGACGGTGCGGGGCAAAATGCGCCTCAATATCCCACCCGCCATTGACCGGAGGTCGGCGTGATCGAGCATCTGATCCGGAAACTCGAACAATTTTCCCCGCTGTCGGGCGAAGAGCGGGAATCGCTGAAGCAGCTCCCCATCCGCCTGCGCAATTATGCGCGCGGCGAATTGATCGTGGAACAAGGCAGCTGCCCGGAAGAAAGCTGCGTGGTGATGGCGGGCTTCGCTTTCCGCTTCAAGATCATGCCCGATGGCGCCCGCCAGATCGTCGGCCTGCAGATCCCGGGCGATTTCGTCGACCTGCAGAGCTTTGTCCTGAAGCCGATGGATCACGCGGTCGCGGCGGCGTCCTCCGCGGTGATCGGCAAGGTTTCCCACACTGCGCTGGAGAAAATGCTGGAAAAGCATCCCCGCCTCGCCAGGCCCCTGATGTGGGACATCGCGGTGGACGCCGCCACCGCCAGGGAATGGCTGGCGATCATGGGCCGCCGGTCGGCCTATCAGCAGATCGCGCATCTGCTCTGCGAGCTCTATTTCCGCATGGACTGGGCAGGCAAGGTCAAGGATCAGGGGTTTGAATTCGCCCTGACCCAGGCCGAACTGGGCGATGTCTGCGGCCTCAGCACCGTGCATGTGAACCGCTCGCTTCAGGCCTTGCGCAAGGACGGGCTGATCGTCCTGGAAAATCACATCCTGACGGTCTCGCACCTCGATGCCCTGGTGAAGGCGGCCGAATTCGACCCCGCCTATCTGCATCTTTTGAAAGAGCGTTAACATGGGTTGCGGAAGCCCGCCGGCGCATTCGCTAGGATAGGAGCGACAGTTGCGCTTGGGGCTACAATGCAGGTTTACGAAATCCGCGTCCTGAAATCCGGAGGCCGCGCCGCCTTGTCGAGCCAGGAAATACACCTGAGCGATCGCGCCGCCATCAACGCCGCCAGCCGGCTGGCCAGCGGCAAGGCGTTCGAGGTCTGGCGCGACCTGGACTGCGTCCACCGCAGTCCTGCCCGTGCGCGCAAGATCGATGCCGCGAACGCGAATTTTCCGCCCCTTTGACGGGGTGATCGTCTTGCCTGCGTTTACCGGTCGGGCGTCTGTGTCGAGCGGGCGGGTTGATTGGCATCGGCGCCGGTCGGCGCCTGGCCGTTGCCGCGCGCTTCGGCGTCCATACGGTCCTGGGAATTGTTGTTGTCGGCCTTGTTGCGGTTGGCGCGCGCCGCCGCAGTGGCGTTGCCCTTCATCGTGGACGGCGCGGTGGAAGGCGTTTTCGCATTCGGGGTTCCCGAATTGGGCGCCGATTGCGTGTCGCTTTGCTGGGCCAAGGCGGCACCGCCGAGCATAAGGACAAGGCCGGATGCGAGGCAGAGTGTTTTCATGGCGTTTCTCCGTTTAAACGGTAAGACGGCGCGGCGCGATGCGTTCCACGCGCGTGCCGGGAACCGAAGCAACATATGTTTCAGGCCGCTTGAACGATCTGCGCCGTGCCGCCTTGCGCGGCCATGAGGCGCCGATAGATCGCGCAATAGTCCCGTGCCATGGCCGGGGCGCTGAACCGCTCCTCGAAGCGCGCGCGAATGGCGGTTCGCGACAGTTCGCCAAGATGCGCCAGCGCCGCCACGGCCTGATCGGCGGTATCGACGGCAAAGCCGGTCAAACCGTCTTCCAAAACCTCCGGCACCGAACCTTGCCGGAACGCCACGACCGGCGTGCCGCAGGCCATCGCCTCGATCATCACCAGGCCGAAAGGCTCGGGCCAGCGGATCGGAAAGAGCAGCGCCGTGGCGTTGCCGAGAAACGCCTGCTTGCCGCTGTCGTCGATCTCGCCGATGAATTCGACATGCGGGCTGCGCGCCAGCACCGGCGACACCACATGCTCGAAATAGTCCCGGTCCACCGGATCGATCTTGGCGGCGATGCGAAGCCGCATCCCGGCGCGGCGCGCGATCTCGATGGCATCGAGCGGGCCCTTGTCCGCGCAGATGCGGCCCAGGAACGCCAGGTAATCGCCGCGGCCCGATCCTTCGCGAAACAGGCTCTCAGGCAGGCCGTGATAGACGGTGCCCATCCAATTGACCGGCGGCACCGGCTTGCGCTGATGATCGGAAATCGAAACCAGCGGCATGCCGGGAAAGGCGCGGTAAACGTCGGGCAGTTCCGGCAGATCCTGGCGCCCATGCAAGGTGGTGACGGTCCGTTGCGCCATGTTGCGGAAGATCGGGTAATGGAAGAAGTCGATGTGGAAATGCAGGATGTCGAAATCCGCCATCCGGCGCGCGACCTGGTCCAGCATGATGAGGTTGTAGGGAACGGAATTGTGGATGCCGTCCAGGCGCAGCGCGCGGGGAACGACAGGATGCAGGCGCGCGCTGGTCTTGGAATCGCCGCTCGCGAACAGGGTCACGTCATGGCCCTGGGCCACCAGTTCCTCGGTCAGCCAGGAGACGACGCGTTCGGTGCCGCCATAAAGACGGGGCGGCACGCTTTCGATCAGCGGCGCGATCTGTGCGATTTTCAAGGCATTAACCCTCGGCGATTTCAGACCAAAAACGGAAACATCCGGGCTTTGTTCCGGGGTTTGTTGGTACGCAACTGCGCCGAGCAGGCGGATGACCGCAAATATTACGCAAAGGATTCACATGGGATAATCGCGTGGGTTCCTGCCACGCTGCCCTCATGCTTCGACAGGCTCAGCATGAGGAATGAGAGCACAGGCCTCCCTGCACCCCGCGAAGCGAACACAGGCCCGCCTCCCCCTCTGCGCGCAGCGCATGGAGGGGGAGGTGTCTCTGAGCGCTTGCGCGAAAGAGACGGAGGGGGAATCTACTCAGAAGGCGCGCTGTCCCGTGTCGCGGTGCAGGTATCCAGGGCGCGCTTGTAGGCGTCGCGCGCTATGGTGCGGGCGAGATAGGCATCCACCGGCGCGTCCAATGCGATCCCGCCTGCGCGCTTGGACAGAAGCAGCGCATAAGCCACCGAGATATCGGCGGCGGTAAAGGCTTCGCCCGCCATACAGGGCGCGCGTTCCAGCTGCCGCGTCACCAGCCGCATGCGGCTTTCGAAGCCGCGCAGCGCCTGGCCGGCCGTCCAGTTGTCGCGCTGGTCCGGCGGGGCGAAATGGTGCGCGCCCAAAACATAATAGGCGGCGGTCGCCAGTCCCGCTTCGCCCAGGTGCAGGAATTGCTGATAGAGGGCAAAGGCGGGATCGCTGGCTGCGGGCGCCAGCTTTGTCGGGCCATAGCGCCCCATCAGATATTCCATGATCGCGATGGATTCGACCATGGTGACATCGCCGTCGGTCATCGCCGGAATGAAGCCGCCGGGATTGACCGCCATGAATTCCGGATCGTTCTCCGCGCCCTTAAAAAGATCGACCGGCCGCAAACGATAGGACAGCCCCATCTCTTCCAGCAGCCAGACGACGCGCAGGCCCCTGCCTTCGCCCCAGACGGTGATCATCCCTTTCGCGCCGCCTCGATCTTGGCGACGTCGATCTTCTTCATCTGCATCATGGCGTCGAAGGCGCGCTTGGCTTCATCGCCGCCCGCCGCCATCGCCTCGGTCAGCACGCGCGGCGTGATCTGCCAGGACAGGCCCCATTTGTCCTTGCACCAGCCGCAGGCGCTTTCCTGGCCGCCGTTGCCGACAATGGCGTTCCAGTAGCGATCCGTCTCTTCCTGGGTGTCCGTGGCGATCTGAAAAG
>CAYWWT010000149.1:4725-6706 GCA_964461855.1 uncultured Rhizobium sp. | reverse complement strand
CCACCGCTCCACCAGCGCGGCGAAGCGGGCGTTCATTGCGGGGGCGCGGCAGAGGGCCTCGCGCTCCAGGGGGAAATCCGCGATCCAGCCGCGGTTGATGAAAATCGCTTCGCAGCGCGCCGTCTTGGGATCGCACAGCGCCACCCAGTCGCGCCTGGCCGATATCCAGAAGCGATGGGATTTCGGATTGCCCGCGAAAAGATTGCGCAGCCGGGCGGGATTTTCGCGGCCCCGCGCCGCTTGCGGCACGGCGATGGCGCCGAGCGCGCCGTCGCAGATCGCCTCGCCCGTCATCGCGATTCCGGCAAGATTGCCCTGCCCGATTTCCGCCGTGGCGATCACGGGCACCTGCGCGCCCGCGCCCGCCTCGGGGTCCAGGTCGCTCACATGCGGCACGATCACCAGCAACTGGCGGCCGGATCGCGACGGCCGATAGGCCTGGCGGTCCGTGTCCGAGATCCGGAAATAAGGATCGGCCCAGGTGCCGGGGTTCTGGCGCGCGCCCGCCGCGATCTGCGACAGCGAAAAGAACGCAACTTCGCAGAGCAGCCAGACGCACAACAGCGCCACGCCCGCGCGCATCATGCGCCTGCGCCCCGCCGCGCGCCCGCGCCACGCCCAGAACAGGCCCAGCGCCGGAAGCGCCAGCACCGCCACGATGGCGCTGACGCTGTTGAAGACATACCCAAAGGCGGTGGCGGGCGGCCCATTGGCGGGGTCGAGCCCGATCCCGATCAGATAGGCGCCGACAAAGATCGCGAACAGCCATGCGGGCACCACCACCAGGGTGAGCAGCCGCAAGAGCCATGGCGCCCGCCGCCGGATGCGCGCGTCCCCTTCGCTCATCCGTCAAGCTCCTTTCCTGCCTCCGCCACCTTACTGGCGCCCTGCCCGGCCCGCCACCGCCGCCCGGGCATTGTTGCCGGATTCATGCTTTGCTGACCAAGACATGACCCCGTTCCACGATCCCGACGCCGTTGCCGCCTATGCGCAAAACCCGCCCCGGCTGGTGCCCGGCTTTGCCGACATGCAGCGCATGGCGCTTCTGCTGCTGAGCGAAAACGCGCCCGCCGATGCGCGCATTCTGGTCTTGGGCGCGGGCGGCGGGCTGGAACTGAAAGCGTTCGCGCTGGCGCGGCCGGGCTGGCGCTTTACCGGTATCGATCCGGCGGCGGCGATGCTGAAACTGGCAGAGGCGACGCTCGGCCCGCTGATGGAACGGGTGACCTTGCAGGAAGGCGTGATCGATGCGGCGCCCGAGGGTCCCTTCGACGGCGCGTCATCGCTTCTCACCCTGCATTTCATCCCGCGCGAGGAACGCCTGCGCACCTTGCGCGAGGTCCGCCGCCGCCTCAAACCCGGCGCGCCCTTTGTCGCCGTGCATCACAGCGTGCCAAGCCAAGACCGCGCGGCGTGGCTGTCGCGCTATGCCGCCTTTGCCGCATCGTCCGGTATCGATGCGGACAAAGCGCAAGCCGCCGCCGCCACCATCGCTGAGAAGCTTCCCTTTCTGTCGCCGGAAGAAGACGAAGCTTTGCTGCGCGAGGCCGGGTTTACCGGTGTGGCGCTGTTCTATGCCGCCTTCACCTTTCGCGGCTGGGTCGCGCGGGCCTGACGCCGCGCCGGTTCAGCTTTGCGGGTGCGCGGCGGCCTGCTTTTTCTCGGATGCCTGGATCACCCAGTCGAGGGCGAAGACGACGCCCGCCGTCAGCATGAAGACGCAGGCCGACGCCATCAGCGCCATGAGCGGCAGCAGGACGGAATCGCCCCGCCCCCACTGCGCCAGCGCCTCCACCAGAAAGGCGCCGGCAAAGACCAGAAGAAAACTTTTGAGCATCCGGATGGCTTCGCGCCGGAACCGGTATCCCCGCATCAGCTTCATGGCGCGCGCTCCCTTGCCGGCGAACCGGATCAGTATCGGGCCGATTTCTTAACGAGCCCTATTGCGGCTTTTCGGCGGGGGCCGGGCTTTGCGCCGGGG
>CAYWWT010000149.1:0-4625 GCA_964461855.1 uncultured Rhizobium sp. | reverse complement strand
GGGGCGGGCGGCTCCGCCGGCTTGGCGCCGGATTTCTCCATCTGCTGCGCATGCTGCTGCAGCGCCTTGCCCAGGGCGGCGGCGTCCTGGCCGCGCTGGGTCATGTCGCGGCCGCAGCGCGTCGCATCGGCCTTGAACGAGGCTTCGGTCGATTTGGCGATCTCCGCCACGATGAGATTTTCCAGGTCCAGTCCGCGGCTGCGCTGGTCCAGCTTGCCCAGATAATAGAAAGACCCGATCAGCCCGCCGGTCCGCGCCGCCTGTTCCTTGGCGTTGCTCATCTGCATGAAGACGACCAGGCAATGCACATCGTCGGTGGTCTCGTCCGCCCGCGCCGCGCCTGCCGTCATCGCCAAGGCCAGGCCGACGCCCAGGATCATCCGTTTCATCGTGCGTTTCTCCGTCATAAGGGCCGCGCCAGCTCATAGGTAATGTGCGGGCAGCAAGGATGATCCGGGGCATAATTGGGATGCTCGAAATCCAGCGCCGGGTTGCGCCGCATGCCCAGGCGCTCCATCAGGCCCCAGCTGGCGCGGTTGGCCTCCACCGTGATCGCGACGATGCGGTTGTCCGCGACGTTGCGCCAGGCCCAATCCAGGCAGGCCGACGCCGCCTCGCGCGCATAACCCTGCCCCCAGACATCCTGGCGAAAGCGCCAGCCGATCTCCAGCGCCCCCAGAACCGGATCGACGGTGCCGCGCTTGAACCCGCACAGGCCCAGGCGCGCGCGGTCCTCGCGCCGCTCCACCAGCCAGAAGCAGAAGCCGTTTTCGCGCTGGCTGGCCTGGATGCGCTCGAACAGCGCCCGGCAGTCTTGCGGCGAAGCCACGCCGCCCAGATGCACCATCACCGCTTCGGTGTTAGTGGCGCGGACGATTTCGGCCAGGTCGCCCGGCTGCCAGGTCCGCAAGATCAGGCGCGGGGTTTCGATCACGACCACGCCGTCACTCCGGCCGCGTGATCTTGGCGATCTCGCCCAGAGCCAGCGTGCCCAGCGCCACGGCGCCGGCCGCAATCGCGGGCACGCGCCTGGCCTTTGTCACGTCGCGCATCCGGCAGATCTCCGTTCGTCCCCGGCGCATCTTCCTCTTTTTCCGGCCATTTCACTATCGCGCAACTTGGCCTGGCTTTATGGCTTGATGCTTCATCTGATTCGGGGACTTTCATCATGCGGGCGACGATTCTGGCGGCGGTTGCCGCGCTGGCCTTCAGCCTGCCGGCCCAGGCGGCGGTCAATCTGGTGCAGGACGGCAATTTCGACAGCCCCGCGGCACCCGGCACCTTCGCCACCTATACCAATGGCCAAAGCTTTGGCGGCTGGACCGTCACCGGCGACAGCGTCGATCTGATCGGCAGCTATTGGGGCGCGCCGGCCGGCGGCGGCAGCGTCGATCTGGCCGGTACCAGTGCGGGCGGGATCTATCAGACCATCGCCGCGCCCACCGGCAACTACAATCTCAGCTTCTATCTCGCGGGCAATCCGGACGGCGGCGATCCCTTGAAGAATGTCCAGGTCACGCTGCTCAGCGGCCTGAACGTCGATACCTTCGATTTCTCGTTCGACACCACCGGCCATTCCAAAAGCGCGATGGGCTATATCCTGGAAAGCCTGAACATCGTCAGCCATGGCGATCCCATCACCCTGCAATTCAGCTCGACCGACGGCAACACGCCCTATGGCGCGGTGATCGGCGGCGTCAGCCTGGCCGCGGCGGTTCCCGAACCGGCGAGCTGGGCGATGCTGCTGCTGGGCTTCGGCGGCATCGGCATGATGATGCGGATCCGGGCGCGCAAAAGCGCGACCGCCTGATACCGTACGGAAATAAATAAGGGCGCGCTCCGTCACGGCAGGGTGCGCCCTTTTTCATTGCCGCTTCATCAGGTTGCATTCACCAGACCGGGTTCCCCAACTTTTGTTAACCTCAGTTTTACAGACTGTGCGCTATCTGTTCGCAAGTGAGCGGGCTAAACATATAACGGTACTATCCGATTACGGGGACACAAGATGCGTGCAACATTCCTGGCGGCCATGGCCGTCGCGGCCTTCGCAGCCTTCTCGCCTGCGCAAGCGGTGACCAGTGTTCCGGACGGAAATTTCGACGCGCCGCCGGGCGCCAATCCCTTCACCACCTACACCAACACCACCATGGGCCCCTGGCACGTCGTGGGCAGCGTCGATCTCATCGGCGATTATTGGCAGGGCCCGCCCGCGGGCGGCGGCAGCGTCGATCTGGCCGGCAATTATCCGGGCGGCATCTTCCAGATTTTCCCGGTGCCCAGCGGCGCCTACAAGATCAGCTTCTACATGGCCGGCAACACTGACGGCGGCGAAGTGATCAAGTCGCTGCGCGCCTATGTGACCGATTCCGCGGCCATGCTGACTCAGTATGACTTCACGTTCGACACCACCGGCCTGTCCCGGTCGGACATGGGCTGGGCCCTGGAAAGCTTCCAGTTCACCAACCCCAGCAGCGGCCCCATCACGCTGTTGTTCCAGGACACCACCGGCAACACGCCTTACGGCGCGGCGATCGGCAACATCAATATCTCGGCCGTGCCCGAACCCGCGACCTGGGCGATGCTGCTGCTGGGCTTTGGCGGCATCGGCTTGCTGATGCGCCGCCGCAAGGATTTCGCGCCGGCGGTCTGAGGCCCGGTCCATCGAAAACGAAAGCCGCGTGGGTATCGCCCCACGCGGCTTTTTCTTTGATCCGATGCCGGACCGAAAGCTAAGCCAAGGATGTGCCTGATATTTTTCGCGCGGCTTCGCGTCATAACAAAAGATGCGCAGACAGCGAAAAAACGAAACCGGTTCAGCCGTACAAATGATCCGCTCATCCTGACGTATGGAAGATGCAAAATCGCATTGACGCCGATCCTGGAGCGCGCGTTAAATGGCGCATGGGCAGGGCGATCAAACGGCAACAATTTCTCAGCCCCCTGGGATGGGGCGCGCTGGTGATGGCGTCGATCGCCGCCGTGGCGCTGGCATGGCTCGCCGCCTATGTCTGCGTTCAGTTGATGAGCAACTGACCTTCGCCAAGAGCGGTTCCAGGAAAAGTGGAAACCGGTTGCCACGCTGCCGCTAGCAACTCCGTCCGGACCCGCGACAAACATGAAACTAGAGCAGTTTCGTTTCCACTAAACCCGAAACTGCTCTAGCGCGATTTCAAGACATTATTTTGCGGGCGCTTTTCCTTCAGCATCATCGCCAGCAGCACGACAAAGCCCAGCGACGCCAGCCACGCCACGCGGCCCTGATAGCGGTCGAAGACGCCGGCAATCGCACCCGATACGATGGCGTTGGTGGCGATGCCGGCAAGCAGAAGCAGAACCAGGCGCACCTGGGGCGATGCCAAAACCGGACCGCCGCGCCGCCGCCACAACAACGTTCCGATGCCGACCAGGGCGGCAAAATACACCGCGCGCATCAGAATGCTGATGGCATCCAGCGGCATCCAACGCTCGGCGATGCCGCTTGTCGCATAATGGTCGAGCGCCCAGCGCAGCATGGCAACGGGCGCGATCGTGTCGGTGGGCAGAAGGCCATATTCGCGCACGCCGACATCGCCCAGCTGCGTCATCACATTGCGGGCCGTGGCGCCGGCCTGTTCCAGCGGATAGGCGGCAAGCGTGCCCAGCGCGATGGCGTTGGCCTCCCCGGCAATGGCGGCGCGGGTCTTGGCCGGCACCACGCCCATCACCCCGATATCCGGATCGTGCGACCAGAGGAAATCATTCTCGGTCATCGGCATGCGGTTGAGATAGGCGCATGTCGCGAACCGCTTTGCCGGGCAGACATCGCGCAAATAGAGTTCCGCCGTGCCGTCGCCCACCATCCGCGCCAGCACGAAAGGCGTGGAGACCGGCGCCTTGCCCGTGGCCTCGCGCACCGCCAGGTCCACGGCCGCGTGGCCCAGCAGCGCGACAAGACCGGCCACCACCAGCAGCGTGAAATCCCGCAAACCCTCTCGCCGCACAAACGGCAGCAGCAGCGATACCGCCAGGGTCAGCGCCAGGATCGCCAGATGCGCCTTGTGATAGAGGCAGGCCAGCAGCACCACCGCCAGCCAGAAGATTTTTTCCCGGCGCGGCAAATCCCTTCCATACGCCAGGAGCATGCCCGTCGAAAGCAGCATCAATCCGGCAAAGAGGTCGGGCATCGCCGTCACGGCAAAGACATTCAGTCCCGATACCAGCGCGATGGCGCAGAGCGAACCGATCACCCATACCGGCTTCAGCGCGACGGCGCGCCGCGCCGCCAGAAGCAGGCAAGCCCCCGTCAGCAGCACCTGGCCCAGCGCCAGGGCCCAGACCCCGCCCAGCACATATCCGGTCACATAAGTGAGGCCATAATAAACCGAGCGCGCGGTGGCGACGCCCTCATTCTGCTGCCGCGCCAGGCTGGGACTGGTGGAGACCGGAACATGGCGCGCATGAATGTCGGCCTCGCGCACGACCTGCTTGATCGCGGCATAACCGGCGTGAAAATAGCCGACGCTGTCGGGATACATGACCGGCTGGCGGTTGATGAGCGCGGGCAGCAACAGCACGATCAGCAGAAGCGCCGAACCCGCAGCCCATATCACTCCGCGCCGTTCACCTGCTTGCGCGTTCATTCCGGC
>CAYWWT010000148.1:0-6723 GCA_964461855.1 uncultured Rhizobium sp. | reverse complement strand
CTCGACTCTACCTCGCGCATTCTCGATCCGCAGGTGATCGGCGAGGAGCATTACACCGTCGCCCGCCGCGTGCAGGAAGTGCTGCAGCAATACAAAGCGCTGAAGGACATCATCGCCATCCTGGGCATGGACGAGCTGTCGGAAGACGACAAGCTGACGGTGGCGCGCGCCCGCAAGATCCAGCGCTTCTTGTCCCAGCCCTTCTTCGTGGCCGAGCAGTTCACCAACACGCCCGGCAAGTTCGTCGAACTGGCCGACACCATCCGCAGCTTCAAGGCGATCGTGGACGGCGAGTATGACCATCTGCCGGAACAGGCCTTCTACATGGTCGGCGCGATTGAAGAAGCCGTCGCCAAGGCCCAGAAGATGGCCGCGGAAACCTCGAAGGCGGCCTAACCCGACATGGCTGACAAGATCCTCTTCGACCTGGTCTCGCCGGAGAAGCTTCTGCTCTCCAAGGCGGTGGACATGGTCACTGTGCCCGGCAGTGAAGGCTATATGGGCGTAATCGCGGGCCATGCGCCCCTGGTCTCGACCCTTCGCGCCGGCATGATCGACCTCAAGGACGAAGGCGTTGACACGCGCTTCTTCATCCGGGGCGGCTTTGCGGAGATCAATCCCACCAAGATCACGGTCCTGGCCGAAGAGGCCATCCCGATGACCGAGTTGGACCTGGCGATCATCGACCAGCGCATCATCGATGCCCAGGAGGACGAAATCGCCGCCAAGACCGATGCCGATCGCATCCGGGCCGCCCAGCTGGTCGACGACCTCAAGCTGGTCCGGGCCCAGTTCTAGGCATACCCCGCAATTGTGATTCCCGGTAAACATGAGCTGGCTTCCGCTGCGGCAGCCAAACTTGTTATGATGCGTTCCATGGGATGGGGGATGGAGAGGCCATGACGGCGCAGCCCGTCTATCATCAAGGCTGGACGCTGGACGAAGTCCGCTGGGACGCGTTCAAGGCTTCTGCCGTTGACCCCACCCTGCTGGCGGCGATCAAGGCCGCCGCGCTGGTGGAGTATAATGCACCGGATTATGTCACCTATTTGAAGCGCGTATTCCGCGATTCACCCCATGAAACCCTGGAATGGATCGAGCGCTGGGGCGCCGAAGAAGGCCAGCATGGGCGCGCGCTGGGCCGCTGGGCGGAAACAGCCGATCCCAGCTTCAAGCTCGAGGAGGCCTTCGCCCGGTTCCGCAAAGGCTATACGCCCGCCCATTTTGCCGACATTGAAAATGACACCTCGATCCGCGGTTCACGACGGGCGGAGATGGTTGCGCGCTGTGTGGTCGAAAGTGGCACCTCGTCCTATTACTCGGCGATCCGGGATGCCACCGACGAGCCTGTCCTCAAGGAAATTGCCGGTCGTATCGCGGCCGATGAATACAGGCATTACAAGCTCTTCTACGACGTCCTTCACAAACAGGATGAGCCCGATATGCCGTTCTGGCGCAAGTTTTGGGTCGCGGTCAGCCGGGTGCGGGAATCCGATGACGATGAACTCGCCTATGCCTATTACTGCGCCAACGTCCCTTTGGCGGAAGAAGCGGCCCATCCTTACGACCGGCAGACCTATTCGCGCCTCGCCGCCCGCACGGGCATGACCATCTATCAGCGCCCGCATATCCAAAAGCTGGTGCAGATGGTCGCCAAGGTGATCGGCGCCAGTCCGCATGGCGTCCTGGCCAATTGGGGCGGCGCCCTGCTCTGGCGCGTGATGCAGAAAAAGGCGGCGGCCGCCTAGCGGAACCGCCCGCCGCGATCCTGCGTTGGCTTCTCGAAGAATGCGAGATCACGCCATGCGGAAATTTGCGCTGATTGGATTGGCTGCATGCGCCCTAGCGGCTTTGTGGAAAGCCGAAGAGGAGGAAGACGGACTGGCCGTCGCGCTCGCGCCGTTCCTGGCCGCGCTGGCCATCGAAACAGGAATCGCGCTCCTGCGGCGTCGCCGGGCGCTGGTCTTGGCCGAGCCAGAAGCCTGATTGCTCAGGTCTTCCGCTTCACCATCATTTGCTTGATTTCGCCGATCGCCTGCGCCGGGTTGAGGCCCTTGGGGCAGGTCTGGGCGCAATTCATGATGGTGTGGCAGCGATAGAGCCGGAACGGATCTTCCAGCCCGTCCAACCGCTCGCCGGTCTGCTCGTCGCGGCTGTCGATCAGCCAGCGATAGGCTTGCAGCAGCGCCGCCGGGCCCAGATAGCGTTCGGAATTCCACCAATAGCTCGGGCAGGATGTCGAACAGCAGGCGCAAAGGATGCACTCATAAAGCCCGTCCAGCTTGGCGCGGTCTTCCGGCGACTGTTTCCATTCCTTTTCCGGCGCCGCCGACTTGGTCTGCAGGAACGGCTCGATCGAGGAATATTGCGCATAGAAATTGGTCAGGTCCGGAACCAGATCCTTCACCACCGGCATGTGCGGCAACGGATAAACCGCCACCGCGCCGGAGCAATCGCTGATCGCCTTGGTGCAGGCCAGCGTGTTGCCGCCCTGGATATTCATGGCGCAGGAACCGCATACGCCTTCACGGCAGGAACGGCGGAAGGCCAAGGTCGGATCGACCTCGTTCTTGATCTTGATCAGGGCGTCCAGGACCATCGGGCCGCAACTGTCGAGATCGACCGTGTAGGTATCGATCACCGGATTGGCGCCGCTGTCCGGATCGTAGCGATAGACTTTGAATTCCTTGGAGCGCTTGGGCTTCTTGCCATTGGCGGCGGTTTCGGCCGGCCAGACCTTGCCCTTCTTGACCGTCGAGTTTTTGGGCAATGTCAACTGAACCATAAACCACTCCGAACCTGATTTGTCCTCAATTTGCCATGCACATGCGCAGGCAAACAACCCAGCAATTTGCTCGCCTATACCACGATCTGTTCCAGCACCCAGGCGGTTTCGACCGGGGCGTCGCGTACCTGGCCCGTCACCACCAATTGCTCGGTCCGCCGCACCGTGTCGGCGCCCAGATAAACGCTTTCTTCGACCCGGGTTTCGCCCCCTCCGGCCCGGAACCGCCAGCCATCCCCATTGGGAAGCTTAAGGAGGACACCGCCGCCTTCCAGCCGCGAGAGCCTGACATCGGGGTGGATATGAAATCGCAGCGCGAAATCCAGCGCCGCCTTGCGCGTGGTAACCGGCACCAGCCGGTCAGCCCCCGTCACGGTCTGGCCCTGGGGCGACAAGGTGATCCGGCGCTCATGCCGGATGCCCAGATCGGGGACATAGGCGTCATGGCTGGCTTCGACCATCCAGCCCTGCGCCGTTTCACTTCGCCGCGTCAAAGGCTGAAGCGGTCCTCCCATCATGCGTGGGCCCAGAAGGTCCCGTGCCAGGCCCTTCGGAAGGACCCGGCCGGTCGATCTGTCTGCGAGGGTGAGCGTGGAATGGGCCGCCGTGGCGCGCAGCGCCTCATCCCAGTCCGGCTGGTCCCTGCCCGCGGCACCGCAATTGACCACCAGCCGGTGCGTTCCCGAACTCATCTCGAAAGCCAGAAAGCCGGCATGGGCATGATTGGCCAGCGCGCCTTCGGGGAGCTTGCCGCAATCGAGCTGGATCACGGAGCGTCCTGCGCTCAACCGCTGATATCCGGAATGGCGCGCGTGCCCGAAAGGCTGGCCGCGAACATCGTCTCGCGCCAGGAGGCTTGCCAGCATGCGGGTATTTCCCTCCTGGCCGCCCTGGAACATCGCCAGAGCCCCGTCGCCATGCCGGAAGAACCGCAGCATCGGCGCGATGCGATCGCGGGCATTTCGCAAGCCGTGCGGCGGCTCAAGTCCCGCCGCGATCAGCGCGTCCATCACCAGGGTGAGAAGATGATAGGCCTGAAGCAGATCTTCCGGCGAGCGGCCGGCATGTCCACCATCGGGAAGAATCTGGCGCTCGATTTCGACTTCCAACCGTTCCAGGCCCGATATCAATCGCGGTGGGGAATCATTCATGCAGGCCCCCGACAAAGCGAGCGCCACGGCGGCTTCCAATCTGGGAAGACCGTCCGGTGCTTCCGCGGCGATGCGCTCCAGCATCCGCGATTGCTCGCGCAGGCTGACAAAGAGTTTCGAACGCCACATCATGTCGGAATTGGCGACCACCAATTTGCCATGGCAGAACAGCATGATCAGCCGCCGCGCCATGACATGCGCGGACCAGGCGGGCTCGTCGTACCGGCCGTTGCGCTTGATCCATTGCGAAATCAGTTCGGTCGCCAGATGCCGGGCCGCTTCGCCGCCCGCCAGCGACAGCGCGCCAAGCCAGACAAAGCCGTGCAGGTCTTCCGCCCAGTCCCGCGACGGGGGCGCGTGGTCGAAGACCGATGCGTCCTTGGGCACATCGACCGTTTCGCCGGCAAAGCGGAAGCGTCCGCGCAACAACGCATCGGCATCTTCCAGACGGCGGGGACGGGAATCGTGGGGATGAAAACCGAAATGATCGGCCAAGGGGCCGCGCAGCAGGCGGCGATAAAACCAGTTGCGCCGCGACCATATCCGCACCGGCGTCATGGCTCGCCACGAAGCGGCCTGGATCGTCTCGGGCAGCAGGTTCAGGGGAACCGCCGCGCGCATGATCATTCTCTCAAGGCCGCGATATTGGCGGCATAGCGCGAAGGGCCGCCCTGAAACACGGCCGTGCCGGCAACCAAGGTATCGGCGCCCGCGGCGATTGCGCGCTTGGCCGTCTCCGGTGTGATCCCACCATCCACTTCCAGGGCAATATCGCGGCCGCTGATTTTTTTCTGGGCATCGATACGTTTGCGTGCGGCTTCGATTTTCTGGAGTTGGCTTTCGATGAAGCTCTGGCCGCCGAAGCCGGGATTGACGCTCATGATCAGGATCAGGTCCACCAGGTCCATCAGATTGTCGATCGCTTCGATCGGCGTGCCGGGATTGAGCACAACGCCCGGCTTCTTGCCCAGCTTTCGAATGTGCTGAAGCGTGCGGTGGACATGCGGCCCGGCTTCAGGATGCACGGTCAGGCCATCGGCCCCGGCTTCTGCGAAGGCCTCGAGAAAAGGATCAACCGGCGAAATCATCAGATGCACATCGAACGGCTTTTTCGCGTGCGGTCGAAGCGCTTTGACCACCGCCGGGCCGATCGTGATGTTGGGGACGAAATGGCCGTCCATGACGTCCACATGGATCAAGTCCGCGCCGGCCTTCTCAATGGCCTCGATCTCCGCGCCCAGCCGCGAAAAATCCGCAGACAGGATCGAGGGCGCAATCTTGATTTTCCGGGCCATGCAGTGCCTTTCCGATAGGGCCTAAGTGCCGGATTCCCTTGGGCCCTGCAAGGCGTCCTGGACCGGTCGTTGGGGCCGGCGCGGGACGACGGGCCGCGGCGAATCGAATATCCCAACCTGCGTCCTTGCGACTATCTCCCAGCTGAGAAAAAAGCCAAGAAAACAGCGTTTTTGTGCGGTTGACTAACGGGGCTTCGACCCTAAACTCCGCCCGGTTCGCAAAGCAGCATTTTCGAGGATTTGATGGCGGATATGCCACAAAAAAGGGCCCATGAGCGCCCGCTATCTCCCCATCTCAGCATCTATCGCTGGCAGGTCACGATGCTGGCTTCGATCACCCATCGCGCCACCGGCCTGGCGCTCATGGTGGGTGCGGTGGCACTGGCCTGGTGGTTGGTCTCGGTTTCCAACGGTCCGGAAGGCTATGAAAGCTTCATGTCGATCGCCAACACGCCGATCGGCTGGCTGGTCCTGTTCGGCTTCACCTGGTCGCTGGCATTCCACATGCTCAACGGCATCCGGCACCTCGCCTGGGATCTCGGTTATGGTTTCAACAAGGTGACTGCGACCCAGACCGGATCGCTGGTCTATGTCCTTTCGGTGGTCATCGCGGTAGGGCTTTTCGCGTTCGTCTGGACCGGCCATGGGGGGTATCTGCAATGAGTTCGCTTCAAACCCCTCTGCACAAAGTTCAAGGATTGGGCGCCTCCCATTCGGGCACGGGCCATTTCTGGCGCCAGCGCATCACGGCGGTCGCGCTCGTGCCGCTGGGCCTGTGGTTCGCTTTCGCGATCGTTGGGCTGGTCGGAACCAATGAGGTCGCGATCCTCAGCTTTCTGTCGCATCCCTGGAATGCGCTGCTGATGGCGACCTTCACCACGATCCTGCTGTATCACATGGCGCTGGGCCTGCAGGTGGTGGTGGACGATTATGTCCATCGCGCGGGCATGAAGATTTTCTTCTTCCTCATGATCCGCTTTCTGATGATCGCCACGACGATCACCTGCATTCTCGCGCTGATCCGCATCGCCGCTTCGACCTGACCGCTTCCGGTTCATTTCCAACACCAGAGACGTCCATGCCTGCTTATGAAATTGTCGACCATACATTCGACGTCGTCGTTGTCGGCGCCGGCGGCGCGGGTCTTCGCGCCACTCTGGAATGCGCGATCCAGGGCTTGAAGACGGCCTGCATCACCAAGGTGTTCCCCACCCGCAGCCATACCGTGGCGGCGCAGGGCGGCGTGGCGGCGGCGTTGGGCAATATGGGCCAGGACGATTGGCGCTGGCATATGTACGACACCGTCAAGGGCTCCGACTGGCTGGGTGACCAGGATTCCATCGAATATCTCTGCCGCCATGCGCCCGAGGCCGTGTACGAGCTCGAGCATTTCGGCATGCCCTTCTCGCGCACCGAGGATGGCAAGATCTATCAGCGCGCTTTTGGCGGCATGACCAGCAATTACGGCCAGGGCATCGCGCAGCGGACCTGC
>CAYWWT010000147.1:3569-6841 GCA_964461855.1 uncultured Rhizobium sp. | reverse complement strand
CAGGACATTGCGCGCCAGAAGACCCACCGGCGGGTAAAGCCGCATCGATTCCTCCAACACTTGCTGGATGAAGGGCATGGCGGGAAGATCCTCGGCGGCGGCGGTGCGCCCGCCCAGTTGTGCCGTCACCTGCGCACGCGCCGTCTCCTGATGTTCGGGCGAATTGGCCAGAAGGTAAAGCGCCCAGGCCAAGGCCAACGCCGTGGTCTCGTGACCCGCCACGATGAAGAACTGCATATTGTAGATCAGGTCTTCCGCGCTCATGCGCTGGCCGCTCTCAGGATCCTCGGCCGCCAGCATATGATCGAGCAGATCGTCGGCACCGCCGGGGCCTTGCCTGCGCCGCGCGTCGATCGCGGCGGCGACCATGGAATGCATGGTGCGGACGGACGATCCTGCCAGCAGCTCGCCGGGGCGGGGAAACCATTCGGGAAAGCCCAGAAAATCGAGCAGCGAGGCGCGGCCCGCGGTCTGAAAATATTGCGTGATGGCTTTGCTGAAGGTCTCGCTGTCGAAATGCTCGCGGCCCGACAGCGCCACATCGCAGATCACGTCGAAGGTGGCGGTCAGCATTTCCTTGACCAGCTCGGCGCGACCGCCGCTTTGCGCCAGCCGGGCGGCGGCGCGTTCTGCGGTGGCGCTCATGGCCGGCGCCAGCGCCACCACATTGCGATGGGCGAAGACCGGCGCCACGGCCTGGCGCTGCCATTTCCAGTCCGCGCCATCGGCATTGAACAGGCTTTCGCCGATGGCGGGCCTGAGCATCCGGCGCATGATCTCGGATTTCGGATAATTGGCGAGATTGTCCAGCATCACACGCTTCATGCCTGCCGGATCGGCCAGCATGTGCCAGCGCACCAGAATGTCGCCGGACACGATGGGCTGGCGATAGGCGAAGCTGGGAATGATCTCCAGCACATTGCGCCGGGCGATGAAGGCCGTTTCCAGGCGGGATAGCCGTCGGCGATGGACCGGCGCACTGACCGGGATGAAGGTGCTGCTGGACATGCCGATGCTCGAGCTCGCGGATATTTTGTCAAAGATAGGCCAGCACCTTGCGCGCGGAAAGGCCTCGCATATGCAGCATCGGAATAGCTGTTTTTTCCGTCCGCATTTGGCAATGATGCGGCCAGAGGGGGAGTCCATATGACAAAACATAAATTCTTCGCGTGGTTCGGCGGCGCGGCGCTGAGCGCGCTTCTGGCGGGTAGTGCACTGGCGCAGACCGGCGCCAGTATGGACTGGACCGATTACGGCGCCGATCTGGCCGCCAGCCACTTTCTGCCGCTGGACCAGATCAACGCCTCCAACTTCTCCAAGCTGGAAGTGGTGTGGCGCTTCAAGACCGACAATATCGGCAACCGCCCCGAATTTAAGCTGGAAGGCACGCCATTGGCGATTGGTGGGGTGATCTATACCACCGCCGGTTCGCGGCGCGGCGTGATCGCGCTGGATGGGGTGACGGGCGAACTTCTCTGGGTGCATGGCGAGAAAGAAGGCGCGCGCGGCGGTGCCGCGCCACGCCAGCTTTCGGGCCGGGGCCTCTCCTATTGGAGCGACGGCAAAGAGGCGCGCATTCTTTATGTGACGCCGGGCTACCGGCTGGTGGCGCTGGATGCCAAGACCGGCCAGCCGGTTCCGGGTTTCGGCGACCATGGGATCGTCGATCTGAAGAAGGATTTCGATCAGGATATCCGGCCCGACCTGGAAACCGGCGAAGTGGGCCTGCATGCCACGCCCACGGTCGCGGGCAATATCGTGCTGGTGGGGGCCGCCTTCCGCGAAGGCTTCACGCCTGCCACCTATCGCAACAACAAGGGCTATGTCCGCGCCTATGACGCGCGCACGGGCAAGCGGCTCTGGACCTTCCACACCATCCCGAAGAAGGGCGAGTTCGGCTACGACACCTGGTTCGACGGCACCGCCGACCATACCGGCAACACCGGCGTGTGGAATCAGATCACGGTCGACCGCGAACTGAACACCGCCTATCTGCCGGTGGAATCGCCCACGGGTGATTTTTATGGCGGCTATCGCCCCGGCCCGGATCTGTTCGGCGAAAGCGTGGTGGCGGTCGATCTCGATACCGGCAAGCTCAAATGGTATTACCAGATGGTCCATCATCCCATATGGGACATGGATGCGTCGGCGGCGCCGATGCTGATGGACATCACCGTAAAAGGAAAGCCGATCAAGGCGGTGGCGCAGCCGTCCAAGCAGGGCTGGCTCTATGTGCTGGACCGCACCACCGGCAAGCCGGTCTGGCCGATCCCGGAAAAGAAAGTCGAAAAAGGAAATGTGCCGGGCGAATGGTATGCGCCGACCCAACCTTTCCCGACCAGGCCTAAAGCCTATTCGCGCAACGGCGTGTCGAATGACGATCTGATCGACTTCACCCCTGCCTTGAAGGCGAAGGCGCTGGAGATGGTCAAGAATTACAAGATGGGACCGGTGTTCTCGCCGCCGGTGCTTTCGGTCCTGCCGGGGCCGCGCGGAATTCTGACCCTGGGCGGCGGCAATGGCGGCACCAACTGGCCGGGCGGTTCCTTCAATCCGGAAACCCACACCGCGTTCCTCTTCGCTTGTAACTCCTGTTTCGAGCCCATCGGCGTGGTGACACCGCCGGAAGGCCTGTCGGACATGCGCTATATCGAAGGCATTGCCGGCAACAAGATCGAGATGGTGGGCACGGGCGGCGCCGGCTCGGGTGCCGATACGCCGCTGGTGAAGAAGCCGGCGCGTGCCGCCGGCGATGGCAACAGCCAAAGCTGGACGGTGGAGGGCATGAACATCATAAAGCCGCCATACGCCACCATCACCGCGATCAATCTGGATACCGGCGATTTCAAGTGGCAGATCCCGCACGGCGAAACGCCGGACGTCGTGCGCAACAGCCCCGCGCTCAAGGGCATGACCATCCCGCGCACCGGCCAGACCACCTACAATATCGGCACCCTGGTGACGAAGCATCTGGTGATCGCGGGCGAAGGCCAGCTCACAAACGGCCCCGATCATCCGCGCGGCGCAATGTTGCGCGCTTACGATCAGACGGATGGCAAGGAAGTCGGTGCGGTGTGGATGCCCGCGCCGCAATCGGGCACGCCGATGACCTATATGGTCAACGGCAAGCAATACATCATCGTCGCCATCAGCGGCGGCAACTATTCCGGCGAGTATCTCTGCTTCGCGCTGCCGGACAACAGTTGAGCGCTTTCGTTCGGACATGAAAAAGGGCGGGAGATATCTCCCGCCCTTTCTTTTTTGGTCGCGCG
>CAYWWT010000147.1:0-3469 GCA_964461855.1 uncultured Rhizobium sp. | reverse complement strand
AGGCGCGAGGCATGCTCGCCCGCCAGCACGATGCGGCCATCGACGGCGCAGAGATTGGCGTAGTTCTTGGCGCGGTTCTCTTCCGTCCAGCGGCCGGAACAGCCAAGCGTCCAAGGCACGCGGTGCCAGGAGATGCCGACGCCGCTCTTATATTCCTTCATATATTGCGGATGGATCTTGGCGCCCTGCGCCAGTGCGGCCTTGACCTGGTCGGGGGCGGACAATGCTTCAAACTCGTAGGTCGTAGGACTGTCCGAGAAGATGTAGCCGCCCAGAAGCACGCCGCCGCCCTTGCGGTGATAATCGTTGGACGGATAGCTGATGTTGGAAATCGGCTGGTCGGTATAGGTGATGCCGCCATAGATGCCGTCATCCTCTTCCCAGAAGCGGCGCTTAAACTCCAGGCCCACCTTATAGGCAGCGTCATAGGCCAGCGAGTTGATGGCGTTCTTCATCGGCGCGCCGACATTCATGGGGATCTGGCCCAGGATGGTGGCGGGAATGGTGCAGACGCACCATTTGGCCGTGGCTTTCTGTGGCGCGCCGCCGGTCTTGGAGTCGATATAGCTGACGGTGACGCCGTTGCCATCCTGCTGGATGTTGGTGACCTTGCAATTGTATTTGATCGCGCCGGTCAGCTGCTTGCCGAAGGCCTGGCCGATCATGCCCATGCCACCCACCGGTTGGAACAACGGCGTCTGGAATTCATAGATCTTGCCCGCGATCACCGAGAACCACATGCCCGCGTTGAACAGCTCCTTCATCGGGATGGGATCGGAATCGACCGGCAAGGGCGCTAGCCCGCCGCCCGGATCCTGCTTGAAGCCGCGCATGTTGCTGGCCGCTTCGCTCTTCTTGTATTCGTAATTCTTGTCCAGCGCGCCCCAGAAGCGCAGCACCTGAAGCAGGCCGTCCTTCTCGTCCTTGGTGATGGGGGCGTTCAACTTGTCCGACGCCGTTGCCTTGGCGAGAAGCTCGCCGACATAGCCATCGAAATCCGCCGCGATCTCGCGATGACGCTTGGGCTTGCCGCCGAACGCCTTGGTCGAATGCACATAGGCGTTGTAGTTGACCATGTTGAAGGATTCGAGCTGAACCCCGAACTCCTTGCAGTAATGCAACAGTCCGCGATGGTGATAGGGAATGCGCCAGGGGCCGGGATTGAAATAGAGGCCCTTGTCGAAACTGATCTTCTGGGTGACGCCGCCCATTTCGGTATAGCTGTCGCCGCCATGCAGCGACCAGTTCCGTCCGCCGGGCCGGTCGTTATATTCCAGCACCTGCACCTTGTAGCCGGCCTTGCGCAATTCATAGGCCGCGGTCATGCCCGCAAGCCCCGCGCCCAGCACCAGAACCGTCGCGCCTTTCACATCGCCGGACAATTTGATCGGATTGTTGAAGTTCGATTCTCCGGCATAACCCATCGCCACCATGGTCTCGTACATCATGGCGCTGCCCGCCGTGGTTCCGATCAACTTCAATAAGGATCGGCGGCTGACGGGATTCTCATTCTGATCGCGCACGGACATCTCCCTCTCGACCCGCGGATACTATGCTGGCGCTGGCAAGTTCGGGAAGTTGCCGGCGCGCACCAGCAGAGCCATTTAGCGCCCGCATACCGCCTCTGCGGCGCTTTCTCGCAAGGGCGTAGATTACCGTTCATACATGAATTTAATCGTTATCACGCAGAGGGTTAGCGGCTCAATGGGCGTGTTGAGAAATGCTCACCGCCCTCATGGGAGATGATGCATCGCAACATGAACGTTTCGCGGCTTTACACGATATGGCTTCGAGATGAGATTGCCCGCGACTTGGTGGAGGAGCGCATCTCGGGGGCGGGACGCGCAGCGTTTTTGAGTCGTGTCCAATCCTCCGGAGGAATAATGCATACCAATCGTAGAGAAGCCCTGGGCGTGATCGGCGCCGCAGCGGCGGCGACCGCGCTTGCCGGCTCCACTGCCGCCAGCGCCCAGGCCGCGCGCAATCTGGGCAGCAAGCAGAAGACCATGTTCTGGGTCGCAAGCGTCACGCCATGCGACAAGAATCTGAAAGTCGATCTGGGCGCGATGAAGGAAATCACCCAGTGGTTCAAGCATCAGGGCGCCGACGGCATCGTCGTGCTGGGCACCACGGGCGAATATCCGTCCTTCTCGGTCGCCGAACGCAAAGCCGTGATGGAAGTGGTGGGCAAGAACAAGGACGGGATGAACATCATCCTCAGCTCCGGCACGTCGAACTTTCCCGAAACGATCGAGCTTTCCAAGCATGCCGCCGATCACGGCGCCGAAGGGCTGCTCGTCATTCCGCCCTTCTATTACAAGAAGCCGGAGACGGCGGGCCTGATCAAATACTACTCGCTGCTGTTCGATGCGGTGCCGAAAAGCCTGGCCGTCAATCTCTATCACATCCCCGGCACCTCGGCGGTTCCCATCACCACCGATTTGCTCAACGGCCTCAAGCATTATTCCAACCTGGCCGGCATCAAGGATTCCAACAACGACATGCCGGAATATCAGGAGTTCGTGAAGAACTTCCCCGAGCTCAACATGCGCACCGGTATCGGTGGCGGCGGGCGGCTGGAATATGCGCTCGATCACGGCATGGGCGCGATTTTGGCCGACGGCAATCTCTTTACCAAGCAATATGCGGAGGTCTTCGCGGCCTATCGTGCCGGCAAGGATTATCACGCGCCGCTGAACAAGCTGCGCGACCAGGAAAAGCTGCTGCGCGAAGGCGGCGTGAATTCCTATGGTCCGATGAAGTATGCCTTGAGCCTGCAGATGGGTGCACGGCAGACCTATCAGCGTCCGCCGTTCCTGGACGTGACCGAGGCGCAAAAGGCTACCATCCAGCGCGGCCTGGCGCAGATCAAGGAAATGGGCTGATGCGAAGAAGCGGCGGTCGTGAGGCCGCCGCCTCTTTCGAGTGGAATTCAAACGCAAATATCAATGACTTCATCAAGGGGCAGGACAGGAATGACGAAGACGAAATTGTTGGCGGGGGCCGGGCTTGCAGCCATGCTTTTGGGCGGTTCGGTCGCGTTCGCGCAGACCGGGCAGAATGTGGATTGGACGGCTTATACCGGCGACATCACCGGCAGCCGCTTCAAGCCGCTGGATCAGATCAATGCGTCGAACTTCTCCAAGCTGGAAGTGGCCTGGCGGTTCAAGACCGACAACATGGGCAACCGCAAGGAATTCAAGCTCGAAGGCACGCCGCTGGAAATCAATGGCGTTGTCTACGCGACCGCCGGCTCGCGCCGCGCGGTGGTTGCGCTGGACGCGGTGACGGGTGAATTGCTTTGGGTGCATGGTGAGAAGGAAGGCGCGCGCGGCGCCGCCGCTCCGCGCCAGCTCTCGGGTCGCGGTCCGGCTTATTGGACGGACGGCAAGGAAGCCCGCATCATCTATGTCACGCCGGGTTATCAATTGGTCGCGATGGATGCCAAGACCGGCCAGCGCGTCCTAGG
>CAYWWT010000146.1:0-6860 GCA_964461855.1 uncultured Rhizobium sp. | reverse complement strand
CTGAACACCATTGCGTCATGCGCGGCCAGGGCTTCGAATTTGTTGGGCGCGCTGGTGAAGGCAAGCCGGGTGATCGCCGCGATGCGCTCGGCCACCATCTTGTCGAACCCGACCGGCGCGTTGAGGCCGGTGCCGACGGCGGTACCGCCCTGGGCCAGCTGCATCAGCTTGGGCAGCGACTGCTCGATCCGCTCGATCCCGTTCTGGACCTGCATCGTATAGCCGGAAAATTCCTGTCCCAGCGTGAGCGGTGTCGCGTCCTGGGTGTGGGTGCGGCCGATCTTGATGATTGCCTTCCAGGCTTCGGCCTTGTCGTTCAGCGCGTTGCGCAGCTTCGAAAGTGCAGGCAGGAGGCGATGCACGATCTCTTCCGCGCAGGCGATGTGCATGGCGGTGGGATAGGTGTCGTTGGACGACTGGCTCATATTGACGTGATCGTTGGGATGGACCGGCTTCTTGGAGCCCATCACCCCGCCCAGCATTTCGATGGCGCGATTGGAGATCACTTCATTGGCATTCATGTTCGATTGCGTACCGGACCCGGTCTGCCACACGGCGAGGGGGAAATGATCATCGAGCTTGCCCTCGATCACTTCCTGGGCGGCGGCAACAATGGTCTCGCCGAGCTTCTTGTCGAGCTGGCCCAGCGCCATGTTGGTTTCGGCGGCAGCGCGTTTGATGATGCCCAGCGCCCGGACGACGGGCAGAGGCTGCTTTTCCCAGCCGATCTTGAAATTGCCCAGGGACCGCTGCGCCTGGGCGCCCCAATAGCGGTCGGAGGCCACCGGAATGGGGCCGAAAGTGTCGGTTTCGGTACGGGTGGGGATCTTGTCGGTCATGGCGCCTTTTGCCCGGAAAACGTGGCGCCGGGGTACTATTTCTTGCGGAAAGAATCCAGGCTGACGACCTCGCCGGGCGGGGTTTTGTCGGCCGGCAGGGCAGCTTCGGGCACGGGCTGACCCTCGGGTGGGGCAACGGGGGCCATGACCGGCGCGGGTGCCGGCTTGGCCTCGCCTTCGCTGCGGAACTGCAGACCGAACTGGACGCCGGGATCGAAAAAGGCGGTCAGGGCGCTGAAGGGGATGTGCAGCGGCGCGGGCAGTTTCTTGAAGGTCAGGGTTACCTCGAAATAATCCTCTTTCACCTTCAGCGCCCAATATTGGTGCTGAATGATGATGGTCATTTCGTCGGGATATTGCTCCTTCAGGAAATCGGGAATGTCCACACCTTCAGCATGGGTCTTGAAGGTGAGATAAAAATGATGCGCGCCGATCAGGCCTGATTTTTCGATGCGCCGCAGCGCGTCGCGCACCACACCGCGCAACGCCTGGTCCGTCAGGGCCTGATAACCGATGAAATCCTTCGCCATGAGACTTTCAGAGTAAGCGGGAGAACCGAGGAGTCAATCGCGGGAACCCGGGCATTTATCAATCATTATTTTGGCGCAAATGCAGCAAGGGGGGAACCGGAAGCTTAATCAAGCCGTTGTGGATAGGACGCCGCCGAGGGCTGAATTCTTTGAGAATCGCACAAATCGCGCCGCTGGTCGAAAGCGTGCCGCCGCGTCTTTATGGCGGCACCGAACGGGTGGTATCCTGGCTTACGGAAGCATTGGTTGCCCAGGGTCATGATGTGACCTTGTTTGCGAGCGGCGATTCGCAGACTTCCGCCAGGTTGCATCCGGTCGTTCCCCGCGCCCTGCGGCTGGACGGCATCCATAATTCTGTCCCGTACAATATCATCATGCTGGATCAGGTCGCGGCGATGATGGCGGACTTTGATGTCCTGCATTTTCATATCGACTTTTTCCATTACCCGCTTTTTCGCAACATCGCGGACAAGACCGTGACCACTTTGCATGGCCGTCAGGATCTTCCCGAGATGCCCGATATCTATCGGGCCTTTCCGGCCATGCCGCTGGTCTCGATCTCGAACGATCAGAGAAAGCCGGTGCCGCCGGTCAATTGGATGGGCACCGTCTATCATGGCTTGCCCCAAACCCTGTTTCACGAAGGCGATGGCGCCGGCGGATATCTGGCCTTCCTGGGCCGGATTTGCCCCGACAAGGGCCCACTGGAAGCGATCGAAATCGCGCGCCGCGCTGGCATGCGGCTGCGGATGGCGGCGAAAGTCGACCCCGTGGACCGCGATTATTTCGAGCAGGTGGTGGGCCCCGTTCTGGCCCGCAGTCCGCATGTGGAATTTGTCGGCGAGATCGATGACGGCCAGAAGCAGGAATTTCTTGCCAATGCCAAGGCGGTGCTTTTCCCGATCTGCTGGCCCGAGCCGTTCGGCCTGGTGATGATCGAGGCCATGGCCTGCGGCACGCCCGTGGTTGCGTTCCGGCACGGCGCGGTGCCCGAAGTGTTGGAGGATGGTTTGACCGGCTTTGTGGTCGGCACAATTGACGAAGCGGTTGCAGCCCTTTCCCGGCTGGACGAGTTGTTCCGTCCCTCCATCCGCTCGCGGTTCGAGGAGCGCTTTACCGCTGCCGCCATGGCGCGGGAATATTGCAGCATTTATCGGCGGCTTCAGGCCGTGCAGGGGACGACAAGCGGCATCGTGAGAGCTGCCTGACGCCTTTTCCAGCGAATTGATTTGAAAGAGCATCCATGGAGGCCAAACCCCTCCCGCCATCGCCGGACGACACATCGGATTTTTACATCCAGGCGACGGAATCGATTCAGGAGCGCTGGCCGCGCACCCTGAAAAGCGGTGACACGTTCGGCCTGTTCGATGCGCTTGGCGATGTGGTCGCGCCGGGCGCGACGCCCGGTGGCCTGTTTCACAAGGACACGCGCCATCTTTCCGGCATCGAATTCCTAATCGACGGGCAGCGTCCGCTGCTTCTGTCTTCGGCGGTGGAGAATGACAATGTCGTTCTCACCATCGATCTTTCCAACCCGGATATTTATGCCAATGGCGAGATCGTTCTGCCGCGAGAGATCTTGCATGTGCGGCGCTCCAAATTTCTCTGGGAAGGCACCTGCCATGAGCGGTTTGCCATCCACAATTTCGACAGCCAGACCCAGCGTTGCTGGTTCACCTTCAATTTCGCGGCCGATTTTCGCGATCTTTTCGAAATTCGCGGCATGCAGCGCGCCGCCCGGGGCACAACCACGACGCGATTGGAGGCGGATGCCCTGACATTTTCCTATCAGGGGTTGGATGGGATCGAACGGCTTACGGAAATCCACTTCGACCCTGTCCCGGAAAAATTGACCGAAGGCCAGGCACTTTACGCCATCGACCTGAAGCCCGGCGAACAGCGCGCCATCGTGGTCGCGATACGCTGCGACACGGAAACTCGCGTACAGCCTTTCTCAGAACCCTACCGGGCCGCGCGCCGCGCGGCACAAAATGCCAGCCGGCTGGGTGGAACGGTGACCAGTTCCAACGCCATGGCCAATCGCATGCTGCATCGGGCGGGCGCCGATCTGTCGATGCTTGTGACCGAAACACCGGACGGGCCTTATCCCTATGCCGGCACGCCCTGGTTCTCGACGCCGTTCGGGCGCGATGGCCTGATCACGGCGCTGCAGATGCTCTGGATCGATCCATCCCTGGCCAAGGGCGTCCTGCGCTATCTCGCGCGCAATCAGGCAACGGTGTCTGATCCACGCGCCGATGCCGAGCCCGGTAAGATTTTGCATGAGACCCGCGCCTGCGAGATGGCGAATCTGGGGGAGGTGCCGTTCGGCCGCTATTACGGCAGCATCGATTCCACGCCACTCTTCGTGCTTCTGGCGGCGCGCTATTATCTGCGCACGGGCGACCAGGTCACGATCCGCGCCTTGTGGCCCAATATCGAAGCCGCGCTGCATTGGATCGATCGTTATGGCGATCGCGATGGCGATGGTTTTGTCGAATATTACCGGGAAAGCGAGGACGGCCTTGCCAATCAGGGCTGGAAAGACAGTCACGATTCTGTTTTCCATGCCGATGGCCAGCTCGCCACCGGCGCCATCGCGCTGTGCGAAGTGCAGGCCTATGTCTATGCCGCCAAGCAGGGCGCCGCGATCATGGCGCGCATGCTGGGCGACCATGTCCGTGCCGACGCGCTTGAGGAAGCGGCCGAGACTCTGCAGCGCCGTTTCGAGCAAGCTTTCTGGTGCGAGGATTTGGGCGTCTATGCCATCGCACTGGACGGCGCCAAGAAGCCTTGCCGGGTGTGCAGTTCCAACGCCGGACAGGTGCTGTTTTGCGGCATCGCCGCGCCCGAGCGCGCGGTGCGGCTTGCCGAGACCCTGATGACGCCGGAAATGTTCTCGGGCTGGGGCGTGCGCACGCTCTCGTCCACCGCCCCGCGCTTCAATCCCATGTCGTACCACAATGGCTCGGTCTGGCCGCACGACAACGCCCTGATCGCGCTCGGGCTGGGGCGTTATGGTTTCAAGCGCGCCGCCGCCGCGATTTTCGGGGGAATGTTCGACGCCGCGGGGCATCTGGACCTCATGCGTTTCCCCGAATTGTTCTGCGGTTTTCCGCGCCGGCGCGGGACCGCGCCCACGCTCTATCCCGTGGCCTGCCAGCCGCAAGCCTGGGCTTGCGCAACACCTTTCGCCTTGCTCGAGGCTTGCCTGGGAATCGTCTGTGACCAGGCAAGGCGCGAGATCCGCTTCCACAATCCGCTGTTGCCCCGGTTTCTGGAGGAGATCCGCATCCGCAACCTCGGCCTGGAAGGGGGATCGGTGGATTTGCGCCTGCGCCGCAGCGGCGAGGGCACCGAAGTGGCGATTCTGGCGCAGCGGGGGGATATCTCCATACGCATCGCGCAGTGAGAGGAGCGGTCCGTGCCTTGGCGGACGAAATGGTCCAGTGGACCATCGAGCGACGAGCGCCGCGAGCTTGGGCGAGTGGCAGAGCCTCGAAATGGCGCTGCATGACAACATTGCGCGGACGCGGCTTGAGCGGCACGACAGCCCGGTATATTCCCATCGAAAATGACAGGTGACATCCATCCCGATCGCGCCGTTGAGGCGGTGCTGCCCGACGATCTGGAGATCACCCCGCAACCCCAGCCCCTGGAAGTGCCGCCGCCGGAGGTCCGGCCGGCCGAAGCAGCGGAAGATCGTGGCGCTTTCGCCTTTCTGAAGACCTTCCGCCATCGCAATTACCGGCTGTTCTTCACCGGTCAGCTGGTGTCGCTGATGGGCACCTGGATCACCAATGTCACGCAAGGTTGGCTGGTCTACAGCCTTACCCACTCGCCGCTGATTTTGGGCGTGACCTCCTTCGCCGCTTCGGTGCCGGTATTTTTCTTCTCCGCGTTTGGCGGCGCCATTGCCGACCGCTTCGACAACCGGCGGCTATTGTTCATTACCCAATCGCTGGCCTGCTTGCAGTCCGCGGCGCTGGCGGTCCTCACGCTCACGCATTTGATCAAGGTCTGGGAGATCGTGGCGCTGGCGTTGTTCCAGGGATTCATCAATGCTTTCGATGTGCCCATCCGCCAGGCGATGACGGTGCAGATGGTGGGCAAGGAAGATCTGCGTCATGCCATTTCGCTGAATTCCATGATGTTCAACCTGGCCCGTGTCGTGGGACCCAGCATTGGCGGCATCCTGATCGCGTTGGTGGGTGTGGGCGTCTGTTTCTCCATCGACGCGCTGTCCTACGCCGCGGTGATTGTGAGCCTGTATCTGATGCGGTTTCCGGCCCGCGCGCCGCGCGCCCATTCCGCGCCGTTCAAGGCTGTGGCCGAAGGCTTCGCCTATGCCTGGAACGAGCGGGAAATACGCGTCTCGCTGGTTTTGATCGCGATCTGCTCGGCTTTCGGCGCCGCCTATCTCAGCCTGTTGCCGGCCTTTGCCCGCGACGTGCTGCATCAGGGCAGTGAAGGGCTGGGCTTTCTCTATACCGGCGTTGGGGCAGGCGCTTTCCTGGGTGCCTATGCCCTGGCGCGCGTGCCCGATCGTCATCTCTTCGCCACGCCGGTGATGGCGGCCCTGGGTTTCGGGATTTCCCTGATCCTGTTTTCCCAGTCGCATTGGTTCGGCCTCTCGATGGTGTTGCTGATCCCTGCAGCGTTCAGCCTGATGCTGCTGGGCGGCTCGACCAATTCCATCGTGCAGCTTCTGTCGCGCGACGACATGCGCGGCCGCGTGGTCGCAATCTACGCAATGGGTTTTCTGGGCATGATGCCTTGGGGCGCGTTGATGTTGGGGTGGGTCGCCGAGCATCTGGGCACCGGGCGCGCCGTGGCGCTGGGCGGATGCATCTGCATTCTGGCCGCCGGCCTTGCCTGGCGCGACCGGCGCGGCGCGGACTGGAAATTGAAGACAGCGGAATAAGTGGGGAGCTTCTGTCGTCTCGCCGCTTCGCGGCTCGCTTGCGCGTCGCGCCATCAAAAACAGGGAGGGCGCCGAAGCGCAATTGTGGAAAGTGGGGGGCTTCTGTTGCCCGGCGCCCCCCGAGCCGCGCTTACCTAATTAATTAGGCAGCGAGTACCATTTGATTATCGTTGGCACATGTACGATTAGCCCGATAACGGCGGAACCATACCGAGCAAAAGGACAGCCTTTACACGTCCGTCGATCCTGTTTCGCCCCCACAGAAACCCACTCGTGAGAATGGGCTTGTGGTGGAGGCGCCGGGTACCGCCCCCGGGTCCGGGCCGCTTATTACGAAGCCGTTTATTGCCATAGCCGGTTGCCCGGCCTTTCCAATATAAGCGCTGGCGGCTAGTTTTTGAAGAGCGCCAGAGTCGCGCCGGAACCCAATGCGCCAATATCTCGATCTGATGGAAAAAGTGCTGCGCGAAGGCGTGGAAAAGCGCGACCGCACCGGCACCGGCACGCGCTCCGTTTTTGGCCATCAGATGCGCTTTGATCTCGCGAACGGCTTCCCCCTGGTCACCA
>CAYWWT010000145.1:4317-6864 GCA_964461855.1 uncultured Rhizobium sp. | reverse complement strand
CGCGGGCACGCGCTATCGCGGCGATTTCGAGGAACGGCTGAAGACTGTCGTGAAGGAATTGGAAGGCGTCAAAGGCGCCATCCTCTTCATCGACGAGATTCACACCGTAATCGGTGCGGGCGCGACCAGCGGAGGCGCGATGGACGCCTCCAACCTGCTCAAGCCGGCGTTGGCGGCTGGCATTCTGCGCTGCATCGGATCGACTACCTATAAAGAATACCGGCAGTATTTCGAAAAGGACCGCGCCCTGGTGCGCCGGTTCCAGAAGATCGATGTGTCCGAACCGACCGTGCCGGACTCGATCAAGATCCTGATGGGGATCAAGTCCTATTTCGAGGAATATCACAAAGTCCGCTACACCGCCGATGCGGTGAAGGCGGCGGTGGAGCTCTCGGCCAAATACATCAACGACCGCAAGCTGCCCGATAAGGCGATCGACGTGATCGACGAGGTGGGGGCATCCCAGATGCTTTTGGCGGAGAGCCGCCGCAAGAAGGTGATCGGCGTCAAGGAAGTCGAAGACGTCATCGCCAAGATGGCGCGCATTCCGTCAAAGTCCGTCTCCAAGGACGACACCGAAGCTCTGAAGTCGCTGGAAAGCGACCTGCAGCGGGTGGTCTATGGGCAGGACAAGGCGATCAGCGCGCTTGCCAGCGCCATCAAGCTGGCGCGCGCCGGGTTGCGGCAGCCGGAAAAGCCCATCGGCTCCTATCTCTTCTCCGGCCCCACCGGCGTGGGCAAGACCGAAGTCGCCAAGCAGCTTGCCAGCATCATGGGCGTGGAATTCCTGCGCTTCGACATGAGCGAATATATGGAACGGCACACGGTGAGCCGCCTGATCGGCGCGCCGCCGGGCTATGTCGGCTTCGACCAGGGCGGCCTCCTGACCGACGGAGTCGATCAGCATCCCCATTGCGTGCTGCTGCTGGATGAGATCGAGAAAGCCCATGGCGATCTCTTCAACATCCTTCTGCAGGTCATGGATCACGGCAAGCTCACCGACCATAACGGCAAGAAGATCGACTTCCGCAATGTCGTCATGATCATGACCACCAATGCGGGCGCTTCCGACGCCGCCAAGGACGCCATCGGCTTCGGCCGCGGCAAGCGCGAAGGCGAGGATGAGGAAGCGATCAAGAAGCTGTTCACGCCGGAATTCCGCAACCGCCTGGACGCGATCATTCCCTTCGCGCCGCTCTCGCGCGACACCATCGACAAGGTGGTGGAGAAGTTCGTGCTCGAGCTGGAAGCGCAATTGGCCGATCGCGACGTCACTTTCGACCTGACGCCGGAAGCGACGCGCTGGCTGGGCGAGAAAGGCTATGACGATGCGTTCGGCGCGCGGCCGTTGGCGCGCGTGATCCAGGAGAACATCAAGAAGCCGCTCGCCGACGAGATTCTGTTCGGCCAGCTGAAGGATGGCGGCACGGTCCGCGTCCTCCTCGACCGCGAAAAAGACAAGCTGGCCTTCGAGATCATCACCGCCGCGGAAGCGAAGCCGCGCGCACCCAAGGGAAAAAGGACGAAGGAAAACATCGAAAAATAGGAGACGGTCATGACATGGTTGGCGCGCGCCACGGCCGTGGCGATGGTTGTTGCGACACCGGCTTTCGCCCATCACGGATGGGGCGGCAATGCCGAGCAAGTCACCAGCATGACCGGCATAGTGGTGCAGGGGGTCTCGATGTCAGGCCCGCACGCCACCATGAAGGTGAAGGTCGATGCCGATGTCTGGGACATCACCTTGGCGCCGCCAGCCCGCGCCGCCCGCTCCGGCCTTGCCGAGGGCCTCATTCCGGTGGGCGCGACCGTCACGGTACACGGCAACAAAAACCTCGACGCCAAGCGCCATGAAATGAAGACCATCTTCGTGCAGTATGGCGACCGGCAGTTCCACGTCTATCCCGAGCGCGAATAATTACCGCCAGTTCCGACATCGGTCTGTTTCTGCGCTGGCTGGAAGCATCGCGTCTTGGCCATGCGATGCGGGAGACCGGCGTCTGGACCTATGGCATCGTCAATCTGGGGCACATTCTCGGCATCGCAATCCTGTTTGGTGCGATCCTGATTTTGGACCTGCGAATGCTGGGCGCTTGGCGTAGCCTGCCGCTGGCAGCTCTATCGCGCGCCTGCGTAACAGCAGCGACGGCCGGTTTCGCGCTCGCGGTCATGACCGGCATTCCCATGCTGGCGACCAAGGCCGGCGACTATATCGGCAACCCATTCCTCTTGATCAAATTCCCCGCCATTGCGCTGGCGCTGGTCAATGTTCTGGTGCTGCATCGTTCAGCGGCCTGGCAGGCGCATCGCGTGCGCGATTTACGGCTGCCGGAGCAAAACCGCCTGGCAATCCATGCCGCGCTTTCGCTGGGCCTGTGGCTCACCGCCATCACCGCAGGGCGGATGATCGGATATTGGTGACGAACGTTACAGAGCGGCCCTGATTTTCGCGGCGACCGGTTCCAGGCTCTTGGGATCGACCATGCCGCGCGCGTGCAGGCCCAGATCCACGCCGTGTGCGCGCGGGATAATGTGGAAATGCACATG
>CAYWWT010000145.1:0-4217 GCA_964461855.1 uncultured Rhizobium sp. | reverse complement strand
TCCGCCATGCTGGCGCCGATGCGGCTGAAGAAATCGCGGGTGAGGTAGGGATGGCCCCATTTGCGGCTTCCCGTATCCATATAGAATTCGAAAAAGCGATCCCAATGCGCTTCGGTGATATCGCTGCCGGTCAGCCAGTCGAAGCGGATGCCTTCTTTCGCCACAGCCTCGCGCTCTTTGCGCAAATTCTTGCGCTTGTTGGACGACAATTCACCCAGGAATTGCGCGAAATCGCGATAGCCCTGATTGCGCCAATGAAACTGCGTATCGTTGCGCAGGAGATAGCCCGCCTTGCCTGCCGCTTCCCACTCCGCCTTTTGCAGGAAGGTTACATGGAGCGAGGACGCACCGATCTGTTCGGCCGCCGCCTTGCCGGCTTCCAGGAGCAAGGCGCGGTCCACAGCCTCGCTGGCCAGAAGACGCGGTCCTGCGACCGGGGTGAAAGGAACCGAAGATTGCAGCTTGGGGTAGTAATCGCCGCCCGCGCGCTCCAGCGCATCGGCCCAGGCGTGATCGAAGACATATTCGCCCTGGGAATGGCTTTTCAGGTAAGTCGGCAGGATTCCCGCTATCCGACCATCCTTTTCCAATACCAGATGCGCTGGCCGCCAGCCGGTGCGCGCGGTGGCGGAGCCGGAGGCTTCCAGCGCTTCGAAGAATTCATAGCGCGTGAACGGGTGCGGTGACGCCAATCCACCGGGATTGGCGCAGGCGTTCCAGGCCGCAGCTCCAATACCGCAAACGCCATCCGCCAGGCGAACGGTCATGCGATCTCGAACGTACCGTCCACTTCCACGGCCACGCCGCGGGGCAGGGAGCCGGCGCCGGTCGCGGCACGGGCATGCTTGCCGGCATCGCCCAACACCTGGACGATCAAGTCGGAAGCGCCATTGCCGACTTCCGGGTGCTGCGTGAAATCCGGCGTGGCGTTGACGAAGACGCCCAGCTTGACGCAGCGCCGGACGCGGTCGAGATCGCCCCCACAAGCGGCTTTCAACTGTGCCAGAAGATTGACCGCGCAAAGCTGGGCGGCGGCTTTTCCATCATCGAGCGAGATATCGGCGCCGACCTTGCCCACATATTTGAGGCCACCGGCAGCCAAGGTCACCTGACCGGAGATGAAGACAAGATTTCCCGTCACGACGTAAGGCACATAGCTCGCCACAGGAGCGGGCGGGGACGGCAGGTCAATGCCGAGTTCTTTCAGGCGTGTTTCGGTCTTGGACATGATCACCTTCGCTTTGCCGAGCCATAGAACCGCATAAAGCCCGCCTTTTCCATGACCTATTTTTGCAATCCACGCCCCTTGCCGACAGCCTCGCCGCCGAATTTGGAGCGGATTCTGTCCATCGCCCGCTCCGCCGCGGCCCGCTTGTCACTTTGGGGGTCGATCAGGCTGGCCGGGTCGGCCTCAGCCGCATCGGCCAGATTGGACAATCCCACGCCCAGAAGACGAAACCGCTTGCCGTCGGCTTCCCGCTTCAGGGCGGTCTGCGCCACCCGGAAAATCTTGTCAGCCAGTTGGGTGGGCGCATCCAGAGAGGCGCTGCGGGTCAGAAGCTTGAAATTCGCGGTCTTGAGCTTCAGGACCACGGTGCGGCCCGACAATCCGTAATTCTTGGCGCGCGCGGAAACCCGTTCGGCCTGACGCCACAGGATCGCTTCCAGATCCGCCAATCTCGAAAGATCGGTATTGAAGGTCGTTTCGGACGAGATCGTCTTCATCTCGCCGCCGGGGTCGACGGCGCGGCTATCCTGCGCCTGGGCGATACGCGCCAGCCAGAGACCTGTCGCCCCATAACGGTTTGCCAGGTCGCGCTGGTCTGCATCCTGCAATTGACCAATGGTGGCAAAGCCATCCCGTTCCAACCGGGCCGCCAGCACCTTGCCCGCACCCCGGATGATGCCCACCGGCTTGTCGCGCAGGAAGGACTTCGCTTCCGCCATGCCGATCACGGCGAAACCACGCGGCTTGTCCAACTCGCTGGCGAGCTTGGCCAGGAATTTGTTGCCCGAAAGGCCGATCGAAACCGTGATGCCGAGCTGGGCTTCGATTTCCTGGGAAAGCTTGGCCATGGTGCGGGCCGGGGAGCGGCCATGGATGCGCGCAGTGCCGGAAAGATCCAGATAGGCTTCATCCAGGGACAGCGGTTCGACCAATGGCGTCAGCGACCGCATCAAGGCGCGGATTTCCTTCGCCGTTTCGACATAATGGCTCATGCGCGGTTTGATGATCACCGCATTCGGGCAAAGCTTGCGAGCCTGGAACATCGGCATGGCCGATCGCACGCCATAACGCCGCGCGATATAGCACGCGGTCGAGACCACGCCGCGCGTTCCGCCACCCACGATGACGGGTTTTTCCGCCAGCGAAGGATCGTCGCGTTTTTCGATCGCGGCATAAAAGGCATCGCAGTCCATATGCGCGATGGAAAGCGTCTCCAGTTCGGGGTGAGCAAGAATGCGCGTGCCGCCGCAATTGGGACAAGGCGCTTCGGGCGACGCATCCGACAGGCAGTCGCGGCAAAAGGCGGGCCAGTCCGACAGGCTCATTGTGAATCCCACAACCAGGCCGCGCCGCGCACGCCGCTGGAATCGCCGTGGCGGTTGCGGACGACGCGCGGCGGAGCTTCCGGCATGAAGGCATGGCGTTCCACCAGCGCGGGCAGATCGCGGTAAAGGCTTTCGATATTCGACAGTCCTCCGCCCAGGACGATGACATCTGGATCCAGAATGTTCATCACCGACGCCAGCGCGCGGCCCAGCAGTTCCATCCACGCGGTCATCGCGGCACGCGCCTCGGGCACGGCGGAAGCGGCGATGATTTCGGCACTCCACGCGAAATCATGCGAAGCGTCGGACGCGAAATGCGCCGCAAGGCCCGGACCACTCACCCATTGCTCGATGCAGCCTTGTCGCCCGCAATAGCATTGCGAGACGCCCGACCATTCCTGGACCGTCATGCCGGGCAGGGGATTGTGCCCCCATTCCCCGCCGATGCCATGGGCGCCATCCAGAACTTTGCCGTCGACCACGACCCCGCCGCCCACGCCGGTACCCAGAATAACGCCGAACACGACCTTTGCACCCGCACCAGCGCCGTCTGTTGCTTCCGAAAGCGCGAAGCAATTGGCGTCGTTTGCCAACCGCACCGGCCTTTTCAGCACCATTTCCAGATCGCGCGCGAAGGGCATTCCATTCAGCCAAACCGAATTGGCGTTTTTGACCAGTCCCGTATGGCGGCTGACGGTGCCGGGGATGGCCAGGCCGACGCTGCCGCGCAGACCGGTTTCAAACTCCGCTTCGGCCACCAGGCCGGCGATAGCGCCGACAGTTCCGGCATAGTCGCGGACGGTTGGGATTCGGCGCCGGAAAATCTCACGGCCAGCCAGGTCCAGCGCGACGATCTCGGTCTTGGTACCACCTAGATCCACGCCAAGACGCACGGCTCCTCAGGCCTCCAACCGATGGCGCGCCACATGGACGGCTTGAAAGGAAATTGAAGCGCTTTCACAAAATTCGAGGAGAAGCGGTTCATTCGCCAGAAAAAAATCGAGGACCGACCCCAAAAGTCCAGGCTCGCCGGCGGCATGGCGCAAATCATCGACCGTGAGCCCGGAAGTTGCCAGAAAACGGTCTATATCCTCGGGCCGCCCCGCCAGCCAGCCGAGCGCCTCCAAAGCCAGGATTTCGGCCTTTTCGGGGGTGATGCGATCCGTCATCGTCAAGACAGCGTTAAGACCTTCCCCTTAATACTGCGCAAGCACCGAATTCTGCACCCCCGCGTGGCTATGCGGGCCGGGAGAGACGCGATGGACGCCAAAACAAAAACCGTTCTGATCGTGGAGGATAATGAGCTCAACATGAAGCTCTTCCACGACCTTTTGGACGCCCATGGCTACAATATTTTGCAGACCAAGGACGGCATGGAAGCGCTCGACATCGCGCGCGAGCACCATCCCGACTTGATCCTGATGGATATCCAGCTGCCGGAGGTCTCCGGTCTGGAAGTCACCAAGTGGCTCAAGGAAGATGATTCCCTCAAATCCATCCCGGTGGTCGCGGTCACTGCTTTCGCCATGAAAGGCGATGAGGAAGTGATCCGCCAGGGCGGATGCGAGGCCTATATCTCCAAGCCGATCTCGGTGCCCAGTTTTCTGGAGACCGTCCGCCGCTTTATCGGGTAAGGGCGTGATCGCCCCAGTTTCATGACAGCA
>CAYWWT010000144.1:0-6893 GCA_964461855.1 uncultured Rhizobium sp. | reverse complement strand
CTGGGTCCCAGCATCGCTTCACGCACATAGCCGACATAGGAATCGGTTTCGCCCTGGACCCAGGCCCAACCGTTCTTGCGCTCATAGACCGTGACGGCTTCGCCGCGCAGCAATTCGCTGTCCTGCGACGCGCCATCGGATGGCGCCGCGCGCAACGAGGCGCGGCCCCGGATCACCGAGGACAATGTGCCCTCCACGAAATTCTGGGCTTCGACCTGGCCCCGCAAATGCGCGGCGGCAAGATCGGGCCGCGCCGGGGTCAGCCGCCTATCGGCCATAGCGTTCGCTCAGCAACGCAAAAAGGGCGCGCGCGCCATTGGCCTCGCCGCCGGCCCGCCGCCCGGGCCTGGGACGATCCACCCAGCCGGGAATGTCCAGATGCAGCCAGCTTCCCGCTTTCTCGACAAAGCGGTTGAGAAATAGCGCGGCGGTGATCGCGCCGGCGAGATTGTAATTGGGATTGTTGGTGAGATCGGCGACGGGGCTTGAAAGCGTCGGCTCATAGCCGCGCCACAAGGGCAAACGCCACATCGGATCGCTGACGGCCGCGGCGTGCCGCGCCAAATCGGCGGCGAGATTTTCATCGTCGGTGAAGAAGGGTGGCAACTCCATGCCCGTCGCCATGCGGGCCGCGCCCGTAAGCGTGGCGCAATCGATCAGCAGCTCCGGCGCTTCCTCGTCCGCATCCGCCAGCGCATCCGCCAGGACGAGACGGCCTTCCGCATCGGTATTGCCGATCTCGACGGTCAAGCCCTTGCGGCTCTTGAACACATCGCTGGGGCGATAGGCGGCGCCCGACACCGAATTTTCCACCGCCGGAATGAGCACTCGAAGGCGAAGGTTGAGCTTGGCATCCATGATCATCCGCGCCAGGCCCAGCACCACGGCCGCGCCGCCCATATCCTTTTTCATGGTCGCCATGCCGGATGTGGGCTTGAGGTTGTAGCCGCCGGTATCGAAACAGACGCCTTTGCCCACCAGGGTCACTTTGGGCGCCGCGGGCCTGCCCCAGGTAAATTCCGCCAGTTGCGGCGCGCGCGCCGAACCCTGGCCAACGGCGGCGACCAGCGGATAATCGCGCACCAGGGCGGCGCCGCTCACGCTGCGAAATTTCGCGCCATGATCGCGTGCCAGGGCGCGCGCGGCATCCACCAGCTCCGCCGGACCCATGTCGTTGGGCGGCGTATTGATCAGATCGCGGGCCAGGAAAACGCCGGCCGCGATGCGCGAGACCGCCTCGCCATCCACGCCATCGGGCAGCAGCAGCTTCAGGTTGCGCTTCTTGCGTTTGCGGTAGCGGTCGAAGGCATAAAGTCCCAGCAGCCAGCCCAGCGCGCCCTCGGCGCCGCCGCAAAAATCCGGCACATCGTCCAGGCGGTAGAGACCGTCGGGAAGCTGTTCGGAAAATGCCGCCAGGGCGAGAGAATCTTCGCCTTTGCCCAATCCCAGGATAGCCGCCGAAAGCCCGCCACGGCCCGGGATAAGGCGCAGCTCACCTTCCTTCCCGGAAAAACCAGAGGCTTTCAAAAACGGAATTCGGCGGCACCAGGTCTTGGCGTCCCTCGCCCGCACCGCATGCAGGGGGATTGCGTGCCTGGCTTTTTTTACGAGGCTGGGATGCATCGCGGGCTCTTCAAGACGGCGTGCCGATGTTATGGAATAAATCACCGCCAAGGCCAAGGAGCCCGCATGCCCTACACATTGATCGTCGGCACCAAAGATTGGTCGAGCTGGTCGCTCAGGCCCTATCTGGCGCTCTGTGCGACCGGCCAGCCCTTTGAAGAGGTGGTGATCCGCCTGCGCGAAACCGACGACAACGCCACCCAGAATGCGATCCGAAAATTTTCGCCGGCGGGCCGGGTGCCCGTGCTGCAGATTGCAACCGGCGACAGGACCGTAACAGTGTGGGATAGCCTCGCCATCTGCGAAACCCTTGCCGAGCGCCACCCCGAAGCCGGATTGTGGCCAGACGATTGGGCGGCGCGGGCGAACGCACGCGCCTTGTCGGCGGAAATGCACTCCGGCTTCCCGGATCTGCGCGATCAGCTGACCATGGATATCGCCCGGCAATTGCCGATGCCCGCGCTTCGGCCCAAGACGCAAGAGCAGATCGCGCGCGTGCTTGCGAGTTGGGATGCCGCATTGGCCGAATATGGCGCGGGCGGCGGCTTTCTCTTTGGGCGCTTTTCCATTGCCGATTGCATGTATGCACCGGTCGTATCGCGCTTCACCACCTACGGCGTGCAGACATCGAACACGGTGCAGGATTACATGGCCCGCGTCTGGGCACTGCCGGCGATGCAGGCCTGGCGCAAGGCAGCGCAACAGGAAGTCGCGGACGGAATGGCCTGAAAACGCCGAAGCGTCCGAGCACCTGAAATCAGCGCTGCGCCGCGCGCCCGGCTTCGGTATAGAAACGCGCCGCGCCCGGATGCAGTGCGGCGGGCAGCATCAGGGCCGCGCTGTTCAGCGCGATTTCGTGCGCCGACGGGTGACTGGCGGAGAGCGCATTGCGATTGATCGGACTGAACAGCGCGCGGGTGATGCCATAGACAAGGCCATCCGGTACCGTATCGCGAACCACCCACAGCGCCCGGGTCGAAACCGTCGCTACCGCATCCTGGCCGGGATAGGTGATGGTGGCCGCTTCCAGGGATGGTTCGCGTTTCAGCAAGCGGTCGCGGGTCGCGCCGTCGATGGGCACCAGGATGGCACTGCGCGCTGCCAGAAGATCGCCGACGCCGCGGATGGGCACGCCGCCGACCGCGAAGAACGCGTCGAGTTTGCCCTGCTTCATTTGTGCGATGGCGGCCTGAGGGTCCAGCGCGACGGTTTTCAAACGCGATTCCGGCACACGATAGGCGCCCAGGACCTCGCGCGCGGTGAAGCCGACGCCCGATCCGGTTTGTCCCATCGAGACGCGTTTGCCTCTCAGATCCCGCACCGTCTTGATCTTCGATTCGGTGGTGGCGATCAAATGCACTTCTTCGCTGAAGAGCGACGCGATCACCCTGAGATGCGCCTGCTTGCCGCTGGCCTTGAAAGGGCCCGCGCCCTTGACCGCGGCGGCGATGACATCGCTTTGGGCCAGCCCGGACTCCACCCTGCCATCGTTAATGGAAAGTAAATTGTCCATGGTGCCGCCGCTGGTGCGTGCGCTGACAATCAGGCCCGCGGGGCCGCAGACATTCGCCACCTCGCACCGCGTGACGCCGGGCGGATGGCTGATCAGGCCCGCGATGGCCTCACCCACGGGGAAAAAGGTTCCCTGGGTGGAACCCGTGGCGATCTGGAATGGGATGCGCGGAATGTCGGCTGCCGCCAGTGCGCCCGCACCCGCCAGCAACGCAATCGCGATAGCAGCGGAAAGAATAGCGGGGCGGCGTGACATGCGCCTATTAACCTCTCTTATTGCGTCAGGATTAGGACCGCCGCGACGGCTGAGATGATGGCGGTGGCCGCAAGCCCGTTCGAATCATATAGCCCAACATATTTAAGGGTTTATTGACTGAAGGTCGCCATGCTGCGGAGGCTTGAAATCTGGGCGGGCCACCATGCGTTTCCCCTCTCCTTTGATCGTCATACTCCTGTGCGGCGCTTCGCTTTCCGCCTGCGCCAGCAGCGGCAATTTGGCGAAGAGCGCAACGGATGGCGCATCCGATCCCGCGGCCCTGGCCAGCCGGGCGCCGGTGATGGACCTGGAAGCCGGCGTCAAGCAGGCGCAGAGCCAGCGCCTGGCCGGTCAATATGACGATGCAATCCACACGCTTTCGCAGCTGATGCTGGTGGCGTCGGACGATCCCAGGGTGATCGGCGAATACGGCAAGACATTGGCGGAAAAGGGCCGGGCGCAGGACGCCGTGCAATTCCTGACCCGCGCCACGGAATTGCAGCAAAGCGATTGGACCCTCTATTCGGCACTCGGCGTCGCTCTGGACCAGGTAGGCAACCAGGCCTCCGCCCAGATGGCCTATGAGCGCGCGCTTAAGCTGAAGCCCGAAGATGCCAGCGTGCTGAACAATTATGCGCTGTCGCGGATGCTGGCGAATGATACGGAGGGCGCGCGCCGATTGATCGCACGCGCCAAAGCCGCCGGTGGCGCCTCCGATCCCAAGATCGCCCGCAATATCGAAATGATCGCCAAACTCGCGGCGAACGTGCCGCAGCAAAAAGCCGCTGCAGCGGAAACGCCGACCGCTCCGGCGAACGCACCCGTATCGGTCAGCAGCAGCAATTTGCCGCCAGTCGCGCCCGTGGCCCAGGCTGCTTCGGCGAAGCCCGCTGCCAGCGCTCAGGTGGTGATGCAGGCCGTCCCGGCCGATCCGCTGGCGGGACCGGCGAAACCGGCCTCACATGAGCCCACGCCACTGCACATACCCGCGGTGGCGAAGCCGGAAACCAGGCCGGCTTCAGACCGCGCCACGGTCGCGAAAGAAAACAAGGCGGATGCCGTCAAAACGGTTGCAGCCAAATCCCCGGCGCCGAGTGCAAAAGCCGAACCTTCTGTCGATCTGCGCCCCGCCAGCGCCAAAAGCGTGAGGGCCGCGGACATCAAGCCGGCCGTCAAATCCCCGGCCAAGCCTGCCGCCAAGAACGGAATTCCGGCGCTGCGCCAGACCGCGTCCGCCTACTGACTTTCGCGAATTGAGAGGCGCCCGCTTGCTGCGTGAGTTTCACGGCAGGACCAAGGGATCGCCGCAAGGCCGCCGCATCCCTACAGATGCATGATCTTGATAATCGCCGGCCCCAGGATCACCACAAACAGACAGGGCAGGAAGAAAAGAATCATGGGCACAGTGAGCTTGGCCGGCAGAGCGGCCGCCTTCTGTTCCGCACGTTGCATGCGCATTTCGCGATTTTCCTGCGCGGTGATGCGCAGCGCCGCGCCCATCGGCGTGCCATATTTTTCCGCCTGATTGAGAGCAATGGCGACCGACTTGACGCCGGGATGACCGCAGCGCCGCGCCAGATTGTCGAAGGCCTGGGCGCGATCCGGCAAATAGGACAATTCGGCGGTGGTAAGACCCAACTCTTCGGCCAATTCGACGGACTGGGTACCGATCTCGGAGGCAACCCGGCCGAAAGCGCTTTCGATCGACATGCCGGATTCCACGCAGATCAGCATCAGATCCAGGGCGTCGGGAAAGGCGCGCATGATGGATTGCTGGCGCCGCGCGGTCATGTTGGAGATGAAAAGGTCCGGCAAGTAATAGCCCAGCAGCGCGCTCGCCACCGCTCCCGCCACCTTCATCATGACCGGGTAATCGAAATGGGTCACCACGAAGAGATAGAACAGCGCCACCACGAACATGATGCCGGGCATGATGAAGCGGAAGAACAGGAAAGCAATCAGCGGCGCCTGACCGCGATAGCCCGCCTGGGCGAGCTTATCGCGCGAATCTTCCGATTCCAGCATATTGGTCAGATTGAAGCGGTCGAGCGTCGATTTCATCATGACGGACGGCGCCACGCGCAGGCTCCCGCGCTTGGCATTCAGCAAAGCATGGTGCCTGGCGCGCAACTCTTCCCGGCGAGCCGATACCGATTTCAACCTTTGTCCCAAACCATCGCGCTCGATCAGGGGCAGGCCGATGGTCACGATCGCGGCAAAGGCCAGAACGGCCGCCGCCGCGGTGGCGAGGAAGGTCTTGTCGAACAGGAGGTTGAGGACGCCGAGATCGTTCATGGCGGCCCTAATGCTTGAAGTTGATCATGCCGCGCATGACCATGATGCCGATGAACATCCAAATGCCGCAGCCCAGCAGCATAAGATTGCCGATCCGATTGTCGAACAACATGTTGATGTAATCGGGCGTCGTAAGCCAGACTATGGTTGTCACCACCGGCGGCAGCGAGCCGATAATGCCCGCCGAAGCCTTGGCTTCCGACGACATTGCCTTGATCTTTCCTTCCAGGCGCTTCCTGTCGCGAAGAATCGCCGCCAGATTCGACAGCGCTTCAGACAGATTGCCGCCGGATTTGGCCTGAATGGTCATCACAATGCCGAAAAAGCCGACATCCGCCGTCGGCATATTCTCGTGCATCTTTTTCAGGCCCTGCTCCAAGGTTACACCGACCTTGAGACCATCCACCAGGCGCGTGAATTCCGAGCCAACCGGATCCGGCGTTTCTCGCGCCACGATGCGAAGCGCTTCATTGACGGGCAGGCCGGATTTGACCGAACGCACGATGACATCGATCGCGCCGGCAAATTCCTTGGTGAAGCGTTTTTTCCGGCGTGCGAAAAGGAAGTTCAACGTCCAGCGCGGCAGACCCAGGCCGACGCCGACCGGCGCCAGGAACAAGACCAGCTTGGGCTGGTTCGTCATCAGGCATATCAGCGCCGTGAAAAGGCCGACGGCACCGGAGATGATCCAGTAATTGCGGGGATTGCCGTCAAATCCCGCCTGTTCCAGGCGCCGGCGTAAAGTAGGCCGGTTCTTCTCGCGCATCGCCGCCTGATTCTTCTCCACATCCTTGAGAACCACGGCAACACTTTTGCGCTTCTGCGTGGCTTCCGGAACACGGGAACCCGCTCTTTTCCCATCGCGGGATTTCACGAATGTGTTGACGCGCTTCTGGGTGCGTTCATCGCCGCCGGCAAAAGCGAAAGCGACACCGCCAAGGGCCATCAATGCCAGAATCGCGACGACGAAGATCATTGATTGACCTTGTCGAGCGCGTCGGCGAGTTCGCGTTCCAGATTGTAATAGCGAGCACGTTCCCAGAAGGCCGGACGCACGATGCCGGTGCCGATATGCCGCCCCTTGAGCCTGCCGGTTTCATCTTCACCTTCGACTTCATAGGTGACGAGATCCTGGGTGATCACGACATCGCCTTCGGTGCCGATCACTTCGGTGACCTTGGTGATGCGGCGCGAGCCGTCGCGAAGG
>CAYWWT010000143.1:0-6899 GCA_964461855.1 uncultured Rhizobium sp. | reverse complement strand
CCTAAACCGTAGGCCGGAAGTTCGAGTCTTCCTGGGGTCGCCAATTATTTCCGTTCAGGCTGCGACGCCCAGTCATAGAGCGAGACCGCCAGATCGACCGGCTCCTGCTCGTCCTCAGGCAATACCAGCCGCTCTGCCACCAGATTCTTTGAAACCGCTGCAGCCTTGGCGCGATAATCCTCCCGGCTGGCATAGCGCTCTTCGACCGAGAGACGGGAATCGCCGCTGGCTTCGCGCTGTGCTTTGGTGCGGGCGAAGGGATGAAACGATCCCATCTCGCCGAAAAGCTGATCGCCGGAACCGATCGCCGGATCACGGAAATTCCAGCCCCCATACGTGCCGACTGGAACTTCAATGGCGGGGAGCCGGATACCCGCGCGGCTGTTGCCGCTTGCATCCACCGCCGGAACCAGGTTGACGTAAATCTGCCCCACCACGGGCGGCTCGCGCACGATGCCTTTGTTCCAGTCCGGCCCGAAATCGAGGCGATAGGTTTTCAGATAGGGCACGGGAAAGTGCACGCCGGGAATCTTCGGCCATCCGGCCTTTTCGGTCGGCACCAGAGTGCCATCCGCGATATGGGGAATGCGGCTGTCCGGCGGCGGTGCGCCATCCACCACCCATTGATCCATGTCGCGCAGCAAAGCGCGCACCACGGGATTGCGCTGCACGGGATTGTTCAGCCCGGCGGCGCCCTTCGCCTGGACGGGCGGCATGGGGCCAAAGGCATGCGGGCCCGACGACACGAAATAGATCCGCGCATTGGCGGGCGGCGCGATATCGCGCGTGCCGTTCACATCGGTATGAATGAGCGATCCGGCGCGGTTGAAATATTCGGAATTGCTGAAGATGTGAAAGACCTTCGGGGCGACATGGCGCGCCTCGGCAGGGCCTAGCATCGAATCTGTCTTGCCCAGGATCGGATCACTCTCCACCGCGTCGGTGAAGGGGAACATGTCGGCGGGATAGAAGACATTGAAGAACTGCTCCGCATCGCGCGAGGCCTGGCCGAAGCGATAGTTGAAGGAACCGCGCCCCGCGCCACCCACTTCATCCAACACACCGTCATAGACCTGGCGGCCCTGTTCGTCTTCGTTGAAGCCTTCATAGAGGAATTGCCGCAGGAACCGCCCGCTCTGCGAGACGCCCCAGCCATAGGCATACTTGATCGTGGGCATGGGATTGGCAGGGGTGCGGTCATATTTCAGGAAACTCACCAGATCGCGCGTGCCCGCAAGCCCGGTGCCGACCACGCGCGGATCGCGGGCGCGATAGACCACGTCATAGATGCGGCCCATCTCGAAGCCGCCCTCCAGCGATACGCTGGCGTCGCCGACGAAATGCCATTTTGCACGCGGAATTACCTGCGGCCTGTCGGCGGCGCGGTCACGCACCGTCATCACACTGTCGGGACCGTCGGGGTCGTCGATCGGATAAGCGAGATGATTGCGGTCCGCCAACGGCTGGGTCGGTGAATTGTCGTTGGGAATGAAATTGCCGCGCACAAGGCCGGTGATTTTCCTGCCGCCCTCCGTGGCGATGGGCATATCCATCCGCATCTGGCCGTTCGGCACGTCCCATTGCCAGCCCATCCAGACCAGCGTGTAGCCCTGGTTCATCAGGGCGCCATTGCCGAATTCCTCCGCAGTCTGCGGATCGCGGCTACCCTTGGCTTTCTGAAACATGGACAGCATCGCCTTGCCGCCCCGGTTGCCCACCTCGTCGAACAGCCTGCCATTGCCCCGCGACGGATCGACCGGCTTCAGCATCATGAAATCGGCGGTGTATTCCACCAGTCCTTGTGCGTTCTTCGGCGCCAGATTCAGATCGATGACGCGTCTGTTGATGGGAAGCCTGGGGTCGAGTGCAAACTCGACCTTGCCGCTGAGTTTCTCGTAGGCGCCGGCGGCGCCGAAGGTCTTGCCATTCAGGACCGGATCGCGATGTTCGACCTGAAGCTTAACGACGTGCGCGCGCGCCGAAAGCGTGAAGGCCGAAACCAGAATTACGCCAGCGCCCGCCAGTTTCCAGAACATGCCCCACCCCTGGATATCGAAGCTGGCAGGACTATAGCGCATATCGGCCGGCACAGAAGCGGGCCGCCGCAGAGAAATCTCCTGCCCGCCCCATCGAAGCATGCTAAGGATTTCGCGGCTGCCACGGCGCGATGGCGGCCATGCGCGGGGGCGTCATGACGGAACAGCAGGATCAAGTCTTCGTCAAATGCGCCTGGCGCCTGATCCCGCTGATGATGCTGCTCTATTTCATCAACATCATCGATCGGGTGAATGTCGGGTTCGCCGCCCTGACCATGAATCGCGACCTGGGCTTCAGTCCGGCGGTCTATGGTTTCGGCGCGGGCGCCTTTTTTCTCGGTTACGCGCTCTTCCAGATACCTGCGAACGCGATCCTGGAACGGGTGGGCGCGCGCCGCTGGATTTTCTGCATCCTGCTTGCCTGGGGCGCCTTGTCGGCCTCCAACGCGGCGGTGAGCGGCGCCAACAGCTTCTATGCGGTCCGCATCCTGCTGGGGATCGTCGAATCCGGGTTCTTCCCGGGCATGATTCTGTACATGACCTATTGGTTCACCAAATCCTACCGGGCGCGGCTGGTGGCGCTGTTCATGGCGGCCAATCCGCTTGCCAATATCGTGGGCGCGCCTCTTTCCAGCCTGCTTCTGGGGCTGAACGGGGTTCTGGGCCTGGCCGGATGGCAATGGCTGTTTCTGATCGAAGGCGTACCGGCGATGCTGCTGGCGCTGGTGGTGCTGAAGCTGCTTCCCGACAGGCCCAGCGATGTGTCCTGGCTGACCCGCGAAGAAAAAGACACCATCGCCACCGCCTTGGCCAAGGACGATGTGGCGGAGCATCGCGATCTTTGGGCCGCCTTGCGCGACCCGCGTGTCTATACGCTGGGCGTCATTTATTTCGGGTATTCGATGGCCTTTTATGGCGTGGGACTTTGGATGCCCCAGATCGTGCAAGGCATGGGCGTTTCCATTCTCGCCACCGGCTTTGCCATCGCGCCCTGCTATCTTCTCGCCATGATCGCGATGATTTATTGGGGCCGCTCCAGCGACAAGCGCAATGAGCGCATCTGGCATGTCGCCGCCCCCGCGCTGATGATGATGGCAGCCTTCCTTGTCGCGAGCATGGTTCATTCCAATCTGGTGATCTTCGCCGCGCTGACCTTGGTGCTGGTTGGTTCGATGGCGCTGCAGGGCCCGTTTTGGGTTCTGCCGTCCACCTTTCTGGGCGGCGCCGCCGCGGCAGGCGGCATTGCCCTGATAAACACCATGGGCACGGCGGCGGGCGGCTTTGCCGGGCCGTATATTCTGGGCCTCTTTCGCCAGGAGAACGGCAATTATGCGGCTGGCATGGCCGCGCTTTCCGTTGGCCCGTTGCTGACCGCCGGGCTGGTCCTCCTCCTCGCGCGCAGCCGCAGATTTTCAATCCGGGACGCTTCCTAGGCGCTCGCGGTACGGAAACGCACTGTATTTTACCGGGAAAATTCGAGTTTCCTACGAGCGCCGGGAAAAAAGTCGCCTCGGATTCGTTGTCTCCTGAAGAAACCAAACGGGCGTCTCGCAGTACGCCCGGAGGAGACAAAATGAGAAATTCCCTTCGAGTGGCCTTGGCGGCCAGCCTTCTCGGCGGCGCAGCCCTGATCGCCGCGCCAGCGGCCGCGCAAGTCCTGGGCGGCGGTGCAGCAGGCAGCCTGGGTGGAACGGTCGGCGGTATCGGGGGTTCGGCCGGCGGCATGGCCAATGGCGGAATGAATGGCGTCCCCACCACCCGCACCACGACCGGCATCAGCGGCCAGGTTCATGCGACACCGCCTTCAACCGCGCCTGCGACCGATGCGGCTTCGACAGCGACCCGGCGCACCGAGAATACCGCGAACAGCGCGACCGGCTCCGTGGAAAAGAGAGCGGAAGCCGCTCAGGACAATGCCAGTTCTACTCTCAACAACACCGCTTCGGCTGGTGCCAGTGGATCGGCCAATACGAGCGCGATGGGTCAGAGCGCAGGCGCATCCGCAAGCATGTCAACGCCCGGTGCCACCGGCGCGGCATCCAACGCGACACGGCATGCGATGGGCGAGGCGAACAGCGGCATGAACAACACGCAAGCCGCCACCAATGATGCGCAGGCGCAAGCAGCCCAGGATTTGGCCCGCGCGCAGCAGCCTCCCGCCTCAGCATCCGTCAACGGGTCTGCCAGCGGCAACATGAAATAGAGATCCCGCGCCACGGGTCCGTCAGCGGACACGATGCGGAAGAAGGCGGCCGGAAGCTCACGCTCCCGGCCGCTTTTCTATTTTGCGCCTCCGGCGTACAAAAAGCGATATTGCAAGGGAATTGGATATGCCGATCTATCGCGCGCCGGTCGAAGATTACCGCTTTTTGATCCACGATTTCCTCGAAGCCGAAAAACATCGCGATCTGCCGCAATTCGAAGACCTCGCGCCCGATCTGATCGACGACATTCTGAAGAATGCCGGAAAATTCTGTGAGGAAGTCTTCCAGCCCATCAACCAGTCGGGCGACGAGGAAGGCTGTCATTTCGAGAACGGCGTCGTGCGCACGCCGAAGGGTTTCAAGGAAGCCTATCGCGCCTATAGCGAAGGCGGTTGGGGCGGCCTGTCGGCGCCCGCAGAGCATGGCGGCTCGAACATGCCTGTGGTGATGAGCATGGCGGTGGGCGAAATGGCGATGGCCGCCAACCAGTCGCTGGCGATGTATCCCGGCCTTACCTCCGCCGCCTATGGCGCCCTGATCGCCACCGGCGCGGACTGGATGAAACAGCATCTGGTGCCCAAAATGGTATCCGGCGAATGGGCGGGCACGATGTGCCTGACGGAATCCGGTTGCGGCACGGACCTGCGCCTGATGAAGACGCGCGCGGTCGAACAGCCCGACGGCAGCTATCGCATCACCGGCACCAAGATCTTCATCTCGGGCGGCGACCAGGACCTCACCGACAACATCATTCATATGGTGATCGCCAAGATCCCGGATGCGGACGGCAAGATCCATGACGATCTGTCGACCGTGAATTTCTTCATGGTGCCGAAATTCCTGGTCGGCGAAGATGGCAGCGTCGGCGCCCGCAACGGCGTCAGCGTGGGCGGCATCGAGCACAAGATGGGCATCAAGGGTCAGGCGACCTGCGTGCTGAATTTCGACAATGCCGTCGCCTGGCGGCTGGGCCCCAAGCCCGAGCCGCTCAAACCCGGCGAGAAGCGCTCCTCCTCCGCCGGCATGGCGGGGATGTTCGGCATGATGAACGCGGCACGGCTTGGCGTGGGCGTACAGGGCATCGCCATCGGCGATGTCGCCTACCAGAACGGCTATGCCTATGCCCATGAGCGGCGTGTCGGCCACGCCCTCACCGGCCCCGTCGAACCCGATCAGCCCGCCGATCTGGAAATCGTGCATCCCGATGTCAAGCGCATGCTGCTGCATAGCCGCGCTTTCATTGAAGGCGGGCGCGCCCTCGCCGCCTGGACCGCTTTCAACATGTCGGTGGCGCAGTCCAAGCGCGAAGATGCCGCGGTGGCGGGATTTCTGGCGGACCTGATGACGCCGGTGCTCAAGGCCTTCTGCACCGACATGGGTTTCGAGGCGGCCAACCTTGCCATGCAATGCTATGGCGGCCACGGCTATATCCGCGACAATGGCGTGGAACAGTTCGTTCGCGACGGCCGCATCAACCAGACCTATGAAGGCGCCAACGGCGTGCAGGCGATGGATCTGGTGGGCCGCAAGCTGGGCCGCAAAGGGGGCGCCGCCCCCCTGGCATTGTTCGGCGCTTTGAACGGCTGGCTGGCGGAAAATGAAAAGGACGAAGCTTTGGCGCCCTACACCAAGGGCCTGAAGCGCAGTATGGAAGCCCTGCAGGCCGCCACGATGTGGCTGGCGCAGAACGGCATCAAGAATCCCAACGATGCCGGCGCCGGCGCTTCGGATTATCTGCGCCTGATGGGCATCACCATGCTGGCCTGGATGTGGGCGCGCATGGCCAAGCTCTCCCTCGGCAAGGACACGCAGTTCCACAAGGAAAAACTCATCAGCGCCCGCTACTGGATGGAGCGCATGGTGCCGGAATGTTCGCTGCTGCTGGAACGTATCCAGGCCGGCAGTGGCAACCTGATGGAATTCAACTAGGCCGCGGTCGCCAGCTGTGCCAATTGCCCCAAAAGCGACTTGGCGCCCTTGAGCCGGTCGTCCGGCGTCGGCCAGTTACGAGTCACCACGATCTTCTGGTCGGGGCGCACTTTCATGGTTCCGCTGTGCTGGCTGATCAGTTTGATCAGCGCCACCGGATTGGCGAAGGCATTGTTGCGGAAGGCGATGGTGCCGCCTTTGGGCCCGGCATCGATCTTCTCCACGCCCGCCGCCAGCGCCAACTGCTTGATCGCCACGATCTCCAAGAGATGCTTGACCTCTTCCGGCAGCGCGCCGAAACGGTCGATCAGTTCCGCCGCGAAGCCGTCGATATCGGTGCGTGTTTCCAACCCCGACAGGCGGCGATAGAGCGACATCCGAACGTTGAGATCGCCGACATAGCTTTCCGGAATGAGCACCGAAGCGCCCAGATTGATGGCGGGCGACCATTGATCGTCCATCGCGTCGGCGTCGCCGCCTTCGCGCAAGGACGACACCGCTTCCTCCAGCATCTCCTGGTAAAGCTCGATGCCGACCTCGCGGACATGGCCGGATTGCTCCTCGCCCAGAAGGTTGCCGGCACCGCGGATGTCCATGTCGTGACTGGCGACGGAAAATCCAGCGCCCAGTTGATCCAGGGATTGCAGCACTTCCAATCGGCGCGTCGCGGTGTCCGTGAGCTTCTTGTCTGGCGGTGTCGTCAAATAAGCATAGGCGCGCGCTTTCGAAC
>CAYWWT010000142.1:0-6939 GCA_964461855.1 uncultured Rhizobium sp. | reverse complement strand
TGGCGGACAGAGAGGGAGTGGACTGCCTTAGGTCCATCAGGGGGTTATTCTGGCTAACCCTATATTCCCGTCTCAATATATTCCAAAGGCTTGTAAAGAGATTGGCTAACCGCCAGCGGCCCTACGTAGGCGCCAATATTCTCATTACCGCCTTTCCGCCCAAATCCTTCAAGGGCAGGTACAGCCGGTGCGTCAAGGGATCGACGGCGACGGAATGGGCGTTCACGCCTACCATCACATCGCCCAGCTTGGCGGGTTTTGCGGCATCCCTTGTGTCGATCACGGATAGAAAGCCGCTTTCTGAGGCGACATAGAGCCGTTTCAGACCGGGATCGGCGGCCAGCACATCCGGATCGCCGCCGATGCTGAGATCGGCGGTGACCCGGCCGCTCGCCAGGTCGACTGTCAGGAGCCGGTCGTTCTCGTCACAGGCGACATAACCGATGGCAGCGCTATCGGCGATGCGAAGCCCATGGGGATGCTTGCATCCGGTAAGCGGATGGCGCGCCACCACTTTCAGCGCCGCCGGATCGACGGCGATGAGTTCGTCATGGCTCTGCACCGGCACATAGACGCGGCGGGTGACGGGATCATACTGGACATTGCCCGTCTCTCCGCCCGCATCAATGCGCGCGATGGGTTTGTCGTCCTCTGCCCCGATCACGATAAGGGCCCCGCCCATCTCGTCCGAAACGAAAATACGCCGGTCTTTCGGATCATAGGCGATACCGTCGGGAAAAACGCCACCGGGCAGCCGCGCGATCTCCTTCAACGCAGTGCTGTCCAGAATGGCCACTGCACCAGACCCCTTGCCGATGCCGGTCATGCCCAGCGCCACGGACAGGGAGGCGCCCAATCCGGCGCCCGGCACGCTGGCATAGATTTTCCGAAGTTCCGGCACCATCAGGACACCGGTCACTTTGGGAAAGCCATCCAGCTCGGAAATCACGGTTTGCCCCCTGGCGTCGAACACCAGGAGCTTGCCTGACCCCATCACGGACACCGCCAGCCTACCCGTGCGGGGATCGATGCTTTGATAATCGAACCGGCTGGTCTTAGCTCCTAAGGGCACATCAGCGATTTTGGTGAAAAGCCCGGCATAGTCGGATGGCGTCGCGGCAGCCAAGGCGAGTGCAAGGAATGCAGCTTTCATTGTTCGGCACCCTCAACAAGGCCGCTTGGCCAATTCGTCCGCCAGGACGGGAATTCGTTCGTCCATTTTCGCCTTGGCGTTGGCGTAATCGTCATTCCAGGACGGGCTATGCCATTTGCGCGCATGTTCTAGACCGGGAGCCTCCGCCGCCTCATCGAACGCGATGACGATGTCGGCGCGCTCCGCATCGGCCCTTGCGAAGTGCCTGAGCGGATCGGCGAAAAGATCGATGCCCTCTTCACGCAGATGCGCTGTCAGGCCGGGCGAGATGTCGTTCGCCGGAATTGCGGGCGGTTCGATGCCCCGTGACCGAACCTGAACGGAAAGCCCGCGCGCCTTGGCGATGCGCCGGAGTTGCTCGCGGGCGATGGCGCTTTTCACCACGCCAAGCGGGCAGACAAACAGGACGCGGGTCACAGCGCATGGCTTCGCGGCCAGCTCGACCACCGGCGCAAGAACAAGTGCGGCGGTGGCCGTCCCGGCCAGTTGAACGAAGGTGCGACGGCTCGGTTCGGATGCCATATCGTTTCCTTCCGGCTTGGATGGTTATGCTTCCCGGCTGTAGCGGTCGAACAGCGCAGCGACATTGTCCCAGCGGATTGCCGCCATGAAGGCCTCGACATAACCGCCAGCGCTTGCGCCATAGTCCATGTGATAGGCGTGTTCGTACATGTCGAGCGCCAGGATAGGCCGCCCGCCCGCGATATTGGTGGTGTGATCCGCCGACCATTGATTGACCAACCGCTTGTCTCGCGGAGAATAGCTGAGCAGAACCCAGCCCGACCCGCCTCCTTCGGCTCGTCCGAGGCCTGAAAACTCTGCCCGCCAGCGATCCAGGCTGCCGAAATCGCGGGTTATCGCATCAGCCAGATTGCCCGCCGGAGCGCTGCCTCCACCCAGGCTGTCGAAATAAAGTTCGTGCAGGATCATGGAATTCATCGCGATCAATTCTTCGCGCTTCAGGCCATTGACGGTGAAGACCGGCGCCTTTGCGAAATCTGTCTCCGCAAGCTGCGCCGCGATGGCGTTCAGCCGCTTAACCGCTCCCGCATAATTATTGTCGTGGTGGCTGACGATGATTTTTTCCGAAAGACCTTTGATGTTTTTTGGATCGAAGGGAAGCGGCTTGATGACATAGGTCGCGGACTTCCCTGTCGCAGCCGCTTGTGCGTTTGCGGATTGGGCCAGACCCGCGGTAGATGCGGTGACGGCGGCAAGGCTGGCGGCTTTGACGAAGTGGCGGCGGGTGGGTGTCATGCGACGTCTCCTGTTGTGGAAAATTGGCTAGCGAAAAAACACAAAATACAGAGCACCCAGCGCGGTGCTGCCGATCAGAACCGGGAGCATTCCCATCTTGAAGCGGAAGATCGCAATAAAGGCCGATAGCGAGATCGCAAGCGCGGCCCAGTCGATGCTTGCGAGGACTGGAACGGACAACGTCAGTCCAGCAATCCGCAAAATATTCGTTTGAGCAAACAGGGTGTGCAACCCGAACCAGAGGACGAGATTGAGAATGACGCCCACCACTGCGGCCGTAATCGCGTTCAAAGCGGCATTAAGAGATTTGTTGGTGATCAGGTATTCCACATAAGGGCCGCCCAGGAAAATCCAGAGGAAGGACGGAACAAAGGTCATCCACATGGCGAGCAATCCGCCAATCGTTCCGGCCACTAATGGATTGAGCGGGCCGGGCTGCCGGAATGTGGCCATGAAGCCCACGAACTGGACAACGCTGATAAGGGGTCCTGGTGTCGTCTCGGCAAAACCAAGGCCGACCAGCATCTCGCCGGGCTTCAGCCAATGGAAGTATTCCACCGCCTGCTGCGCCATATACGCCAAAACGGCATAAGCGCCCCCGAACGTCACCACGGCCATTTTGGCGTTGAAGAGAGACACCGCCGTGAAAACATTGCGGCTGCCCACCGTCACCAGAAGAATGCCCAGAGGGGCCATCCATACAAGAAGTCCAACGAAAAGAACCGTCGCGAACCGGAGCACCGATGGCTTCACATGCGCAGGTATCTTTCTGGCGAAAGCGGCATCGATCAGTGCAGGGGCATCATTTGCCGCCGATCCGGCGCCATGTCCGGCATTTCCCTCGAACCAGGGAAGACGAAGCGCTCGCCCGAGCAGGCTAACGACTGCCGCGCCAGCGATAACCAGCGGAAATGGCAGCGCGAAGAGTGCCAGGGCCACGAAAGCTGCTCCCGCTATAGCCACCTGAGCGCGCGTTTTGAGCGCCCTGCTGCCGACCCGAATGACAGCCTGTAGAACCAGCGCCAGGACAGCGGCCTTCAATCCGAAAAAGAGACCCTGCACCAAACCGATCTCGCCGAACGCGGCGTAGACGAGACTGAGAACGCCCAGCGAAATCAAACCGGGCAGGACAAATAAGACACCTGCCAGAATGCCGCCGCGCGTCTTGTGGAGCAGCCAGCCGATATAGACCGCGAGTTGATGCGCTTCGGGGCCGGGCAGCAACATGCAATAATTGAGTGCGTGCAGAAATCGGCCTTCGCCTATCCAGCGTTTCTCTTCCACCAAGATGCGGTGCATCACCGCGATCTGGCCCGCCGGACCGCCGAAGCTGAGCATGGCGATGCGCGACCAAGTCCAGAAAGCCTCACCAGGCGATGGCAGACTTCCGGTGAGGGAGGCTTGGTTGGGGACGATGGATTGGCTCGCGGTGGACAAGCAATCTCCTCCAATTGCCGTCCAGCCCATGGACCGGCAGGCGCAACTCTTGATACAGACGTTTCCGCGTGTCAATGTAGTGATATGAGTATATCATGGCAGTGAAAGCCGAGCGCCCCTCCATTGGAAACTCCGGTTCCGGGTGGTTGCTGCTTGTCCATCAGTTCCCCGCCAAGCCTGCCTATCTGCGGGTGAAGATATGGCGGCGCCTGCAAAGCCTGGGCGTGGTGAGCCTGAAGAACTCCGTCTATGTGCTTCCCGCCACGGAACAGACACGCAAGGATATTCAAGGACTTCTGCGCGAGATCGAGCGGAATGGCGGTGACGGCGTCATTTGTGAGGCGTCTTTCATATCCGGCATGCGTGACGACCAGGTCAGGGCGCTATTCAATGCCGCCAGGGACGCGAGCTATGACACGCTCGCAAAGGATGTGCGGCTATTTTCCCAGGCGCGCCACAAAGCCAAAAGACCGGCCTCCGGTCTGGAACCGGCGCTGATTAAATTCCGCCAACGTTTGGCTGAGATCGCGCGGATTGATTATTTCGGCGCGGGCAAACGCCAGACGGTGGAGGGCCTGCTGGCGACATTGGAACACAGTCCCATCGCCAAGGCGCCTGCCAGTGGCAAGCGGGCCGTTATCGATGCGAAACAACTGTCGGCAAGAACCTGGGTCACGCGCCAGGACATTCACGTCGACCGGATTGCCTGCACCTGGCTGATCAAGCGCTTCATCGATCATGAGGCCCAATTCAAATTCGTGCCGGGAAAGACCTACCAGCCCCAGCCGGGGGAGTTGCGCTACGACATGCACGAAGCAGAATTCACGCATGAAGGGGACAATTGCTCGTTCGAGACGCTGCTCAAGCGGGTGGGAATAGCCAACCCGGCCCTGCACGCCATCGCAGAAATCATCCACGACATCGATCTGAAGGACGGAAAGTTCGGGCGCTCGGAAACGGCGGGCATCGCCCACGTGATCGCGGGTATCTGCCGGACGCATGCCGAAGATGAAGCGCGCGTCGCGCGCGGCAAGGAGTTGTTCGACGATATGTACGAGCAGTTCCGGCGTAGCGGGCGAAAAGTGTGAATAGTGCGAGGGGACAGAAAAAAATCGTCGAGGCGTCGCGGAGTTGCGGGCTGCCGGGTCCCTTAGCGGTCGCAATTTTGGCGGTACTAGCGTCCATCATCGGGGCCCGTGGCGCGCAGGCCCAGCGCGTTTCCGAAAACGCCGTAACACAGGCCGACGATGCTTTCGGGACCACCATCGGTAACGAGAAGATCGGCATCTATGATACAGAAGATGTGCGTGGATTTTCCCCGCTTCAGGCGGGAAACGAGCGCATCCAGGGCTTGTATTTCGACAAGGTCGGCGATGAAAACGATCGCATTCAAGAAGCGTCGCGCATCCGTGTCGGTATCGCCGCGCAAGGCTACGCTTTTCCCGCGCCCACCGGGATCGTGGACTATGCGCTGAGAATTCCAGGCGATGCCCCCCATCTCAGTGTGCTCGCGGAAGGCAACACTTACGGTTACAACACCCTGCAAATTGACGGCGGCTTGCTTTTGAGCGAGACGCTGCGGGCGGGTGGCGGCATCGGCTACAACCGCAATATATCGCCGGGCGGTTCCGATAATTACGAAGGTAATATCGGCGTCCTTTTGAAATGGACGCCCTCGCCCAATCTGGAAATCCTCCCCTTTTGGTCGCGCAAAGACACCTATGCGGCCAAGGACGGCGAGGTTTATGAGCCTGCGGGCGACTTTCTGCCGGACCCCATCGCGCAACACCATTTCTGGGGGCCGAGCTGGGCGCGCGGCCAGGACTTCAGCATCAATTATGGCGGGTTGCTGAGTTACTCCTTTTCGTCTTGGCTGGTTCGGCTGGGCGTTTTCCGTTCCGAACTGGTCAATCCCAAGAGCAGCTTTCCGCAACTTGCCGGCCTTATGCGGAATGGCCGGGGCGAGATGGAAGTTGATGTGAGCCCGCCTTCCCATCTCGGCTCCACCAGCGGGGAATTCCGGCTGGAAAAGAGTTTCGCCGACGGACCGTGGGTCCACCGCTTGATTTTCTCGCTGCGCGGCCGGAACTGGAACGGGCTCTATGGTAATTCCGTCACGGTCGATGTCGGGCCCCAGGCGATCAATCAATTCGTCGATACGCCCAGGCCGAATGTCCAGTTCGCGCCGCTGACCCGCGACCATGTGGATGAAAGCTGGATCGGTTTGGCGTATCAGGTGGCGTGGGAAAACCGGCTGCAAATCAGCCTGGGTGCGCAGCGTGTGCGCTACCACAAACGCGCGCTCGAACCTGGGCAGGCTCCCGCTGTTTTGGATACGTCGCCATGGCTGCTGACCGGTTCGGCCACGGGGAACATAACAGACCGAGTGGCGATTTTTGGCAGCTATACTCAGGGGCTTGAGGAAAATGGTATCGCGCCGAGCAACGCGGCCAACAGCAACCAGGCACTTCCAGCGACTACAACGCGCCAAGTGGATGGCGGGGTGCGTTGGAAGTTGTTGCCCGAGCTAAGCCTGGTCGCCGATGTCTTCGATCTGAAAAAGAATTATCTCAATCTCGATCCCGCGAATGTCTTTCGCGAGCTGGGGAAATTGGAGAACCGGGGTGCAGAGCTGTCTCTCTCCGGAAATCTGACGGATCAGATCGATGTGGTGGCTGGCGCTGTGCTTTCGGAGCCCAGGGTAAGCGGTGAGGCCGTGCGTCTGGGCATCTCTGGCGACAGGCCGGTCGGCATCGCGTCCCGCAAAGCGATCTTCGATGTTAATTGGCATCCGTCAGAATGGCCTAGCCTGTCCTTCGACTTGGGCATCAATCATTTCGGGAGTGTGCCAGGCACTTTGAACGATGCGGCTGTGGTTCCCGCCTTCACGACCGTCGATTGGGATGCGCGCTACAAGTTCGAGATGGATGGACAGGCTGCCTCGCTTAAATTCGGCATAACGAACATGTTCAATATCCGTTCGCTGAGAGTGCTGGAGGCAGGCACATACGCATTCTTTCCTGGCAGCGGGCGGCGCATCGGCTTGCGATTGATCGTGGATGTTGCCTAAGCGGTAGAGCGTCTGTGGCACG
>CAYWWT010000141.1:0-6966 GCA_964461855.1 uncultured Rhizobium sp. | reverse complement strand
GCCGGGGATGACAATTACAAGTCATAAACACAAGCAACATTGTCATCCCCGGCCGAGCGATGCGCTAGCATCGTGAGGGGAAGGGGATCCAGGTATCAAACCAAGCGGGATTCCAGCCATCGGCGAAAAAGCAAACGTAATAGTCGCGCATGCGTGAACGCCTGGATTGTTCGTACGCTGCCGCTACTCGCTCCCTCACATCGCCTGCTGGCAGCCGATGTTCGCCGGGAATGACAGGATGGCTAGTAGCTCGTCCGCTCCTCGACATGCTTTTCGACATCCGGCCGCTTCACCCATAACGTCCGCAGCTTCCGTTCCGCCACGAAATGCAGCTGGTCGGAATTGTGCTTCGATCCGGGCTGGCTGGAATCGCCGTAGCTCATCACACCCATCGCCTTGATGGGATTCGAGAACTCGATCATCGCCACCCAGGTTTCGCCCGCATTCACCTTGCGCTGGCCATTCTCCAGCTGACCCCAGGTGATGGTGCGGAAGATGCCCAGATTGCCCAGGCCGCCATTGCCCGGAATGTTCACGTCACCGATGTGAAACCGTGAGACCTCGCCATAAGCCCGGTCGATGGCGCCATACTGTTTCACCGTTTCCGCCGCCGCCGTCTTCAGGCTGGCCACGCCCACCGATGGGTCGGCGATGCCGCGCGGGGTCTCGATGGGATCGCCCGCATCCCATTTCACGGCATAGTTCTTCTGGTCGGACATGCGGGGTCCGGCGAAGGCCTTCACCCATTCCTCGAACAACAGCGCGCCCTTGCTGTCGGCATTATACTGATGGTCCCACGCCTTCAGCACGGAAGCCGCCTTCTGCACCTCGGCATCGTTCGAGCCCTCCGCCGCCTTCAAAATCTCCGGCACCATGCGGTCGGCCAGAAGCGCGGTGGTGGTGTGCTTGAGGCGGACGAAATCCTCGTACGAAATCTTGCCGCTGTCGGCCATCAGGTGCAGCGACTGCTCGTTGCGCATCGAAAGCGGACCTTCGATGGCGATATAGGGCGGATAATCCTTGTAATGGATCGCCTGCGGCCAGGTCGAGGTCCAGGGCGGATCGTTGGTGTTCTGCACAAAGCCCGAGGGCGGATTGGCGACGTGCGGAATCTCCTCGAACGTCATCACATCGCTGTCCTGCCACAGCGTTTCCGACGTGTCGCCCGGCACCAGGCCTTTCCAGTACGCGAAATCACCTTTTTTGCGCTTGGGCTCGATGCCGTTATCGACATAGAGAATGTTCCCTTCCTTATCGCCATAGACGATATTGAAGGTCGGCACCTGAACTTTCCGGAAGGCGGCCAGCGCCTGGTCATAGGTCTTGGCCATGCCCAGGTCCCAATATTCCTTCAAGGCTTCGGGCCGCTCCAGCCCCGCCACGCGCAGCGCCACCGTCGCGCCCGCCTTGGTCACGAACACCGGTCCCTGCACCGTCGAGCGGATGGTGAGATTCTCGGTCTTCATCGAACCGTCGGCTGCACGGATCTTGAAGCTGGCCTGGCGCGTGTCGAACTTCCGCGCCTGGCCGTCGAACATATAGCCATTCTCGAAACCGCCCGGTGCCGGCGTCAGCTTGTAGATCGTCGCGCCCAGGATGGTGTTGACCGTGTTGGTGAAGCCGTGGCGGTCGTCGAAATTGAAGCGCAGCAGCGGCAACCCGATCTGGGTTGCGCCATACATGCGAAAGCCCGGGCCTTCCAGCCCCGCTTCGTAATAGGTGAAGTAACTCGGCGCCCAGGGCAGATGCGGATTGGCCAAGAGCATGGTGTTGCCGCTCTTGGACTTGGCGGGCGCCACCGCCCAGGCGTTGGAGCCGCCGACGTCGTGCTCGTCCTTGATGTTCTGCACCTGCTCGATCGAGGTGACATAGATATAGTTGAACAGCCGGTGCGCATGCGCGATCACGTCCACGCCGGTCAGCGGCAGCACTTTCAAAACTTCGGGATCGATATTCGCGGCATTGGCCCGCGCCGATGCGGTCATGCCCGCGGCGAACGCATCCAGGTCTTTGCGGTATTGCGGCGTCTGCTGCGAATACCATTTCCTGGCGCGGTCGGTGACGCCGTTGGAGGCCACCCAGCGGTCCGACTCCGCATATTGGTCGCCCCAATATTCGGCGGCGCGTCCCTGGGCCTGGCCGTAGAGGCGCAAGACCAGATTGGCGTGGCTCTTAACCTGGGCCCAGCCGAAGCCGTACAGCACGCCCGCCTCGTCCTTGCCGAAAATGTGCGGCACGCCGTAGGTGTCCCACAGGATCTCGCCATGCGAAGCATCGGACGGGGGCGTCCTGGGCTGCGATCCGGCGGGCACCGCCAGAAGCGCGACAGCGGCACCGGCCAGGGCCAGACTTTTCCAGCGTGCGGACATGAATTTCCCCCTCATTTCCCGTTGCGAGTATGTCCCGAAGCTTCCGTCTCCGCCACGGGCAGGGTCTCCGCCACGGGCCGGGCAACCCTTCGTATTTTTAATCCTGCCCGGTACGGAAGCCTCTCATATTTGTCGCAAAATGTCCCGAGGCTTGCTAGCGTTCGTCCTGGGGTTGCGTTGGGGAGCGCGTTGAAGGACGAGAGCGAAGCCGATCTGGCCAAGGCCATGATCCGCATGTACGGGCGCGAGGCCGAAGCCATCGCTATGGGCAATGCCGAGACGCATGGCGAAAGCGGCCAGCACAGCGAAAGCGAGAAATGGCAACGCATTGCGGCGCTGGTGGCCAACCTGACCCGCGCGGGCCGCGTCAGCACCGGCGACTAGATCAATCGAAATAGCCTGCCGTCTCCAGCAGACTGGCCACACCCAGCACGGCATAGACGCCCGCCGAGATATATCGCATCGCCGCCAGCGGCACGACGCGCGTGATGGCGTGCCCGAAATAGGCCGCCGGCACATTGGCCAGCAGCATGCCGGTAGTAGTGCCCGCGGTCACGATCCAGATGCTGGAGAAGCGCGCCGCCAGCGCGGCGGTGGCGATCTGGGTCTTGTCGCCCATCTCGACGATGAAGAACGCAATCAGCGTGGTGAGGAAGACGCCGCGATGCGAAGTCTTTTCGCCTTCGTCCGATTCCTTGTCCGGGATCAGCACCCAGCCCGCCATGACGATGAAGGACGCGCCGATCAGATAGCGGAACCATGGGGCATCGAGAAAGCTGGAGACATAATATCCGGCCATCGCCGCCAGCGCATGGTTGGCCAAGGTCGCCACCAGAACCCCCGCGATGATGGGCAGCGGACGGCGAAAGCGCGCGGCCAGCATGATGGTGAGAAGCTGGGTGCGGTCGCCCATCTCCGCCAGCGCGACCAGAAGCGCGGAAAGCCCGAAATCTTCCAACCCCTGCATGGCTCCCTATCCCAGTCTCGGAGAGCCATCGCAAGACGTGTATAGTCGCAGGGCCGAAGGAACCTGGGGGGCTCGCATGTTTCGCATGACAATCCTTGCCGGTCTGCTGCTGTTGCCGCTGGCCGCCGCGGCGCAAGTCCCCGCCCCCGAGGACAAGCCGCCCTTCAAGACCAGCTTCGATTGCACCAGGACCAAATCGAACCTGTTGCAGATGGTGTGCAACGACAAAGCCCTGGCGGCACTGGATCTGCAGACCGCCGCGCTGCTCAAACGCGCCCGCACCAAGGCGACCACGCCCGATGCCGTGAATGAAGAACAGGACCTCTGGCTGTCGCAGCGCGCCGCCTGCCGCAATGCCTCGTGCCTCGCCAACGCCTATCGCGACCGCATCGCCCAGCTGCATGCGTGGGTGGATTGAGAAGTCTGCGCCTCTCACCCTTCGACAAGCTCAGGGTGAGGACCTGGCACGGGCCTTCGCACGGGAGGTGGCGCTCTTCATGCTTCGACAGGCTCAGCATGAGGAACAACACAAACCCTCACCCTGAGCTTGTCGAAGGGTGAACTTATCAAGGCGCCGCCCTGGCGCTTGCACCGGCCCCGCCCTTCGCCCAAATAGACCGCACAGAGTCACGGAACGCCCATGTGCGGAAAATTCGCGGCCCAGGCATCCTGGGCTGAAACCACCCGGATCATCGAAAATCTCACCGGCACGGCGCTGGGCGGCGGCAGCGCGAGCATCGGCAACGACCGCGAAGTCACGTATCGCGTGATGAGCCAGTTGCCGGTGATCGTGTGGGACCGCGACTTGAGCGTGCGGCGGATTCAATTGATGCGCTGGGGCTTTCCCCATCGCGACGATCCGCGCCGCCCCGATCCCATTCACGCCCGCGCCGAAACCATCGACGTGAAGCCGACGTTCCGCGACGCCTTTCATGACGGCCAGCGCGGCATCGTGCTGGTGAAATCCTTCAACGAGGCCGCCGACAAGGGGCCGCAGAATGTGATCCTGCCGGGCGAGACGCCCGCGCTCGGCCTTGCAATGCTGTGGCGGAATTTCGCCGAACTTCCCGCCTGCGTGATGGTGACGGTGCCCGCCAACGCGCTGATCGCGACTTTGCCCACCGATCGCATGCCTGCGGTTCTGGCGCCGGAGGACTGGGCGATCTGGCTGGGCGAAGAAGCCGCCACGCCGGAGCGCGTCAAAGCCTGCCTGAAGACGGTCGAAGGCGAACGCTGGACGATGACGCCGGAACAGCGCGCCGCCCGCCCGCGCCGCCGCCCGACCGTTTCAGATCCGGGCGGGCTGTTTTAGATAAGCCTTATGTCGAGCGACGCGCACCAAATGTCATCCCCGGCGAGGCGCGGCCAGCGCCGAAGGAAGGGGATCCAGGTTTTGAGACTTGGCTAGCGTTACCACCTGGATTCCCTTCCCCTCGCTTCGCTCGGCCGGGAATGACCCGATTGTTTAATTCCCAAGCAGCGGCCAACCGATCTAGGCTTCACACCATGACCGCGAAGATCAATCTGGACGAAAAATTCTCGCTCTTTCACGAGCATTGGCGGCCCAAGGTGATCACCGCCTTGAACGGGCAGGAGATCAAGCTGATCAAGGTGCAGGGCGAATTTCCCTGGCACACCCATGCGGCGGAAGACGAATTCTTCCTGGTGTGGAAGGGCGTGTTCCGGGTGGAATTCCGCGACCGGGTGGTGAGCCTTCAGTCCGGCGAATGCATCACTGTCCCGCGCGGGGTCGAGCATCGCACCTGCGCCGATGCGGAAGCCGAAATTCTCTGCTTCGAGCCCACAGGCGTTCTCAACACGGGCGACGTCACGGACGCGGTCTTCACGGCGCCGAAAGCGTCGATCTGAAAGGACAAACAGCCGCTCGGCTACTTGCCGACCGGGTACAGCAACGCCATGCGGGACATCGGCTCGCCGCGATCGCTGCTGGCAGTCAGGGAAATGTAAGTCACACCCAGCACGGCGACCGCCACCAGCAGCAGGAATGCCACGAACGGCGTGGAACTATCATGAGACGCGTGATTTCCGATGGCCATGACAAAGACCTCCACGGAAGATGTATGAGAAATCTACGCCTGCCGCTTTCATTCCGCCAGGGAAACTTTTGAGGACGCCATGGGCTTGAGATTATTTGCAATTCTGGCCGCCCTGATCGCGGGCGCCATGGCGCTTCTGGTGCTGAAGCTGATCGGCCTGGTGATCAAATTCGCACTGATCATCGCGCTGCTGGTCACCCTGGCGGCGTGGCTGGGCTTCGAAGCCATCGCGCGCAAATTCCGCGACCGGTCCTAGCTTTCAGAATCGCATCGTGAGGTCGACCGCGCCGAAGCGGTCGGGCCGCGACTGGGTGGCATATTCGCGCGTGCGCATCACATGGGTGAAGGCCAGCCGGAAAGCATCGAAGGTGATCGCCGCGCCCAGGGTCAGATCGCCCACCAGCGATTTTTTGCTCACGCTGCGGCTGTCGACGAAGCTGTTGCCGTCCAGGAACAGGTTGCGCGCGATGGCGCGGCCATCGACCCCGGCAAAGACATAGGCGCCGAAGCCGGCGGTGGGCTCGAAATAATCCGAACCCGGCAGGCTGGGCTGGATGCGCAGCGGGCCATAATCCTTGGGCAGGTTGAAGCCGAAGCGCGCCATCACGCCCAGATTGGCATAGTCATAGACATTGCCGATCGCCGCGCCGTAATGCGGCTCGATATCCAGCACCGCGCCAAAGAAGCTCTGTGGCGGAATGATGCGCAGCGCGCGCTCATAGCTGATGACGAGACCGGGCTCGTCGCGCAGCTGGGTGTGCCAGCCCATCGCTTCCTTGTCGTTGATGAGGCTGTGCACGAAATTCTGCGAATCCTGCGCCAGCGAGGCGGGACCGACCATCCCCAATGTCACCTGCAACTGGTCGAGATTGATGCCGTCATCGGCCACCAGCCCCATCGTGCCGTAGAGAAAGCCGGCATAAGGCCGTTCGGTCAACGCGGGATCGGCGACGGAAATATCGGTGGGCGTGAAGATCGACTGGCCGATGGCATAGCGCGTGCGCACATCGCCGGTTTGCGCAAAGAAAGGAAACCAGCGCGCCGTGCGCACCGCCCAATCCGGCGTGCCGTTCGGCGAGGTGGTATAACCCAGCTCCACGCCATTGGTGTAATCGTGATCGGTGTTGTCGAAGATATCGTTCTCGAACAGAATCGAGAAAGCGCCCTTCTCATCGCCCGCCGAATTGGTCTGCGATTGCGCCCGTGCGGAGTACGAAAATGCAACGGTTGCAGCCAAAATGAAAAAAGCCGTGCGGAAACGAATGCGTGCCATGAACGCCCCTTGGGTGAAGCAAGGGGAACGCACCGCGCGCACCCGCGTTCCCACCCGGCATGTCTTGCTGATCGTTCCATTCATGCCCGGTTCAGCCTGGCACACCTAGATTGAAGGCGTAGAAAGCCAATGAGGTCGTGCCATGCGTGACTTCTTCTTCCATCTCAAGACGCCGAGCGGCGTCGAGCCCGCGCAACTCTCCATCAGCTGCGAAGGCCCGGAGATCGCGTTCATGGAAGCATGCCGCGTCATTCCCGACATCGCCGCCGAAATGCTGCGCGCGGGCGACGACCCCATGGC
>CAYWWT010000140.1:0-6985 GCA_964461855.1 uncultured Rhizobium sp. | reverse complement strand
ACTTCCGGCCTACGGTTTAGGAAACCGCCGCTCTATCCTGCTGAGCTATGGGGTCGCTTGCGCGGGAAATTGCCCGATTTTGCCCGTTAAGACCAGTGGCGAGACTGGTCATGCCAGGATAGCGGCGCGCGCCTTTTCGTCGATGCTGATCCAGCGGGCGCGATGCTTGTCCAGCGCATTGGCTTGCCAGCCCTTGACGTAAGGCCTGACAAGGTTGCCGCTGACCCAGAAGAAGAGCGGCATGACCGCCTGGTCCTTCAGCAGGATGGCTTCGGCGGCCGCGAGTTTGGTCCCGCGGCTCTCGACATTCGGATCCGCCTTGGCGGCGTTCAGCATCCGGTCGAATTCCTTGTTGCTGTAGGCGCCCCAATTGTTGCCGCCGCCGCTGATGAAAAGGTCGAGGAAATTCGACGCGTCGTTGAAGTCGGCCTGCCAGCCGGGTTGCGCCATGTCGAAATCATGCTCCTGTATCTGTTTGTAGAAGATCTGGACGTCCGAGGGCAGGATGGTGACGTCGATATAGATCACCGCGAACATCTGCTGCAGCGCGGCGGCGACGGCACGATAATAGCCTGCCGAGGTAGAGCGGATCATGTAAGTGGTGCGAAGGCGGTTGTTCGGGCCGAAGCCCGCCTCGCGCATCAGCGTCTGCGCCAGGGCGGTGCGGTCCGGATACGGCATGGTCTTGAAATCGAAAGCGGTCCCGCCGGGAAAATTGGCGGTGTTCGGGGGCACGATATTGTACGCGGGGACATAGCCGACCGCGATAATCTTGTCCGTGATCGCTTCGCGATTGATGGAAAGATTGATCGCCTTGCGCACCCGCAGATCGTTGAATGGCGCCTTGGTCATGTTAACCGCGATCATGTCCAGGACCAGTTGCGGCACTGGATCCAGCAATTCCGGCATGTTCTTCTTGATCCAGTGGAACTGATTGTTCTCCAGCCGGTCCTGGGCATCCAGTTCGCCCGCGCGCAACCGGCGCAGCGCTGCGCCGTAATCGGTGGTGGGATAATAAATGACGCGATCGATCTTCACATTCTGCGCGTCGAAGAAGCGGGGATTCTTGATGGCAGTGATATGGTCGTTGGGGATCCATTCTTTCAGGACGAAGGCGCCGTTGCCGACATAGTTGCCCGGCCGCGTCCAGGTCTTGCCCTTGGCTCCGACGACATGCTGGGGCAGGGGCATCATCGATGCGTGGGTCAGCATTTCCAAAAGATAGGGCGCCGGATGCTCCAACCGGACCTCGAGCGTGCGCGCGTCCAACGCTTTCGCATCCAGCGCGCTGCCGGGCAGGCGGCCGGCATTGATGGCCTCGGCATTTTTGATCACATACGGGAAGTAGGCGTAGGACGCCGCCTGTTTGGGATTGAGGATACGGCGCCAGGCGAAGAGAAAGTCGTCCGCCGTCACCGCCTTGCCGTCGGACCATTCCGCTGCGCGCAGGTTGAAACGCCAGGTCAGCCCGTCCGGCGACGTTTCCCAGCTTTCCGCCATGCCCGGAATGGGATGGCCGCCCGGGTTTTCGGTGGTCAGCCCCATCATCAGGTCGCCGATGATGAAATCTTCCCACACCGCGTCCGTCATGGTGGGATCCAGCGTGAAAGGCTCGCCCGCATTGCCGAGATAGTAGGTCCCCGGCTCTGGCCGGGCGCTGGAGGCCCCGCCGGCTGGCGTGCTGGCCAGATAATAGCCGCCGCCCAGCACCAGCGCGGTGCCGCCGCCCAACGCCAGCCGCCGGCTCATCTTGCGTCCTGACGTCATGCGCGCTGCGGCCTCCGGAAGGATATTTTGCCAGCATCACCATAGCATTAGCGCTGGAAAATCCATTATATTCGAACACCAATCACGCTCTTAGCCCGGGAGTTCGGGGATGACGCCGCGCCTGCTTCTGCTCGCCACTGCTCTATCGGGTCTCCTCATTGCCCCGGCAGTTGCCGCCAGCGACCCGGCGCGCGACGATGTGATGCTCAATCTGCAGCGCTGCTCCAGCATCACGGACAACCGGACCTGGCTGAATTGTTTCTATGGCGCCGCCCAGCCGATGCGGGCGCAGTTGGGCCTGCCGCCGGCACCTGAATCGCAGGTCAGCCTAGTCAAAACCGCGCCGGTGGCTCCTCCACCGATGAAAAGCGAAGGCGACAGTGGCTGGCTGGGGATCGGCAATCTGTTCGGCGGTCCCAGCGAGGAAGAAAGTTATGCCGGCGCCATGCGGCTCTCGGCCTTCACTTTCGGCAAGGACGGCCTTTTCACCGCCACCTTGGCGGACGGCCAGGTCTGGAAGCAATCGCCTTACGACGATCTCAGGGCGCATTGGAGCGGCCAGCCCTCCAGCTATCAGGTCGTGGTGTCGTCGGACATGCTGGGCAGCCACACCATGCGGGTCCGCGGCGATCAGAATTACCGGGTGATGCGCGTCAAATAAGTGTCACGTAACTGTGACATTGCTCTTCCGACGCCTCGCCGCCGGAAGCCCCATGAAATCGTTCTTGTTTGCCGCAATCCTCGCTGCCATCCCGCTGAGTGTTCAGGCCGGACCGCGCGAGGACGCCCATGCGGGCTTCGCGCGCTGCGATCAACTGCCTGAAGATCGCGCCTGGCTCGATTGCGTTTATGGCGCGGTGCAGCCGATGCGGGGAAAGCTGGGTCTCACGCCTGCGCCGGAATTCCAACAGCGTCTCGCCATGCCCGCCGCTCGCGCGCCGATACCTCCCGCCGGGCCACGGCCAGATGCACCAGCGCCGGTCCATAGAAGCGACGCGCAATGGCTCCCTCTAGCGGCCTATAGTTTCGATCGTCGCGGCATGTTCACGGTGACGCTGTCGGACGGCTCGGTCTGGCGCCAACAGGCGGACGATGTGAATTACGCGCATTGGAAAGAGCCCGCCTCGCGCTACACGGTTTCGGTTGGCGAGGGATTGGGCGGTCATGGCACGCTTGAACTGCGCAACGACGGCAATGAATATCTGGTGCAGCGCGTCCGCTGAACGGTCATGCCGGGTCGTGTTCGGCGACAAAATGACCGGGCGCCACTTCGATCAGCTGGGGCCGGTATTGTTCCGCCAGCGGATCGTCGATTATCCGGGATTTGAGAAAGGCAAGCGCCGCGCGGCTGTCGAGCGGCGAGGGCAGGTCGCCGCTCAGCAAGGCGCGCTTGCGGGCGCGCTCCACATTCGGATCGGGTGTGGGCACCGCGGACAGCAGCGCGCGGGTATAGGGATGCCGGGGATCGCGATAAAGGTCGTCCGCATCCGCCGTTTCCACCACGCGCCCCAGGTAAAGCACCATGACCCGGTGCGAAAGCTGACGCACCACCGAAAGATCGTGGCTGATGAAGATCAGGGCCATTCCGGTTTCGGCCTGCAGCGATTTGATCAGCGCAACGATCTGGGCCTGGATGGAAACATCGAGCGCGCTCACGGCTTCGTCGCAAACGATCATCCTTGGACGGATTATCATGGCGCGGGCGATGCCGACGCGCTGGTTCTGGCCGCCGGAAAGTTCGTGCGGATAGCGGTTGATCCAGGCCGGGTCGAGGCCGACTTTTTCCATCATGTCGGTCACGCGGGCGCGGATTTCGGCGCGGGCGAGGCCCGGTTCCAGTGTTCTCAGCGGTTCGGCGATTGAGATGCCGATGGGCATGCGCGGATCCAGGCTTGCCAGCGGGTCCTGGAAGACGATCTGAAAACCTTTGCGGGCGCGCCGGATTTCGTCCCGGCTTTGCGCTGTCAGGTCGCGCCCCAGCCACACCACTTTGCCGCTGTCCGTGGGAAGAAGCTGCAGCACCGCACGCGCCAGGGTGGACTTGCCGCAGCCGCTTTCTCCCACGATCCCCAAGGTTTCTCCGGCGCGGAGCGTGAGCGAAATGCCATCAACGGCGCGCAACGCCTGTTTCGGCGCAAGCCAGCCATCACCTTGCACGGGAAAGGTGACCTTCACACCGTCTGCTTTCAGAAGAATAGCGCCGGGCCTGGTCGCGATGTCCGGCGTATCGGTCAGGCGCGGCATCGCGGCCAGCAGCATTTTTGTATAGTCATGCTGTGGGGCATAAAAAATACCGTCGACATCGCCCCGTTCCACCACTTCTCCATGCCGCATGACCTGGACCTGATCGGCATTGCCCGCGATCACCCCCATGTCATGACTGATCAAGGCCATGGCGGTCTGGCGGTCCTTCTTCAGCGCACGCAGGATTTCCAGAATCTGAGCCTGAACCGTCACGTCCAGCGCGGTGGTGGGTTCGTCGGCGATCAGAAGGTCGGGGCCGGTGATCGTCGCCATGGCGATCATCACGCGCTGGCGCATGCCGCCGGACAATTCGTGGGGATATTGCTTCATCCGCCGCGCGGCTTCAGGGATGCGGACATAATCCAGCATTTCGCGTATCCGCTTGTCGGCTTCCGCACGCGGCATTTTTTGATGCAAAGTCAGGGCTTCACGGATCTGCGCCCCGACCGTCATATGCGGCGTGAGCGAGGTGAGGGGGTCCTGGAAGATCATGGTGATGCGGGAGCCGCGATACAAATTCAGTTGCCGGGGCTCCAGTCCCAGAAGCTCCTGGCCCCGGTAGCGAACGCTTCCCGCGACCCGGCCATTGGCGGCCAGAAGCCCCATCGCCGCCAGAAAGAGTTGGCTCTTGCCCGAACCGCTTTCGCCGACCACGCCCAGGCATGTGCCTTCCGCGATGTCGAGACTGACATTCTTGACCGCATGGACGTCGCCGTCCGGCGTGGCGAAATGAACGTCGAGATCGCGGATTTCGAGCAGCGCCGCCATCAATAATCCTTCGGGTCCAGGGCATCGCGCAGCCCGTCGCCGATGAAATTGAAGCAGAAAAGCGTGACGCCCATGAAGAGTGCGGGAAAGACCAGCATCCAGGGTGCGGCTTCGATGGTGTTGGCGCCATCGGCAATCAGAACGCCCCAGCTGGTCAAGGGCTCCTGGATGCCCAGTCCGAGAAAGGAGAGAAAGCTTTCAATCAGGATCACATCGGGAACGGTGAGGGTGACATAGACCACAACCGGCCCGGCCACATTGGGAATGATGTGCCGGACAATGATGCCGAGCGGCGAGACCCCGGCGGCGCGCGCGGCTTCGATGTATTCCTTCTGCTTGGCGGAGAGCGTTTGCCCGCGCACGATGCGCGCCATGGTGAGCCATACCACCGCGCCGATGGCGACGAACAGCAGAAAGAAATTCCGGTCGAACATCACCATCAGGATGATGACGAAGAAAATAAAGGGCAGGGAATAAAGAATATCGACGGCCCGCATCATCACGGCATCGACACGGCCACCAAGATATCCGGCGGTGGCGCCATAAAGAACGCCGATCACCAGCGAGACCAGGGTGGCGACAAAACCCACCGCCAGCGACACCCGCGCGCCATAGAGCACGCGCACGAACAGGTCTCTTCCGACGGCATCGGTTCCGAACCAATGCGTACCGCCCGCTCTGCAGGTGGCCTGGAATGGCCACCAGTCCGGCGCGCAGGAAACGATGCTGTAATCGATGGCGTCATAGGCATAGCGCGAAATCAGCGGGGCCAGGAGCGCGAGCAGGGCGACAGCGGCCAGAACCGTCATGCCGGTCACGGCAGCCTTGTTGCGGAAGAGGCGGGCCCGGGCATCCATCCACAGGCTGCGTCCGGCAAAGGCGTGCTCCAGAATTTGCGCTTTTTGCCCGCCCCTTTGCCCTGCCGCGCTCATGATAATCTCACGCGCGGATCGAGAAGCCCGTACAGGATGTCGGCGATGAAATTCAGCAGGATGATCAAGGCGGCGTAGCAAATCACCACGCCCATCACCAGCGTGTAGTCGCGGTTGAGCGCGGCCTGAATGAAATAACGACCGATGCCGGGAATGCCGAAAATCTGCTCGACCACCAGCGAACCGGTGAGGATGCCGGCTACCGCCGGACCCAGATAACTGACCAGTGGCAGCAAGGCCGCGCGCAGGGCATGACGCACCACCACTGTTTGCACCGGCAAACCCTTGGCGCGGGCAGTGCGGATATAGTTGGAGCGCAGCACCTCGATCATGCTGCCCCGCGTCAGCCGCGCGAGAATGGCGATCTGCGGCAATGCCAGCACGATCACCGGCAGAATCATGTTGCGCAGCGCACCGCCGTTCCAGCCGCCGACGGGCAGAGTGAGTTCGCGCCCGAACATGTTGATGCCATAGACGCCGAAAATCAGGGTGAGAATGGGCGCGGTGACAAAGGTCGGGATGGTGATGCCGAACATGGCGAAGCTCATCACCGAATAATCCTGCCAATGATTTTGTCGCAGCGCTGCCCAGACGCCCAGTGAGACGCCGAACCCCGCCGCCAGCACCATCGCCGCCAATCCCAGCCGCACGCTGACGGGCAAGCCGATGCCGATCAGCTGCGCGACGGTGAAGTCCTTGCTCTTGAAGGAGGGGCCGAGGTCGCCTTGCGCCAGCCGTCCCAGATAAAGGCCGTATTGGACAAGCAGGGGCTTATCCAGGTCATAGGCCGCCTTCATGTTGCGTTCGATTTCAGGCGGCAGCTTGCGGGCGGCATCGAACGGTCCGCCCGGCGCCGCGCGCATCATAAAGAAAGCGATCGTGACGATGATGAAAAGCGTCGGCACCGCGCCAAGAAAACGTTTGAAGGCGTAGCCGATCATCGGGGCTGGAATGTCATGTCGTATCCATTCAGGGCAAGCGCCATGTCCCTGTCAATCGCCGGCGCTTTCCCAGGCGCGGAAGCGAGCCTCCAGCTTGTCGCCATGCATCAGCCACCAGGCATCATCCACCGCGAAAGCGGTGGCGAAATTGTCATGCGCGGTCGGCAGGAAAGGGCGCATCGCGATATCGAATTCAGGGTTGCGCCCGACCAGGGGCAGTGCGGACTTCCGTGCCGGTCCGTAGGCGATCCGGTTCGCCATTCGTGCCAGCGGCTTTGCGCCGGTTGCGTAGCGGATAAAGTCCATCGCCATTTGTTTCTTCGGATTGCCCTT
>CAYWWT010000139.1:0-7070 GCA_964461855.1 uncultured Rhizobium sp. | reverse complement strand
GCGATCCGTGCCCCAAGATCTCGCTCGATGGTGCCTTTGATGTCGCCCGACAATTTGGGATCGGCGTCGGCGTCCAGAAGCACCATCGCGCTATCCCGGATCAGGCCATACGACCATGACCCGATCACCAGGGCGCCGATCATCGCGGCCACCGGATCCAGAAAGCTCAAGCCGAAATAATAGCCGCAGGCCAGCGCCAGGATCGCCAGCACGCTGGTCGCCGCATCGGCCAGCACATGCAGATAGGCCGCGCGCATATTGTTGTCGTGCGCATGACCATGACCATGACCATGATCGTGATGGTCGTGGGAGTGATCATCTTTCAGGATGAAGGCGCTGATCAGATTGACGATAAGGCCGATGGCTGCGATCAGAAGCGCGTCGCCATAGGCGATGTCTGCGGGATTGATCAGCCGCGATACCGATTCCACGGCGATCGCGACGGCGGTGATCCCTAAGATGATGGCGCTGGTAAAGGCAGCGAGATCGCCGAACTTGCCGGAGCCGAAACTGAACCGCGCATTGCCGGCATGGCGCCGCGCGAGCCAATAGGCGCCTGCCGCCAGACCCAGCGCGCCCACATGCGTCGCCATGTGAATGCCGTCGGCCAATAGCGCCATGGAGTGATAGGCAAAGCCCGCAGCGATCTCGACCACCATGAAGACGGCAGTAACGAGCGCCGCCAGCTTGGCGCGCGCTTCCGAACGGTCATGGCCGTGACCCAGAAAGACATGGCCATGGGTCCAGACGCCGTGGTCGTGCGGATCATGGCTGTGGCCGGAATGAGCGTGATCGTGCGCCATGGCGCGATTGTACCGGTCCCGGCTCTAAAGACGAAGTTATTTCGGGCCGGCCTTGAAATAGGCCCCGCAGCGGGTGAGGCTTCCTGCGCTTCATCACGGGGGTTTCGATGCGCAAAAGGCTTGGTGTCTGCCTGTTGCCGCTTCTCTTCGCCATGCCGGCCTTTGCTGCGCCCGGCGATATCTTCAGGGAGCCGAGCCCGCTTCCTTTTCACGCCCCGGATTTCAGCAAGATCAAGGACAGCGATTTCGAGCCCGGCCTGGAGGACGGCATGCGGCAACAGCGTGCCGAGATCGCCGCCATTACGGCCAATCCCGCGCCGCCAACCTTCGACAACACCATCGTCGCCCTGGAACGAACCGGCCAGATGCTGGCCCGTGTGTCGGACGTCTTTTTCGATCTCACCCAGGCCAACACCAACGACACGCTGCAAAAGGTGGAGGCGAAGGAAACCTCGCGCCTCGCCGCCCATCACGACGCCATCTATATGGACCCGAAATTGTTCGCGCGGGTGAAGGCGATCTATGACCGGCGCGACGCTTTGGGGTTGAAGGGCGAGGCGCTGCAACTGGTCAAAGTCTATTATCAACAGTTCATTCATTCCGGCGCGCAATTGCCGGAAAGCGACAAGGCCAAGCTGCGTGCGATCAATGCCCGGGAATCGACGCTTTCGACCGCGTTCGAACACAAGCTTCTGGCCGCGACCAAAGCGGCAGCGCTGGTGGTGGGCGATGTGAAACAGCTGGATGGCCTCAGTGCATCGGAAATCGCGGCGGCGGCTGCCGATGCCAAGGCCCGCAATCTTTCCGGCAAATGGGTGCTGCCGTTGCAGAACACCACCCTGCAGCCGGCACTGGTGTCGCTCTCCGACCGGGCCACGCGCGAAAAGCTTTTCAATCAACGCTGGACCTCCGCCGAGAAAGGCGATGCCAACGATACCCGCGCCACCATCGCGGAGATCGCACAATTGCGCGCCGAGAAGGCGAAACTGCTGGGCTATCCCAATTTCGCCGCCTATACGCTTTACGACCAGATGGCTGAGACGCCCGAGGCCGTGGAAAATTTCCTGAAGCGGCTGGTGCCGGCTACTGCGGCGCAGGAAAAGCGCGAAGCCGCCGATATCCAGGCCGAGATCGACAAGTCCGGCGGGAAGTTCAAGCTCAAGCCCTGGGATTGGGATCGCTATGCGGAGCGCATCCGCAAGGCGCGTTATGACCTCAACCAGGACGAACTGAAACCGTATTTCGAACTCGATACCGTTCTGAAGAAGGGTGTCTTCTTCGCCGCCAACAAGCTCTATGGCCTCACTTTCAAGGAGCGCAAAGACATTCCCGCCTGGCATCCGGATGTGCGCGTGTTCGAAGTGATCGATGCCGACAACAAGCCGCTGGGCCTGATGTATTTCGATTACTTCAAGCGCGACAACAAGGCCGGCGGCGCCTGGATGAGCAATCTGGTCGAGCAATCGCATCTGCTCGGCAACAAGCCGGTGATCTTCAATGTCGGCAATTTCACCAAGCCCGCGCCTGGCCAACCCGCGCTGATCACTTACGACGACGTCAACACCATGTTCCACGAATTCGGCCATGCCCTGCATGGCTTCTTCGCCGACCAGCAATATCCAACTTTGTCAGGTACGGCGGTGGCGCGCGACTTCGTGGAATTCCCGTCCCAGTTCAACGAGCATTGGGCGCTCGATCCCGCGGTGTTGGCGAACTATGCGGTGCATTACCAAACCCATCAGCCCATGCCCAAGGCGTTGGCCGACAAGATCCGCAAGTCCCAGACTTTCAACCAGGGTTATCTTCTGGGCGAATTGCTGGCGGCGGCGGAACTGGACATGCGTTGGCATTCGCTGAGTGCGGATGCGCCGCGCCAGGACGCCGACGCATTTGAAGCCAAGGCACTGGCCGCGATGGGGCTGGATACGGTGGATGTGCCGCCGCGCTACCGCTCCAGTTATTTCCTGCACATCTGGGCCAACGGCTATGCCGCGGGCTATTACGCGTATCTCTGGACCGAGATGCTGGACGACGACATTTTCGATTGGTTCGAGAAGCATGGCGGCCTGACCCGCCAGAACGGTCAGCGCCTGCGCGAGATGATCCTGTCGCGGGGACACAGCTTGGATTATGGCCCGATGTTCAGGGCTTTCACCGGCAAGGACCCGGATATCGGCCCGATGCTGAAGCACCGGGGGCTGACCCAGTAGCTACTTATTCCACGTAGACGCGACATGCGTCTGGTCGCGCTGGGAATCGCGCTCCGACTGCAGGAAGTCGTAATAGCCGCAGCCCTTGCCGCCCGGATAGGAGCGGCAGATTTCCGGCCGCGCTTCATAGATGGTGCAGCGACGCTTGTCGGTGTCGAAAAAGCGGCAGATGCGGCCGAAATGCTCGTCGGCCTTGCGCCGCATGGCGTAAGGCTCGTCGCCATCCACCTTGGTGAATTTCTTGCGCGCCGCTTCGAAGCCCAGGCCGAAATGGCGGGCAAGGCGCTTCACGTCACGGCTGTTGAGGGGGATGACGGGATAGGAACAGCAATAACCCGGGCATTTCGAACAATCGTAGGCTGCCACAATTCACTCTGATCGAAGGGTTGCGCGAAGAGGGCGAAGCGATAGCACGAACTTGCCGTGATCCGGCAAGGAAATCGGCGGAATGCCGGAATTTCGCCATGGGCGCATGGTGTCATGTCGCACGGCGCGGGGCGGCGCTTTGGCGTATAAGTGCGGGAACCGGAACCCGGTTCGGTGTGTGACGGCGGCAAATGACCTCTAAAAAGCCAGTTTTCTTCGACGCCACGGGTCGGCGGGCGGCAAGGCTTTCGGTCGTTGCTTGGGGGGCGGCGTTGGTCGTCACCATCCTGGCGATCGGCTTTATTGCCTCCCTGGTCATCGCCAAGCCTGTCGCCACGGTGGATTTCCCCAGCCGCACCTATTCGGCCCCGCCACGCGACCTGGCCAAGAAGGCGGTGGCGCCGGGCTTGTTGCGGTCGGCTGTCCGCTTGGCGACCGAAGCGCAGAACCGCCGACTGGAAGCCAGGCGGCTGCGCCGGCTTCGCGCCACGCAGCCCTCGCGGGTGCTGCCCGCCATTCTGTCGCCGCAGAAGGGCCGGTCGTTGGCCATCGGCTATTACGTCAATTGGGATGCCGGGACGGGCGGGGCCAGCTTCGATTCGCTCAAGCACGCGCTTCCCCGTCTGGATTGGGTGATCCCCAGCTGGCTTTACCTCGACGGGCCCAATCTGGATTTCAAGACCAATATCGACAGCCGCTCCCTCAATTACATGCGCGCCCACAAGCCGGGCGTCGCCATCCTGCCCAACCTGCAGAACATCACCCAGGGCGAATGGGACGGACCGGGGCTTGCCAAGCTTCTGGCCGATCCGGTTCGCCGCGAGACGCTGGCGCAGGACATCGTCAAGGTTCTGGCCGCCAACAAGCTGCAAGGCGTTTCCATTGATTTCGAGAATGTGACCAAGGCGACGCATCCGGACCTGCAGATATTCCTCACCCGGCTGTCGCAACTTTTCGCGCCGCATGGCTGGATCATCGTCCAGGCCGCGCCGTTCGATGACGGTGACTGGCCGTATCAGGCTTATGCGCGGATCGTCGATTACACCGTGCTGATGGCCTATGACGAAGCCGACGATTCCAGCGCGGCGGGCGCCATCGCGGGCCAAGGCTGGTATGAGCGCATTCTCGACAAGCGGATGCGCGAACTGCCCGCCGATTCCACCATCGTGGCGATCGGCTCTTACGCCTATGACTGGGTCAATCGCGGGCGCGCCAACGTGCTGGGCTTTCGCGACGCGATGGGGGCTGCGCGCGATGCCGGGGCGGCGGTGCAATTCGATCCGGCCACCAACAATCCCCATTTCGCCTATCGCGAAGGTGACGGCACCTTGCACGATGTCTGGTTCCTGGACGCCGCGACGGTGTTCAACCAGATTCACGCCGCCGATCATTACCGGCCGGCGGGATACGCGTTGTGGCGGCTGGGTTCGGAAGACCCCACGGTGCTGCCCTTGATGGGGCAGCGCTACGATCTGCCCGCGCCCGCCAATCTCAAATACATCGCCGCCGACATGGAAAATGTGGATCTGGACGGCACCGAAGGCGAGATCCTGCGGGTCGAAGGCAATCCGCAGCCGGGCTTGCGCGAATTGCAGATCGAAAAGGACACCGGCGCCATCGTCGATGAACGCTACAAAAGCCTGCCCACCGGATTTGTGATCCACCGGGTGGGCCAGGTGCCCAAGAAGCTGGCGCTGACGTTCGATGACGGCCCCGATCCCGACTGGACGCCGCAGATTCTGGACATCCTCAAGGCCAAGCATGTCCAGGCCAGTTTTTTCGTCATCGGCGCCAACATGCAGGCGCATCCCGGCCTGGTGCAGCGCATCCTGTCGGAAGGCCATGAGGTCGGCAGCCACACTTTCACCCATCCCAATCTGGAAGACACGCCGCTGGCGGCGGTGCGCCTGGAATTGAACGCGACCCAGCGCCTGTTCGAGGCGCTGACCGGCCGATCCTTGCGCATGCTGCGTCCGCCCTATCTGGGCGATGCCGAACCCAGCGACGCCGAAGAGATTGTGCCCATCGTGGAGGCGCAGAAGCTGGGCTACATCACCATCGGCACCCACGTCGACACGCTGGACTGGCAGGAATTGCCGGTCGAGAAAATGATGCAGCTGGTTGAGAAGGAAGTGCATGATCCCAACCCGGATATGCGCGGCAATATCATCCTGCTGCACGATTCCGGCGGCGACCGGACCCAGACCATCAAGCTGTTGCCCATTTTGATCGACCGCATGCGGGCGGAGGGTTACAGCTTCGTGCCGGTCTCGCAGCTCGGCGGGTTCACGTATGACCAGGTGATGCCCAAGCTGCCGCTCACCGTGATGCTCTATGCCGACCGCGTCGTGTTCCTCACGCTCTCCTTCATCGGTCAGTTCCTCTATTACTGCTTTATCGGCGCCATCGTTCTGGGCATCGGGCGCCTGCTGGTGCTGTGCGGGCTGGCGGTTCTCAATCTCCTCTCCCATCGGGGCACGCCGCAGCCACCCATTGCCCATTCCGGCGAAACGGTTTCGGTCCTGATCCCCGCCTATAATGAAGAGAAAGTGATCGCGCTGACGGTGGAGCGGATTCTCTCCAGCGATTACCGCAATCTCGAAGTGCTGGTGATCGATGACGGCTCGGCCGACCGCACCGCGGATGTGGTGCGCGCGCGTTTCGCGAATGAAAGCCGCGTGAGCCTGATTTCCATTCCCAATGGCGGCAAGGCCAATGCGCTGAACACGGCGCTGCGCCAGGCGAAGGGGCGGGTGGTGGTGGCGCTGGATGCCGACACCCAGTTCAACAGCGACACCATCTCGCGGCTGGTGCGCTGGTTCGCCGATCCGCAAGTGGGCGCGGTGGCGGGCAATGCCAAGGTCGGCAACCGCATCAACATGATCACGCGCTGGCAGGCGCTGGAATATATCGTGGCGCAGAATCTGGAGCGCCGCGCCCTGTCGGCACTGGATACGCTGACCGTGGTACCGGGCGCGGTGGGTGCCTGGCGCCGCGATACGCGTCTGGAAATGGGCGGGTTTCCCGCCGATCTGTTCCTCACCCTGGTCGGTATCACCTACCTCTTTGCGCTCGCGCAGAACAACGGAACGATCGATTGGCTCGTCAGACTCGCCGTTCGCGCCGTGCGCGGACGCATCGCTGCCATTCCATGGATCATGTTCCTCATCGCGGCGCTTCTCACAGCGGTGGGTGCGGTGAGTCCGGCTGCGGTGGCCATCATCGCGCCGATCGCGCTGGGCTTCGCGGCGAAGTACGGCATCAACCCCTTGCTCATGGGCCTGATGGTCGTGCATGGGGCGCAGGGCGGCGGCTTCTCCCCTATCAGCATCTACGGTGGCATCACCAACAAGATCGTGGCCAAGGCCGGGCTCCCGCTCAACGAACTGGTGACCATGCTGGCCAGCCTTGGCGTCAATCTGGCGGTCGCGCTGTTGCTGTTCTTCCTCTTCGGCGGGATGAAGCTGCTGAGCCAGAAGGCCGATCCGCGCGGCGCCATGCCACCGGTCCGCCGTGTCGCGCATGGCCAGGGCGGCGCGCAGGTCTATGGCGACGCCGAAGCGGAGTCCTTCGCGGAAGAGCGGCGCACCGCCACACCGGGCAAAGACTCCCTGATGAACGCATCGCCCGCCTTTCTCGAGGAAAGGGGATCCCGCGCCTACCAGATCGCCACCGTCTTCGGCCTGTTGGC
>CAYWWT010000138.1:0-7090 GCA_964461855.1 uncultured Rhizobium sp. | reverse complement strand
AAAATTGCCGGTCGCAGGCGCGCTGCTGGCGGCGCTGTTGCTGCTTCTGATCGGCATCGGGTTGGCCAGATACGAGGACCGGCTTTATACCGCCCAGCAGACAAGCGCCCTGGATGAGCAGGCTCGCATCCTGGCGGCCAGCGTCACCGCGGCAGTCTCTTTCGACGACAAGCGGGCGGTTCAAGAATATATCAACGCGTTGAAAGTGAATCCTGACATCCGCGCGGCCGGCGTCTATGACAATAAAGGTGCTCTGGTCGCGCAATTTCTTCGCGGCGCGACTTTGCCAGGCGCGGTCCCGGCGCCCGGTATTCGGATCAGGGATGATCTCATGCAGGCCACCGGGCCTGTGGTCGAACGCGGTCGCGCCATCGGCACGGTCACGCTTTTGGCGACTGCGGAGCCGATCCAGCGCCGCATCGCGCGATATGTCGGCCTGATCCTTCTGGTTACCATGGGCGCTCTGGTCATTGCGGTATTGAGCTTGTCCCAGGCGGCCTTAAGCAAGCGCGCCGAAGAGTTGGCGAGTGTCAATGAAAGATTGCGCGAAGAGATGGCGGAGCGCCAGAAGACGGAAGAAGCGCTGCGGCAAAGTCACAAGATGGAAGCAATAGGACAATTGTCCGGCGGCATAGCGCATGATTTCAACAATCTGATCATGATCGCGAAAAGCAGCCTGACTCTCGTGCGCAAGGGGCTCGGCGCCGGCGGCGCAGAGCCGGACAAGACTGCGCGCTACATGGCGGCCGCTGATGAAGCATTGGGCCGCGCCGCGGCCCTGACGCGCCGGATCCTGGCATTTTCGCGCCAGCAACCGCTCTCTCCCGTCCCCGTCCGGCTCGGCAAGCTGGTGAACGAGATGATGAGCCTTATCCGGCACTCGGTGGGCGACCGCGTCCAAATCGATCTGGATCTCGCCGAAAATTGGCTGGCGCTTTGCGATGTCAGCCAGATGGAAAATGTCATCCTCAATCTGGCTATCAATGCGCGGGACGCCATGCCCGATGGCGGAACCCTGCTCATCCGCTGCCGTGACATCCGGTTGGAGGAGGCGCCATCGGACGTCGCGGAGTTCGTTGCCGGGGAATATGTCGAATTGACCGTGCAGGACAGCGGAGAAGGCATGTCGAAGGAAATAAGCGCCCGCGCTGTTGATCCGTTCTTCACCACCAAGCCTCTCGGGAAAGGGACGGGACTGGGGCTGAGCATGACGTTCGGATATGTGCGACAATCCAACGGCTATCTGGTGATCGACAGCGTGCGGAAGAAAGGCACTTCGATCATAATTTATTTGCCGCGATACCAGGGAGAAACAGCATGAACCGCGTACTCATTGCCGAGGACGAAGGAGCGCTGCGCCTTTTGGCGGCCGACACGCTCGAGGCGTCGGGGATGACGGTTCTTCAGGCGCGGGATGGTTTGGAGGCCATCGAATTGTTGAGCCAACATCCGGAGATCGAGGTTTTGGTTTCCGACGTGAAGATGCCCAGGATGGATGGGTATCAATTGGCAGAGGCTGCTTTTGCGATGCGCCCGGATCTGACGCTGATTTTCATGACCGGATATGCGGCGGAACCGCCGCCGGCGGTTTTGCGGGGCAAGAATATCCGGACCTTCCACAAGCCGTTCGATTTCGACGAACTCGCGGAGCATATCCGCATCGCGGGTCTGGCAACGAAGTAGGAGAGGCGTTGCCCGCTATTTGCGCGGCTTGCGGACAGACGTTGCCGGTTCCAGCTCTGTGGCGGGGCGCTGAAGGCGAATTGTGCTGTGCGGAATATACCAGCTTCCGGTGCCGTCCGTGCAGGCGATGCCGGGATAACGGGCGCCTGTTTCCGTGGTGCGAATCTCAAACCGGCGGCAGGGGGCCGGATCGCCGCCGACCAGGGCTGCGTCCTGCGCATTGAGAGAGGGGAACGCGCGGATCTCGAAACGTTGCTTCAAGGCCGTGCTGGACCAATAGACCGGCTTGGAGGGGTTGGGCGCGTTGAGAGCGTGGGTTGTCGCCCAGTCCAGCCCGGCGCGGGCGGCGGCGGGCCAACCGCTCACATCGGGCCGTATGGCGACCAGGCTGTGAGGATCGTTTTGGCCCCACTGAACCACGCGCTCCGATCTTGCGATCTCCACCATCCCGTCCGTGAAGATCAAGACATCGCCTTTGCCCACTTTGATGCGCACGGTCCTGGAATCGTCGCCCTGAATTTCCGCAAGAACGGTTTGCGCCAGAGCCGCCGACAGTCGGCCGTCGCTGGCGATGTCATGGTCTTTTTGGAACGCGCTGATCGCACGGCGGGTCGCAGGTCCCATGACGCCGTCGGCCGTGCCGGCGTCGTAGCCGAGCTGGTTAAGAGCGCGCTGGACCGCAGCGATGGTGCGGGAATCCACGCTCTGACCGGGCTCCTTCTCCGGGAGACGGGGAGCGGGCGTCGCTGGGGAAGGCGGGACCAGTGCTGCGGCAGGTGCCGGCGCCGGAGCAGGCTCCGGTTTGTGGGTGCAGCCGGCAGCCAGGCAGGTGACGATGGCGGCGGCTGCCGCGCGCATCGGCGAGAGTCTGGTCATGCCGCCCTCCGTGCCGTCCCGGTACGGCTTTGCGGGAAGCGCATGGATACCGACGTACCGCTGCCAAGGTGACTTTCGATCCTGAGAATGGCGTCGTGACGATCGGCCACCCGGCGCACAAATGTGAGGCCCAGCCCGACGCCCTCATGTCTGCGTGCGAGCGAGCTGTCATGCTGGGAGAAAAGGCCCACAATCTGAGCCTGCGATTCCGCCGGCATGCCAAGACCGTTATCGGTGACTTTTATCTCCAACCCGTCCGCATCGAGATGGGCAGTGATCCGCGCCCAACCGCCTTTCTCGTTGAATTTGATGGCGTTCGACAAAAGATTGATCAGCGCCTTCTGCAGCCGCCTGGAGTCTCCACGCAAGGCCGGCAGGCTTTCATCCAAATCGCGTTCCAGCGAAATTCCTGCCGCGTCAGCCGCACTCCGTGACTTGTCGATCGCCGCATCGATCAGATCGCATAGATACACCAAATCGTCGGAACCGCCCTCTTCGGTATCCATCAAGGTGATTTCCAGCACGTCGTTGATGAGGTCCAGCAATTTGATGCCGCTGGCATTCGTCTCGCGGAGATAATCCCTGGTCCGCTCGTCATATTGCTCGCCATTGCCCAGCAGGAGCGCGGAAAAGCCGATAATGGCGTTGAGCGGCGTGCGCAGCTCGTGGCTCATGGTCGAAAGAAAGGCCGATTTCGCCCGGTTTGCGGCTTCGGCTTTCTCCTTGGCGATGCGGAGTTGGGATTCGGCCGAGCGCCTTTGCACAATCTCAAGCCCCAGCGTGTCGTTGATTTCCTGGAGCTCCCTGGTGCGCTCGATAACGGCGCGTTCGACCTCCTGCTTGCGCAGCATGGTCGCAATCATGCTCTGGACCAGAAGCGCAGTCAGCGCCAATACCAGAAGCGCGGCCCCGATGGGGACGTAGACCCGCGTCAGGATGTTGCCGTGGCGCGCGGATCGCATGGCGAGGAAAAAATGCTGACCGGCAATTGTGAAAGGCTCCAGGTGTTGAAATTCCGCATTTCCGAACCAGCGCTCCAAGGGTGCGGACAGGTCGGGGCCCGATTGATAGACGGTCTTTCGCGGTCCATAGCTGATCGCCGCTTCGATGGCGGAGCGTGACCCGAAGGTGCGCTGGATGACGCGGTTCAGTTGCAGGACGCCGAGGGCGTATCCCTCCAATCTGTCCTTGCCGGCTTTCCTGGCGGCCGGCTGTACCGTTCCCTGCCGGTTCAACGGGAATACGACCAGCATGATCGGCGCGTCTGTTCCTTGAACCAAGGCGCGGGAGAGAGGGGCCGAGACGGTAAGCTTTCCGCTGCGCTGGGCCGCCGCAAACAAAGGCGCGTAGATCGGATTGTCCAGCAGGTCGACGCCGATCAGGCTGCCGCTGGCTTCAAAGGGTTCGACAAACGCGACGGGCAGGTAGCCCGGATGGTTTTCGGCGTTCTCCAGAACCCCTTGTGGCGACAGGCGGCGAATTTTCAACCCATAAAGACCGTCGCTCTGCAGGCTCGCTTCGAAGGATTTGCGCTCGGCTTGTCCGATGCGCGGCAGCCACAACACAGCCTTGAATCCGGAATTCTGAGGAAGGATCTGGTGCGCGAAATTGGAAAATTCCCAACGGCTCACAGTATGAGATGCGGAGACGAAGGCGTGAATGGCGGCGAGCGAATTGACGTGACGGCTCATCTCCGCTTTGAAGTTGGCACCATAGTAGGTGGCGTCACTTTGAAATTGCTGGCGGTCCTGTCCCAGATAGTAACCGCGCACCAGGAAGAACGCAGCCACGGATAACGCCAGCCCGGTTGCCAGAACCGTGGCGATAGGTCGGAAATCGGAAGCTTTGAATGTCATTTCCGAAACGCGGGACCGCGATAAAAAGCGCAGGAATTTAGCGGCCGCACAGGCTAAGGGCGGGTTAAGGATCACGCCCCCTATCATTCTCTGTCCATTTCCGTACCCAAATGGAACTTTTCCCCGTAACATGAGCCTCTTGTTGGCGATCTCAGATCCCCGAGAACATTGAGATCGAATGCGAGCCGCAATTCAGACATGGTTAAGTCGGCCCGTGCGGATCGTTAGAAACGCGGCGTTGGATGAACTTGGACGCACAGCACCATCGACCGGCACGTGATTTTCCATCGAAAAGGGCGATCTAGCAAAATGAGAGTTGTGGATGCCGTCGCCTGAATTTTTGCTGCCCGACCTTCCCGTCGCGGAATGCCTGCCGCGATTGCTTGCGGTCTTGCGTGATCAACCCAATGCCGTGCTTGTCGCGCCGCCCGGTGCAGGCAAGACCACGACCGTGCCGCTGGCGCTGTTCGACATGGCACCCATGAATGGGGGCCGCATCCTGATGCTCGAGCCGCGCCGGCTGGCGGCCCGCGCCGCGGCCAGCCGCATGGCAAGTCTGATCGGCGAGACGGTGGGCCGCACGGTGGGTTTCCGCACGCGGCTCGAAAGCGCCGTGTCTTCCACCACGCGTATCGAAGTCGTAACGACCGGCCTTCTGGTGCGTCGCCTGCTCGGTGATCCGGGGCTGGATGGCGTTTCCACAATCATCCTTGATGAAATTCACGAACGTTCGCTGGAAGCGGACCTGGCGCTGGCTTTGTGCCTGGATGCGCAGGCCATGCTGCGGCCGGATCTGCGGCTGCTTGTCATGTCCGCCACCCTGGATGGTGCACGGCTTTCGGCGATCATGAATGCCCCGATCGTGGAAAGCGCCGGGCGCATGCATCCGGTGGAGATCCGCCACGCCGCGCGCGATATCGCAGATGTGCGCGATCTGCCCGATGCAATGGCGCGCGCCATTCGGACGGCGTTGGCCGAGGCGCCAGGCGATGTCCTCGCTTTCCTGCCCGGCATGGGCGAGATCCGCCGCACGGAAAGCGCGCTGGAAGGCATAGATACCCTGGTGCTGCCCCTGCATGGCGATCTGCCGCCGGTTGCGCAAGACCGTGCGCTTCGGCCCGCGGAGGGCCGGCGTGTGGTACTGGCTACCGCGATTGCCGAAACCTCGCTCACGGTGCCGGGCGTGCGGATCGTCATCGATGGCGGTTTTCGCCGTGCGCCGCGCTTCGATCCGGCGAGCGGCCTTACGCGTCTGGCAACGGAGCGTGTCAGCCGGGCGGCCGCCGATCAGCGTGCGGGCCGAGCGGGACGCGAGGCGCCCGGTCTTGCCGTACGGCTTTGGACAAGTGCGGCGCAGAGGGGCCTGCGGGCTTACGACCGCCCCGAAATTCTGGATGCCGAGCTTTCCGGTCTGTTGCTGGATTGCGCCGCCTGGGGCACGGCGCCCGGCCAGCTCGCCTTTCCGGATGCGCCGCCCGAAGGCGCGCTTGCCGCTGCCCGTGCGCTGCTCGCCGATCTCGGCGCGATGGACGAAGCCGGCGATGTCACATCACTGGGAAAGCGAATGAGCACACTCGGCGCGCATCCACGCCTGGCCGCGATGATGCTTGCGGCGGAAGAGAGCGGGCAGGCCGCGCGCGCCTGCGATATCGCGGCGCTGCTGGAAGGGCGCGATCCGCTTCGCGCCGGACCGGAGACGCCGGCCGATATCATGGCGCGGCTGGAGGTGCTCGACGATCCGTCTGCCGCGACGGGCGCCGACCGCAATGCGCTGCACGGTATCGATCAGGCGGCCCGGCAATACCGCGCGCGGCTTGGGATCGGCCGGGCGCGGAAAGCAGCGGGCGATCCGGCACCGCTGATCGCGGCTGCGTTTCCCGACCGGTTGGCACAGCGCCGCAGCGAGCCTGGCAGTTTTCGCCTTTCAGGCGGTGGCGGCGCCAGGCTTGCGGTGACGGATCCGCTGGCCAAGGCAGGACTGCTGGCGGTGGCGTCGCTGGAGATGAAAACATCGCCGCTCATCCGCATGGCGGCGCCGCTGGATGCCGCGAAGCTGCCCGCTGTGCTTGCGGCACGGATAAAAGAGACGGTGGCAACGAGCCTTGATCCCGTTTCCGGCACGGTTCTCGCGCGGCGTCAAAAGCGCCTGGGCGCGCTTGTGCTGGAGGAGCGTTCCGGGCCCCCCGATGCGGCCGACGCGGCAACAGCCTTGCTGAATGAAGTGCGGCGCGATCCCTCGCGCCTCACCTGGACGGACGCCGTGCGCAATCTGCAAGCGCGCCTCAAACTGATGCATGGATTGGAAGCCGATACCTGGCCGGCCCCGGATGACGAGAGCCTGATGGCGAGTCTTGAGGACTGGCTCGGTCCACACTTACACGGATTGACGCGGCTGGCCGATCTCGCGGCGCTCGATCTCGGCGCGCTTCTGCTCGGTCGGCTGGATTGGACATTGAAAAGCCGGCTCGAGCGGGAGTTGCCGACCCATCTGCCGCTTCCAGGCGGGCAGGCTGCGGTGGACTATACCCAGCCGGTGCCCATCGCGGCGGCGCGTGCGCAACATTTCTATGGGTTGGCCGAGACACCCAAGCTTGCCGGCGGCCGCGTGCCGCTCCGGCTGGCGCTGCTCTCTCCGGCAGGGCGGCCGATTGCGCTGACAGCCGATATTGCCGGTT
>CAYWWT010000137.1:6113-7322 GCA_964461855.1 uncultured Rhizobium sp. | reverse complement strand
AACCATAGGGGCGGGGGAAGCTAGAGTGCTTTATTATCTGTCGCTGCTCACCCATACCGACCAGCTCGCTTTCTTCCGGCTGTTCAAATATCTCACCTTCCGCTCCGGCGCGGCGGTGATGACCTCGCTTCTGATCGCGTTCCTGATCAACCCGGCGCTGATTGCCTGGCTCAAAGTTCGTCAGGGCAAGGGCCAGCCGATCCGCACCGACGGTCCTGCACGGCATATCGTGGAAAAGGCGGGCACGCCGACCATGGGCGGGCTTTTGATCCTGATCCCCTGGCTGGCCTCGACGCTTTTGTGGGCCAGCTTGTCGAACCGCTATGTCTGGATTTTGTTGCTGGTGACGGGCGTGTTCGGGTTGCTGGGCTTCCTGGACGATTATTATAAAGTGACCAAGCGCACCGCCGACGGCCTGTCGAGCCGGACCAGGCTGCTCATCGAATTCGGCGCGGCCTTCGTCGCCACCTGGCTGATCATGCAGGTCGAAGCGCCCAGCCTGTCCGGCATGTTGGCCGTTCCGTTTATCAAGACCGCGCTGCTGCCTTTGGGCCTGCTTTTCATCCTGGTCGGTGGTTTTGTGATCACCGGCGCGGCCAATGCGGTGAATTTCACCGATGGGCTGGACGGGCTCGCCATCGTGCCCGTCATGATCGCGGCGGCGACCTTCACCTTGATCGTCTATCTGGTGGGCAACGAAAAGTTCGCCGCCTATCTGCAGATCCCCTATGTCGATGGCTCTGGCGAGTTGGCCGTGTTCCTGGCGGCGCTGGTCGGTGCGGGCCTGGGCTTCCTTTGGTACAACGCCCCGCCGGCCGCGATCTTCATGGGCGATACCGGTTCTCTGTCGCTGGGCGGCGCGCTCGGCGCGGTCGCCGTCGTTGCCAAGCACGAGATCGTGCTTGCCATCGTCGGCGGTCTTTTCGTGCTGGAGACCGTGTCGGTTGTGGTGCAGGTGGTGTCCTTCAAGCTTACCGGCAAGCGCGTCTTCCGCATGGCGCCGATCCACCATCATTACGAGCAATTGGGCTGGACAGAATCCACCATCGTGATCCGGTTCTGGATCGTCGCCGTTGTCCTGGCCTTGGCCGGGCTCGCCACCTTGAAGTTGCGGTGACGGCATGATCGCGGCGCGCAGCTTTTCCGGAAAAACAGTCGCGGTGTTCGGCCTGGCGCGCACGGGCCTTGCCAGCGTGCGCGCGCTGAAGA
>CAYWWT010000137.1:0-6013 GCA_964461855.1 uncultured Rhizobium sp. | reverse complement strand
ATCAAGGAAAGGCTGCTGCGCCAGGTTCCCAAGGATGGCCAGGTCATCATGGGCGTGGACGATACTTACGGCGCTTCGATATTCACGGCGCTGTCGTCCAATGGCGGGGCGGCGGCGACATCCGTATCGGTCGGCAAGATTCTGGGCCGCGGCATCTTTGTGGTGGACGGCATGCTCTATGACGCACAGGGCCAGCGCGCCACTGAAGTCATGGCGATGGAGGATGCGCCGCGACTGCCGGGCGCGCACAATTGGCAGAACATCGCGCTCGCCTATGCCGCCGCCCGGAATTTCCTCAAGGACAGCCGCGCCATCGCCGGCGCGATTTCCAGTTTCCCCGGACTCGCGCATCGCATGGAGGATGTGGGGCATATCGGGCGCACGCATTTCATCAACGATTCCAAGGCGACCAATGCCGACGCCACGGCCCGTGCGCTCGCCTGTTATCCCGACATTTTCTGGATCGTGGGCGGTAAGCCGAAGGATGGTGGGATTGCCAGCCTGTCGGAATATTTCCCGCGAATCCGCAAAGCCTATCTGATCGGCGAGGCAACGGACGATTTCGCCCGGACGTTGGATGGCCGCGTCGCTTTCGCGCGCAGCGGGACATTGGACAAGGCGGTGGAAGAAGCCGCAGCCGATGCCGCGCGCTCGGCTGCGCCCGCGCCGGTGGTGTTGCTGTCGCCGGCTTCGGCGTCCTACGACCAATTCAAGGATTTCGAGCAGCGCGGCGATGTTTTTCGTGCCTTGGTGGCGAAGCTGCCGCGGGATACGCGCCAGGATGGTGCCCATAGCGGCGCAAGGGTGACTTCATGAGCATCTCACGCGCCGACAAGGGTGGCTTCGCCAATTGGTGGTTCACCGTCGACAAAGTGGCGCTTATCGGAATGGGATTACTGCTGGGCATCGGCCTGATGCTGGCCTTCGCCGCCAGCCCGGCCATCACCGGCGGCCCGGTGACGGCGGGCGATTTCCGCTATGCCGCCCGCCAGCTCGCCTATGCCAGCGTGGCGCTGTCGATCATGGCCGGGGCGTCGCTCCTCTCACTGCGCCAGGTCAAGATCATGGCGGCGTTCGTCTTTACGCTCGCATTGATCGGCTCTTTCCTGGTCCTGTTCTTCGGCAGCGATCTGCTGGGCGCGCGGCGCGAATTGGATTTCGGTCCCCTAAGCCTGCAGCCATCGGAATTCCTCAAGCCCGGCTTCGCCATCCTGGCGGCCGCGGTCCTGGCCGACCGTACGCCGATGAAATTGCCCAAGCCGCTGATCACATTGCTGCTCATCCTGCCCGCGATCATGGTTCTTCTGTTGCAGCCCGATGTCGGCCAGACCGGCCTTTTGTTGTCGCTGTGGGGCGCGATGCTGTTCTTTGCCGGGTTGCCGTTGTTCTGGGTGGGTTCGATGGCGGGCGCGACATCGGTGCTGGGCTTCGCGGCTTATGAGATATTTCCGCATGTGCATCACCGCGTGGAGCAATATCTGAGCGATTCCGACATCGGCTATCAGGCGGGATTGGCGCTCAAAGCCTTTGCGCATGGCGGATTTGCCGGCGTCGGTCCCGGCGCGGGCACCGTCAAATACCGCATTCCCGACGCCCATTCCGACTATATTTTCGCGGTCGCGGGCGAGGAATTCGGCCTCATCCTCTGCGCCATCATCGCTGCCCTGTTTGGCCTTCTCACGGTCCGGTTGCTGCTGCGGTCCGCCAATGCGCGCGATCCTTTCTGCCAGCTTGCGGGCGCCGGGCTTGCCGTGGTGACCGCCGTGCAGGCCTTCATCAATATGGGCGTGGCGGTGTCGCTTCTGCCGGCCAAAGGCATGACGCTTCCCTTCATCTCTTATGGCGGCTCTTCGCTCTTTTCGATTGCGCTGACCATGGGTTTCGCGCTCGCGGTGACGCGTCAGCGGCCAAAGCTGGCGACGCGCGCGGAATCACTTTTGGGCGCGCTCGGGGTGCAGACATGAGCGGTGCCATCGTCCTTTCCGCCGGCGGCACCGGTGGCCATCTCTTTCCGGCTCAGGCGCTGGCGGACGAGCTGCGCCGCCGTGGGCGCCGCATCGTGGTGATGACGGATGCGCGTTTCGCCAATTACGCGACGTCTTTTCCGGGGGCGCGGATCGAAACCGTATCATCGGCACCGCTCAATTCCCTGGCTGCGCCGTTCAAGATCGCGGCCGGGGTGTTTCAAGCCCTGGGCAAGCTGTTGCAGTTGAAGCCCGCCGCCGTGATCGGCTTTGGCGGTTATCCGTCAGTGCCGGTGATGCTGGCGGCGACCCTGGCGCGGCTTCCAACCGCTGTGATCGAACAGAATGCCGTGGTCGGTCGCGCCAACCGGCTGGTGATGAATCAAGTGCGCCGTGTCGCGGCGGCTTTTCCGATCGCCCGCTTCGCGCCGCGCGACAAGACCAAGATCGTGCTCACCGGCAATCCGCTGCGACCGGATGTGGTCGGGCTGTGGGGCGCGCCTTATATCGCGCCCGCGCCGGACGGTCCGTTGCATCTTCTGGTGTTCGGCGGCAGCCAGGGCGCGCGCGTTTTCAGCGAGGTCGTGCCGCAAGCCGTCACGCGCCTGCCGCATGTCTTCAAGTCGCGGCTGGAGATCGTTCAGCAGTGCCGTCCCGAAGACATTGACACCGTGCGTTCGGTCTATGCCAATGCCGGTATTCGTGCCGAGTTGCAGCCCTTCTTTACGGATTTGCCGCAGCGGATGGCCCAGGCGCAATTGGTGATCGGCCGTTCCGGCGCGGGCACGGTGGCGGAATTGATGGCGATCGGCCGCCCCGCCATTCTGGTGCCGCTGCCCCATGCCCTGGACGACAATCAGACGCCGAACGCGGAAATTCTGTCGCGCGCGGATGCCGGCTGGACGGTCGCGCAGCGCAATCTGACTGCGGATTCGCTGGCTCAGATGCTCACACGGATTTTCTCGTCGCCCGACGATCTGGCGCGCCGCGCCGCCGCCGCCCACAGGCTGGCGACGCCCCATGCCGCCGAGAAACTGGCCGACATGGTCGACAATCTGGCGAGGGCCGCATGATGGCCATGCCCGTCGCCACCCGCGTTCCGCTGGATATCGGCGCCATTCATTTCATCGGCATCGGCGGGATCGGCATGTCCGGCATCGCCGAGATCATGCACAATCTGGGTTACAAGGTGCAGGGCTCCGACGTGGCGGAGAACGCCAACGTCAAACGCCTGCGCGCCATGGGCATCGCCATCGCCATCGGCCACGCCGCCGACAATCTGAAGAACGCCCATGCCGTGGTCTATTCCTCGGCGGTGAAACCCGGCAACGTCGAATTCGACGCGGCGCGGGCGCAGTCGCTGCCGCTGGTGCGCCGCGCCGAGATGCTGGCCGAGATCATGCGGCTCAGATCCTGCGTCGCTATCGCCGGCACCAACGGCAAGACCACCACCACCACCATGGTGGCGGCGCTGCTGGATGCGGGCGGGATGGACCCGACCGTGGTCAATGGCGGCATCATCAACGCCTATGGCACCAATGCCCGGTTGGGCGCGGGCGAATGGGTTGTCGTCGAAGCCGACGAAAGCGACGGCACCTTTCTGCGCCTGCCTGCCACCGTCGCGGTCGTCACCAACGCCGATCCGGACCATCTGGACTATTACGGCACCTTCGACGCCATGCGCGACGCCTTCCAGCGTTTCGTCGAGAATGTGCCTTTCTACGGTTTCGCGGTCCTGTGCCTGGATCATCCCGAAGTCCAAGCGATGGTGGGCCGCATCACCGACCGCCGCATCGTCACCTATGGCTTCAGTCCCCAGGCCGACGCCCGCGCCGTGAATGTCTCCTACTCCCAAGGCGCTTCGCGTTTCGACGTGATCTTCACCGACCGCCGCAGGGGCACCGAAACGCATCTGAACGATCTCGCCTTGCCCATGCCGGGCGAACACAATGTCCAGAATTCCCTGGCTGCCATCGTGGTGGCGCGGGAACTGGGCGTTTCGGATGCCGTGATCCGTAAGGCGTTGAGCGGCTTTCGTGGCGTGGGCCGGCGCTTCTCCAAGGTCGGCGAATGGAACGGCGCCGCGATCATCGACGATTATGCGCACAATCCCTTCAAGATTGCGGCGGCGCTGCGCGCCGCGCGCCAGGCCTATAACGGCCCGGTGGTGGCCGTGGTGCAGCCGCACCGCTTCACCCGGTTGCGCGACACATTCGAGCAATTCGCCAAATGCCTGAACGATGCCGATGTCGCGATTATCGCGCCAGTCTATTCGGCGGGCGAACAGCCGATCGATGGCATCAATCGCGACACCTATGCCGAAGCCTTGCGCGCGCATGGTCATCGCAATGTCCTGGTCATCAATGGCGAGGAAGACTTGGCTGCCGCGGTGGCGCCCTATCTGAAGCCCGGCGGTGTCGTGGTGGGCACCGGCGCGGGCTCCATCACCGGCTGGATGCACAATCTCCAGAACAAGCTGGAGGGCGCATGACACGACCCTGTGACATGCTTCCCCCCGTGCGCGGCACCGTCATGCGCGATGCCGGCCTGAAGGACATGGTGTGGTTCCGCGCCGGCGGTGTTGCCGAAGTGCTGTTCCGTCCCGCCGATGTTGAAGACCTGGCGATGTTTCTGGCGGCGCGCTCCTGCGATATTCCCGTCACGGTCATTGGCGTGGGTTCAAACCTGCTGGTACGGGATGGCGGTGTTCCCGGAACCGTGATCCGGCTTCCCGCCAGCTTCGGCAAGATCGAAGCGAACGGTATGCGTGTGCGCGCCGGAGCGGCCGCATTGGATGCGCATGTCGCGCGTGTCGCCGCCGATGCCGGGATCGCGGGGTTCGAATTCCTGCGCGGCGTCCCGGGAACGATCGGCGGCGCACTCAGGATGAATGCGGGCTGTTATGGCCGGGAGATCGCCGATATTTTCGTGGAAGCCACCGCGCTCGACAATGAGGGGAACAAGATCATCCTGACGCGGGCCGATATGGACTTCTCCTATCGCCATTCCGAGGCGCCGGAGGATCTCATTTTCATCGAGGCCGTATTCGAAGGCACGCCCGACAAGCCCGAAGCGATCAAGGCGCGGATGGAAGAATTGGCCGCCAGCCGCGAAGCGGCCCAGCCGATCCGCGCCAAGACCGGCGGTTCCACCTTCAAGAATCCGCAAGGTGCCAAGGCCTGGGAGCTGATCGATCGCGCCGGATGCCGGGGGTTAATGGTGGGCGCGGCCCAGGTGAGCGAAAAACACTGCAATTTCCTCATCAATACGGGCGAGGCCAGTGCTGCCGATATCGAGGCCTTGGGCGAAGAAGTCCGCCGCCGGGTGCGGAGCAGCCAGGGTGTCTCGCTGGAATGGGAAATCAAGCGTGTCGGTCTGCCGGTGGAAGCCCTGTCATGAGCGGCTTTAGGCGCATTGCGGTCCTGATGGGTGGACGCTCTGCCGAGCGCGAGGTCAGCTTGTCTTCCGGACGCGGCATCATGAAGGCGCTGGCCGAGGAAGGTTTCGAGCCGGTGAGCATCGATCCGGGCGATAATCCCGGCGACCAACTATATCTGGCGAAGCCTGACGCTGTATTTAATGCCCTGCACGGACGATTCGGCGAGGACGGCACGGTGCAGGGGCTCTTGGAATTGATGCGCTTGCCTTACACCCATTCCGGGGTGCTGTCGTCCGCGCTCGCCATGCACAAGGAGCGTACCAAGGACGTCTACCGCGCGGCGGGTTTGCCGGTGGTGAAATCCATCGTCGCCGACCGCCGCCAGGTTGCGGAGCGGCATCTGATGGAGCCGCCCTATGTCGTCAAGCCGGTGAACGAAGGCTCCAGCGTCGGGGTTTTCATCATCCGTCCCGGCGACAATCGTCCGCCCGCTGCGCTGGGCAGCGATCAATGGAACCTCTCCAACGAGATGATGGTGGAGGAATTCGTGCCGGGCCGCGAACTCACCGTCTCGGTGATGGGCGACCGTGCGCTGTGCGTGACGGAGATCGTTACCGATCTGGAATTCTACGACTATGAAGCCAAATATGCGGCCGGCGGTTCGCGGCAC
>CAYWWT010000136.1:0-7412 GCA_964461855.1 uncultured Rhizobium sp. | reverse complement strand
TGAAGGACCTGTCATGCTCCAGACTCGGAACTTTTTCGCGCGCGTCTTCCGACAAACGGGGATCGATTTCGGCGGCGAAAATTCCCGGCTCGGTTCCGCCTTCGGCAAGTATCTCGCCCCAGGGGCTCACGATCAGGCTGTGCCCATAAGTGCGCCGTCCGTTGGCGTGCAGGCCGCCCTGCGCGGGCGCGATCATGAACGCACCATTCTCGATGGCACGCGCGCGCAGCAGCACATGCCAATGCGCCTTGCCGGTTGTTTCGGTAAAGGCTGACGGCGCCGTGAAAGCGAACGCGCCCTTCTTTGCCATCTGCCGGTAAAGCTGCGGAAAGCGGATATCGTAACATATGGAAAGGCCGATCCGACCCCAGGGCGTGTCCGCCACCTGCGCTTCGTCGCCGCCGGCCACGGTATTGGACTCGCGGTACTGCTCGCCGGACGGCAGATTCACGTCGAAGAGATGAATCTTGCTGTAGCGCACGGCGACTTTGCCGTCCGGTGAAAACAGGAAGGAACGATTGGCGGTCTTGGTGTCACTCACCTTGATCGCCAGGGATCCGATCAAAAGCCAGATGCCCAATTCCTTCGCCAGTTCGCCGAAAACCGGCAGCGCGGGATCACGCGCCTCGTCATAGCTGTGAGCAAGCTTGGCGCCGCCATCCGGCGCCATCAGCGTGGTGTTCTCCGGTGTGGCGACGAACTGCGCGCCATCCTTGGCGGCAGCACGGATCCAATGCGCGGCATCGCGGAGATTCTCCGCGACATCGTCACCGGAACGAAGTTGAACGCAGGCGGCGCGGAACTTGCTCACTGCATGCGGCCCTGGATCTTGGCGATGCCCGCGCGGGCGCAAGGCTCGTCCTGTGCGCCCGAGGGCGCGCCCGATACGGCGATAGCGCCGACGACGTCGTTTCCAATGGTCAGCGGAACGCCACCTTGGCGCGGCGTGCCCATGGCCGGGTCGGCCATCAACTGCGCCATGAAAGCGGGATCGGTTTTGGCGCGCTCGCCCGCCTCGCCGCTGGTCATTTTCATCTTAAGCGCAGTCGTCGCTTTTCCCGACGCAATGCGCTGGGTGATCGCCGCCGCACCGTCACCGGAAATCATCGCGATGGGCGTACCGGCAGAATCCACCACCAGCGCGGAGGTCTTCAACCCCTGGGCAGCGCAGCTTGCAACCGCAGTCTGCGCTGCCTCGACCGCAAGCGCGGTGGAAATTCCCTGCGCGCGCGGGGGGCGTGGCGCGCGGCCTTCCTCCGCGCTCGGCGACGGCAGGATGGTCTGCGCAAAAGCAGGTCCGGCGATCAAGAACGTCACAGCAGCAAGCGCGATTTTGTTCATGGCGGTTCTCCCGACGCCATTGTCGGGGCGCCCCGCGCGAATGTCCAGATCAGGCCAGAAGCGGATCGAGCTTGCCGTCCCGCTCGAGCGCATAAAGCTCGTCGCAGCCGCCGACATGGGTGTCGCCGACGAATATCTGGGGAACGGTGCGGGCGCCATGCGACTTGGCCAGCATCTCTTCGCGTGCCTTGGCGTCCATCATGACGTCGACCTCATCATAGGCGACACCCTTGCGGCCCAACAGCGATTTGGCGCGGACGCAATAGGGACATATCGGGGTGGTATAAATGGTGACGGACTTCATGGCATCGGCAAGGCTAAAACCCAGCCCTTTCCAAAATATTCACCGGCAATCGCGGTGTGATTCCGCGTGGCATCATACCAACCTATATAGGCGCTTCCGAGCCCTTCACAACGCGCGCCAAAGCCAGAATTTCCACACCTGCGGCACCGGCCCGTTTTAAGGTCCGGGCGCAGGCATCCACGGTGGCGCCGGTGGTGAGCACGTCGTCGATCAGAAGAATCCGTTGTCCCGCCACCTGCCGAGGTTCCCGAACCCGGAAAGCGCCCTGCACATTGCGCCGCCGTCCTGCGGCCGAGACCATTTCACCTTGGCTTTTGGTCGAACGGCTCCGCTCCAAAATTGTGGCTGCCACTGGCTTGGCCGCACGCCGCGCCAGCAGCCGCGCCAGTTCCGCCGCCTGGTTGTAGCGCCGCTGCCAGAGCTTCAGCGGGTGCAGAGGGACCGGAACAATCAGATCGGTTGCCGTCAGGAGAGGCCGCCCCGCGCGTTCCAGCCAGAGCGCAAATCCCGGCGCCAGTTCCAGCCGGTCGGCGTGCTTCAAGGCCAGAATGGGCGCGCGACTATGTTCGTCATATGCGAAAATCGCGCGGGCGCGGTCGTAAGCCGGCGGAGTGGCCAGACAGGCAGCGCAACGCATGTCCTCCCCCGGGTCGACATCGAACGGCACGCCGCAACATCCGCACATCGGTCCGTCCAGAAACGCGATGCGGCTCCAGCATGCCGGGCAGAAGCCCTGGCCTGCGCCGAGCGGCTCGCGGCAAGACATGCAGAGCGGCGGAAAAAGAATATCCACCAGCCGGCTTTTCCAAAGTCCCGTCATCTTCTCTATTGTAGCGCGATGACCCGCCCTGTGCTTTTCGATTTTCGTGCCGCGCGTGCTGCCCGCTCGCGCGCTGCCCGCCTGGATGGCGACCGGTTTCTCGACCAGGCCGCGCTGGAAGGGCTTGGCGACCGGCTGGCGGCGGTAACCCGGGGGTTCGAACGGGGGCTCTGGATCGGAGACAGGCTACCCTCCGCCCTCATGTCTTTTGCGGCACAATGGCATTTGGCGGATTTCGACGAGAGCGAGACGCTGAACACCGGCGGCGGCAGTTTTGATCTTGCGATCAGCCTTTATTCCCTGCAGGCAATCAATGACCTGACGGGGGCACTGGTTCAAATCCGCCGCGCCCTCAGGCCTGACGGCCTGTTTCTGGCGACCCTGTTCGGGGGCGCAACCTTGCGCGAATTGCGGGAAAGCTTCGCCTTCGCGGAAAGCGAGATCGCGGGCGGCATCAGTCCTCGCGTATCGCCCCTTGCCGATGTGCGCGACCTGGGCGGGCTTTTGCAGCGCGCGGGCTTCGCCCTGCCCGTCGCCGACGTCGAACGCCTGCGTGTGCGCTATTCCAGCCTGCCTTCACTGATCCATGACCTGAGAGTGCACGGTCAAAGCAATGCCCTGGCAGCGCGGCGGAATAACTTTCTCGGAAAACGGACCCTGGCGGCCCTAGTCTCGCATTATTCCAGCCGGCATGGCGAAGAGGGAAAGCTCCCGGCCACCTTCGAAACGCTTTATCTCACCGGATGGGCGCCGCATGACAGTCAGCAAAAGCCTTTGCAGCCCGGCAGCGCCAAACATCGGCTCAGCGATGCGCTCGGCACAATCGAACGCAAGCTCTAGGTCACATCTTGTCGACGAGACGCTGGAATAGCCCTTTCACGTCCGAACCCAGCAGCGTCACGGCCGTCACAATCACGATCGACACGAGTCCAGCGATCAGGGCGTACTCGATCGCGGTGGCGCCGCTTGGCGAAACAGCGAACGCCTTCACAAGAGATCGCGTAGCATCGGAAGCAGCGGCAAATCGGCGGCGGGCATTGGATAGGCGGCTGGATCGGCGATCAGATCGCGGGGCCGGATCCATTTGAGGGCCTGATGTTCGCGCGGGGATGGCGTTCCCTCCCAGCGGCGGCAGACATAGAGCGGCATCAGAAGCTGGAAATCGGAATAGGAATGGGACGCGAAGGTGAACGGCGCCAGGCACGGCTCCTTTACGGAAATGCCCAGTTCCTCGTTCAACTCGCGGATCAGCGCGCCTTCCGGCGTCTCGCCGTCTTCCAGTTTCCCGCCCGGAAATTCCCATAACCCCGCCATCGCCTTTCCCGGCGGACGCTGCGCAATCAGCACGCGCCCGTCCGGATCGACCAGCGCAACCGCCACCACCAAGATGATGGATTTGGCCCCGCCAGCGGTCATGATCGGGAATTTCCAGCTAAGGTGCCCTTAAACGACATGGTAAACCTTCGTTAAAAATGGCTTCAATGGAGGCGCGGGCTGTAGGCTCTCTCTCGCGAACAAGGAGATAGACATGACAACATTTGGTACGGCGGTCTGGCATGGCGGCCTCAAGGACGGCAAGGGGGCGATCTCCACCAAAAGCGGCGCGTTGAACGCCTATCCGTACGGCTTTGCCAGCCGCTTCGAGGGCAAGCCCGGCACCAACCCGGAAGAATTGATCGGCGCGGCCCATGCCGGCTGCTTTACCATGGCCCTGTCCCTGATCCTGGGCGAAGCGGGCCTGACCGCCGATGAGATGAATACCCAAGCGGACGTGACGCTGGAAAAGCTGGCGGACGGTTTTGCCATCACAAAAGTGCATCTGACGTTGAAGGCCAAAATCCCCGGCTGCGACAAAGCCAAATTCGAGGAGCTTGCCGGAAAAGCAAAAGCCGGCTGCCCGGTTTCCAAATTGCTCAAGGCCGAGATCACACTCGACGCCACGCTGGTCTAATTGTCGCGCGATCTTACGGAAAACCGGCCTCCACTTTTCCGGATCGCGCTCTAGGCGAAACGCGCGCTCACGATACTGCCGATCTCTGCGAGCGCATGGTCCTGCGCGGCGTCGCCGGTTTTGTTGCCGTCGGTATAGGCGCAAACCAGGACCGGCGCGCGGCCCGCGGGCGGCCACAGGATGGCGACATCATTGAGCGCGCCCGCCGCACCAGAGCCCGTTTTGTCGCCCGCCTTCCAGCCTGGCGGAAGCCCGGCCCGCAGGCGGGCCAAGCCGGTGGTGGACGCAATCATCCAATCGGTGAGCAGCTTGCGCGAGGCAGCAGAGAGCGTCTCGCCCAGGAGGATGTCTCGCAGATTGGCCAGCATCGCGGACGGGACGGTGGTGTCGCGTTCGCCATCAGGAACATTGAGCGCGCCTTCGATCCGGTCGAAGCGCGTGCGGCTGTCGCCCAGGTCGCGGGCGAAGTCCGTCAGCTTCGCAGGACCGCCGATGGCCGTGAAAAGAAGATTGGCGGCCGTGTTGTCGCTCACAGTGACCGCCGCGGCGCATAATGCGCCGATGCTCATGCCATGCATTACATTCTTGCTGGTCTCGGGCGCGTATTCCAGAACATCGCTTTTTTGATAGCGCACGATACGGTCGAAGTGCTCCTTGCCGGCATCCACGCGCGTGAGAACGGCCGCCACCAGCATCACCTTGAAGGTGCTGCACATCAGGAAGCGCTCGCTTTCGCGATAGAAAATCGAATTGCCGCTGCCGGTATCCAGCGCCGCGATGCCGATGCGCAGGCCCAATCGCTTTTCCATCTCCGCAAGGCGGCGGCCCGGCGCGTCATACCCCCCATCCGCCGCATGAAGCGGCGTGGACAGCAGCAACGCAGAAGCACTCAGCATGGCGCGGCGCGTCAACACGGGATTCGATTCGCCCATGGCGCGCTTATAGCAGGCGGGAATGGTTTTCCCGAGCGTCAGCTCCGATAAGAACCATTAATATCGATATAGCCGTGCGTCAGGTCGCAAGTCCAAACGCGCGCCACACCTTTGCCGAGACCAAGATCGACCGCGACTTGCACCTCTCGCCCCGAGACAGCTTTGGTCGCGGCCTTCTCGTCATATTTCGCAGCCCGCGCGCCTTTCTCGGCGACAATATGGCCGCCGAACGAAATCGCGAGCCGGTCCCGGTCGGCGGCTTCGCCCGACTTGCCGACCGCCATGACGATCCGGCCCCAGTTGGCATCGTTGCCGGCGATGGCGGTCTTGACCAAGGGCGAATTGGCAATTGCCAACGCCACCCGCCGCGCCGCTTCGTTGCTTTCCGCGCCCGCGACATCGATGCGGATCAGTTTCTCGGCCCCTTCGCCGTCCTTGACCACCGCCAGCGCCAAATCCAGAAGCAATGCATCGAGGCTCTTGCGAAATCCGGTAAGCCGCTTGTCGGTGGCTTTCGTCACCGCGCCGTGTTTGGCGCCTTTGCCGGTCGCAAAGAGAAGCAGCGTGTCGCTGGTGGAGGTATCCGAATCCACCGTGATGGAATTGAATGAAGGTCCTGTGCCGGCGGCGAGGCACTCCTGCAGCACGGCAGCGGGCAAGGCGGCATCGGTGAAAACAAAGGCCAGCATGGTCGCCATGTCGGGCGCGATCATGCCCGACCCCTTGGCGATGCCGTTAAGGGTTACTTTTACCCCATCGATATTGGCCGTGGCCGTGGCGAGCTTGGGATAGGTGTCGGTGGTCATGATCGCTTCGGCGGCGGCGCGCCAACCGGACGCCGAAGCATCTTCCGCGACCCGGCCCAAAATTTTTGTAATCTTTTCGGCCGGCAGCGGTTCGCCGATCACGCCGGTGGAAGCCAGGAAAACATCGGACGTCTTGCAGCCGATCACGGCGCTTGCCGCCTCCGCGACCGCACGGGCGCCCGCCATCCCGGCCTGCCCCGTGAAGGCATTGGCGTTCCCGCTGTTCACCACCAGGGCGCGCGCCTGCCCCCGTTTCGCTTGCGCCCGGCACCAATCCACCGGCGCCGAGGCGGTCTTGGATCGGGTAAAAACACCAGCCACTTCGGTCCCCGGCGCCAGAATCGCCAGGAGAACATCCGTCCGGTCGCGATATTTGATTCCCGCCTCGCCCGTCGCCAGCCGTACCCCCGCCAGGGGCGGCAAATGGGGGAAACTTTTGGGGGCCAGAGGTGAAATTTTCTTGGGCTGCGGCTTGGCGGCTTTCGCCGGCGCCTTCTTCCCCTTGGCCATGCCGATCCCCCAGAAATGGCCATTAACGGCCGCAGGCGGGGGATAGTGTGGAAATCGCCCGGTTTGACAAGACCCGATTTGGCCTTACGCCAAATTTGACAATGGGATAGCCCGTTCTTATGTCTCCCGCGCGGCCACTATTCGCAGAAATGGCGCTTACGCCCTTCAAGCCGGCCCGACAGAGGAATTCATGCTGGGCATCAGCGCGCTCGCCAAACAGTTCTTTGGCTCCGCCAACGAACGCAAGATCAAGCCCTTATGGGCCACCGTCGCTCAGATCAACGCCCTGGAGCCTCGCTTCCAGGCGATGAGCGACGACGAACTCCGGGCCATGACCCCGGCCTTCCGCGAAAGACTGGCCGCCGGCGAAACCCTGGACGACCTGTTGCCGGAAGCCTTCGCCGTGGTCCGCGAGGCTGCCAAACGCACGCTCGGACAACGGCATTTCGACGTCCAGCTTGTGGGCGGCATGGTGCTGCATCAGGGTCATATTTCGGAAATGCGGACCGGCGAAGGCAAGACGCTGGTCGCCACCCTTCCCACCTATCTCAATGCGCTTGCCGGCGACGGCGTCCATGTCGTGACGGTCAATGATTATCTCGCCAAGCGCGACAGCGGCTGGATGGGTCAGGTCTATCGCTTCCTGGGCCTCACCACGGGCTGCATCGTGCACGGCCTCAATGACGAAGAACGGCGCGACGCCTACGCGTCTGACGTCACCTACGGCACCAACAACGAATTCGGCTTC
>CAYWWT010000135.1:0-7531 GCA_964461855.1 uncultured Rhizobium sp. | reverse complement strand
CCTGTTCACCGCCCGAGAGCAGAGCCAGCGACTGCAACCGCTTGCCGGGCGGGCGGGCGAAGATTTCCAGGCCTGCCTCCAGGGGATCTTCGGACTCGGTGAAGGTGAGCTTGGCTTCGCCGCCTTCGAACAGTTTGGTGAACAGCTCCTGGAAATTCGTGTTCACTTTCTCGAAGGATTCCAGAAGGCGCTCGCGACCTTCCTTGTTCAGGCTCTGAATACCCTTGCGCAGACGGTCGATGGCGCCGCTGAGATCGTCGCGATCGGCGACAAGCGTGGCCATACGCGCTTCCTGTTCGTTGGCTTCTTCTTCGGCGCGCAGATTGACGCCGCCCAGCTGTTCGCGCTCGTGCTTGAGCTTTTCGACTTTCTTTTCCGCCAATTCCAGCGGCGGCAATTCTTCGCCGTCCTGGATTTCGGCGCGCTCCGACAATTCTTCCGGCGCGCATTCCAGCTCATCACGGATACGGGTGCGCAATTCCTCGATCCGGGTCGCGGCGCTTTCCGACATCGCCTGCGCCCGGGCACGTTCCTCGCGCGCGGACGAAAGCGCGCTATCCGCCGCCTTGGCCTGGCGGTCGGCTTCGGCAAGCACGGCTTCGGCTTTGACGCGCGCGTCCGAGGCTTCCAGACGTGCGGCATCGGCGCTCGAAATCGCGTCGAGCAGGGCGTTGCGCCGGCCGGCCATTTCTTCCGGCACGCGTTCGGCGGCCGCCAGTTCGACGGTCAATTCTTCATGCCGGCGGCTGAGTTCGGTGATCTGGCTGGCGGCGGCGATCCGGCGCGCATCCCAGCGCGCTGCATCATCCGCGATGGCGAGCAGGCGCTGCCGGCGGCTTTCGCCTTCGCGCTTCAGGCTGTCCAAAGCAGCCCGTGCTTCACCGCTGGCGGAACGCGCGTCGGCTGCGGAGGAGCGAGCGTCAGCGACGCCCTGACCGAGCGCAACACCGTCGCCCAATTCTTCCAGCGCCATATGCGCGGTATTGCGTGCTTCCTCGGCCGCTTCGACGGATTGCTCCAGCCGGCGGATTTCCGCTTCCAGATTGGCCAGCGCGCTGGCCCGTTCGGCAGCGGCGCGGGCAGCGCGGGTGGCTTCGTCCTGGGCGGCGATGAGCGCCTTTTCGGTGCCGCGCTCGGCTTCATCCGACAAGCGTGCCGCATCACGGGCAGCGACTGCCGCTTCCTTGGCCGCGGACCATATCTGGGAAAGACCAGCGCGGACGTCCTTGGCCTGTGCTGTTTCCTGTTCCAGGTCGGTGAGACGATTGCGCTGCGACAGCCTGAGCGCGGCCGGCGAGGGCGCATCGGCCGAGGCGGCATAACCATCCCAGCGCCAAAGATCGCCCCGCGCCGTCACCAGGCTTTGTCCGGGCCGCAGATCCTTCTGCAAAGCCGCGCCTTGATCGGGAAACACCAGGCCCGTCATCGACAGACGGCGGGAAAGCGCAGCCGGCGCGCGCACGAATTCCGTCAGAGGGCGCGAGCCTTCCGGCAGCGCGTGAATTTCTTCCAGCAGACCAAGATCACGCCAATGATGCGGACTGGTTTCATCCAGCGGCGCCTGCAGATCGTCGCCCAGGGCGGCGGCCAGCGCGGCTTCATAACCGGGCTGCACCGTCACAGCGTCCACCAGCGGCGGGAACAAGCCTTCGCCTTCGGGATGCAGAAGATCACTCAACGCCTTCACTTCGGCGGAGAGGCGATTGACTTCGCGTTCCGCGACTTCCAGCGGCTCGCGCGCCGCGGCTTCGGCGGCTTCGGCGTCCACCCGAAGCGCGCGGGCCTTGGTCGCTTCCTCGCGCGCCGTTTCGGAGGCGGAGCGCGCCAATTCAGTCTGGCGGTCTGCGGCCGCGACGTCGGGCGCCGCATGGGCGCTTTCCAACGCGCGATCCAGGCGCGCGCGCGCATCCTGCAATTGGGTTGAACTGGTTTCCGCCAGGCCGGCGGCCAGATCGCGGCTGCGTGTCTGGCTGGCCTTGTTGGCGTTCCAGTCGGAATATTCGGAGGTAAGCTTTTCCAGGAGCCGTTCGGCTTCGCTCAGCTTTTCCTGCAGGAGAGCCGACTGCTCGGCCGCCGCGGCGATATCGGTTGCGGCATTGGCATTGGCTTGCTCCAATCCCTCGCGCTCTTCGCCGAGCGCTTGAAGCGCGGTGGCCGCGTCCCGGTCGAGTTCCTTCTCGCGCCCGATATCGGCTTCGCCTTGAGCGAGCAATTGGCGCAAGCGTTGCGCCGCTTCCCGCGCGCGTGTTTCTTCCGCGTCGAGTTGTTCGCGCGCGACGATCAGGCGGTGATGCGCCGCGGACTTTTCCGCTTCGTCCTGGCGCAGGGGCGGCAATTCGGCGGCCACATTGCTCTGTTCGGTGGAGGCCTTGGCAGCGGCCTCGGTTGCGGTGCCGACAATCGCAGCCGCCTGGGCGAGGTCTTCCGCCGCCTGCGTGGCGCGGGCCGAGGCCTGCGCCCAGCGCAGGAAATGCGCCAGGGCCTCGGCCTTGCGGATATGGCCGGAGAGGTTGCGGTAGCGGGAGGCCTGACGCGCCTGGCGCTTCAGGCTGGCAAGCTGGCCTTCGACTTCGCGAATGACGTCTTCCAGCCTTGAAAGATTGGTCTCCGCAGCCTTGAGGCGCAGTTCGGCTTCATGCCGGCGCTGATGCAGGCCGCCGATGCCGGCAGCTTCTTCCAGGATGGCGCGGCGCGCCAAAGGCTTTTGGCTGATAAGAAGGCCGATCTGGCCCTGGCGGACAAAGGCGGTCGAACCCGCGCCTGAAGACGCATCGGCGAAGAATATCTGCACATCGCGCTGGCGCACATCGCGGCCATTGATGCGGTAGACGCTGCCCGCCTCGCGCTCGATGCGGCGCGACACTTCGATCGTGTCAAAGCCGGCATAGGGCCCACCGGCTTTGTGGTCGGCATTGTCGACGAACAGCGTGACTTCGGCGACATTGCGCGCAGGCCGCCCGGCGGAGCCGGAGAAGATCACATCGTCCATCTCGGAGCCGCGGATGGAGGAGGGGCGTGTTTCGCCCATCACCCAACGCATGGCGTCGAACAAGTTGGACTTGCCGCAGCCATTGGGTCCGATCACGGCGGTAAGGCCGGACTCGATGTGAAGCTCCGTCGGTTCGACGAAGGATTTGAAACCGGAAAGTCTGAGCCGGGTAAACTTCAAGAAAAACGCGCCGCCTTACGCCTTGTTGAGATGCGCCGGCCGCCAATCATTTTTTCTTGGCAAGCGCGGCGTCGATGATCTTCGCCAGTTGTTCATAGGGCACTGCGCCCGAGGATTGCGGCACACCATCGACAATGAAGGTGGGCGTGCCGGTGAGGTGGTATCTCTGCTCGGCTTCCGCAGAAACCTTGTTGATGCGTTCATCCTCCGCTTTGTTGGCGATACATTGTTCCGCCTGCTCGGCGGTCATGCCGAAAACCCGGGCCTGCTTGATCATCTCCCCATGCGCATCCGTAATGCCGGGATACTCAGCAGCATCCCATTTGGGTTGATTCCGCCACAGATGGTCAATGAAGTCGAAGTACTTATCCTCAGGCAAACAGCGCGCCATTTTCTCGACATCGCCGTCCATGGGACGGAGCGGAAAGGTGCGGAAGACGAAGAAAATCTTGCCGGTATCAATATAGTCGCGCTTCAGCTGCGGGAACTCGTTGGCCGCGAAATACGCGCAGATATTGCAGGTGGGGGCGCCATACTCGATCACAGTGAGCGGCGCCTTGGGATTGCCCATGGTCCGGTCGGTCGCAACCAGGGTAAAGCCCGGGCCCGCGGCATCGCCGCCGCCCGCAGAAGCCCCCTGGCTTCCCAGCATGTAATAGCCAATTCCAAAGGCCGCCAGAACGACGACCAGGGCGATTGCAATAACGGCTTTGCGGGACAAGGGTGATTCTCCTGGGGCCTGGAACCTTTTTGGCAGAGCCGGGGCGTTTGCTCAACGTTCCTGAGCCGGCCGGCGCCAGCGGGCCAGGCTTTGTAGCGCGTTTTTCAGCGCTTCGGGCCCGCTATAGTTATGCACAGGATCGTTTGGGGCCGCGGCGGCCCTGGGCGCGATTGGGCGGGGCGCCGGTTTGGGCGCGGTGAGTGCACCTTGCACGAATTTGATCCGGGCGACGGCGTCCCGGCCCAGATAACCGTTTATTCGCGCGCACAAGGTACGGGCGTCATGACCCAGGAACAAAGCCGCGGCCGGTTCCGCGAGAAGGGTGAGAACCCCGCCCGAGGCACTTTCGGTGAACTTCAAGGGCCGTGCGATACGGGCGATTTCGGGGCCGGCGATCTCGGCCCAGCGCAACACCAGGGTGGGATCGGTAAAACCGGCACGGGCGAATGCCGCCCCCCCTGCGAGCCGAACATCGGACCCGACCATGCTCGCCCGCCCACGCCGGGTCGGCGCGGCATCGCTCGTCTTGTCTGATTGTTTCGGAGGCGGCGTTCGGGCCATGGTCGGATTATGCCTCGCACGTCGCCTTTGAAAAAGCCCGGCCCGGACCTCGCCGCGAAATTGCTCGCCTGGTACGACATCCATCGCCGGGTGTTGCCTTGGCGTGCGGCGAAAGGCAGGCGCGCCAATCCTTACCATGTCTGGCTGTCCGAGATCATGCTGCAGCAGACGACCGTCCAGGCGGTGGGCGCCTATTACCGCAAGTTCCTGGAGCGCTGGCCGACTGTGGCGGCTCTGGCATCGGCCAAGGAAGACGATGTTCTCGCGGCCTGGGCGGGGCTCGGTTATTACGCCCGCGCGCGAAATCTTCATGCCGCCGCCAAGATCGTGGCGGGCGAAATGAGGGGCAGATTTCCGCTGACCGCCGAAAGTCTGCGGACCTTGCCGGGTGTGGGTGCTTATACAGCAGGCGCGATCGCCGCCATCGCCTATGACGAACGCCAGGCCGCGATGGATGCCAATGCCGAACGGGTGATCGCGCGGCTCTATGCCGTCGCAACGCCGATGCCCAAGGCCAAAGTCGAATTGCATGCCCATGGCATGGCGCTGGTGCCGACGCGGGCAGGGGATTTTGCCCAAGCCTTGATGGATCTCGGCTCCGCCATCTGCACGCCCAAGCGCCCGGCTTGCCCAAATTGTCCGTGGACGGAGGAATGCTTGGCGCGGCGCAGGGGCATTCAAGAAAATTTGCCGGTGAAGGCGCCCAAAATCGCCCGTCCGCTGAAGCGCGGCGCCGCTTTCGTGGCACAGGACAGGAGCGGTGCGGTGCTTCTGGTCAAGCGCAAGGACAAGGGCTTGCTCGCCTCCATGCTGGAGCCGCCGCAGGGCGCTTGGACGGAGGATTTTCCGTCAAAAGCGATGGCACAGGCACAGGCGCCCTTTGTTGCGGACTGGAAAAAACGCACCGGGCTGGTGCGCCACGGCTTCACCCATTTCGAGCTGGAGGTGGAAGTCTATTTCGCTCCGGTTTCCCGGCGGCCCAAAAGCGATGGCCAGTGGATTGCAGCCGAAAAACTAGGCGAAGTGGCCTTGCCCACGGTGATGCGCAAGATCGTCGAGCATGGGCTTGATCAAAGCGGGCCGCTATTCGCCGCTCAGACCAGTTCCGCGCGCAAACGCTGACGCAGCACATCGATCGGCGCCAAGGCGCCCGCCGGAGTCTCGAACTGCCAGAAAGTCCAGCCATTGCAGGCATCGAGCCCCTGGACATGCGCGCCCATGCGATGGATCGAACCGCTGGCGTCGGCGCAGACCAAAGTCCCGTCGGCCCTGACTTTCGCCTTCTGATTTTTGCGCATGCCGTGAAGCACGGTTCCGGGCGGCAGCAAGCCGCGCTCGACCACCCAGCCGAAGGGAATGCGCGGCTCGGCGCGCTTCGACTTGGTGATTTCCAGCGCGTCATTGCCGACCGGGATCACTTCGGCGATGCGTGCGCGGGCGACATCGGCATAGGTTTTTTCGCGCTCGATGCCGATGAAATGACGGCCCAGCCGCTTGGCGACAGCGCCGGTCGTGCCCGACCCGAAGAAGGGGTCCAGGATCACATCGCCCGGCTTGGTCGATGCCACCACGACGCGATGGAGGAGGGATTCCGGCTTCTGCGTCGAATGTGCTTTCTGGCCATCGGCGCCCTTGATGCGCTCATGGCCCGAGCAGATCGGCAAGGTCCAGTCGGATCGCATCTGAAGTTCGTCGTTCAGCGCTTTCATCGCTTCATAATTGAATGTGTATTGCTGGCGCGGATTCTTGGTGGCCCAGATCAGCGTCTCATGCGCGTTGGTGAAGCGCTTGCCCCGGAAGTTCGGCATGGGATTGGATTTGCGCCAGATCACATCGTTGAGAATCCAGAAGCCCAGATCCTGCAAGGTCGCGCCGACGCGGAAAATGTTGTGATAGGAACCGATAACCCAGATCGAGCCGGTGTCCTTCAGCACCCGGCGGGCCGCGGTCAGCCATTGATGGGTGAAGCGGTCATATTCGGCAAAGCTGTCGAACTGATCCCAGTGATCGTCCACGGCATCGACCTTGGACTGGTCCGGCCGGTGCAGATCGCCGCGCAGCTGCATGTTGTAGGGCGGGTCAGCAAAGACCAGATCGACCGAACCCTCCGGCAGCGCATTCATGCGCGCCACGCAATCGCCTTCGATGACCTGATCCAATTTCAGCATATGCCCCGCCCGAGATATCAACAGCGGGATTCACACTGATTCGGCGCGATTCGCGCGTCAAGAGTCTTGTTGAATCAAAGTGTTATAAATTGAGTCCCCGGATTCATCCCCACACAAGATGTTGTGCCCTGTGAGAATATCGCGGATGGGCGCGAAGCTGCGCCGGTGATGGACGGTGACGCCATGAGCTTTCAGCCCGGCATAATGGTCCGGCGTGCCATAGCCTTTGTTGCTGCGCCAATTGTAGCCGGGATGGTCGTCATGCAGCAGCCTCATCATCCGATCGCGGCTCACCTTGGCGACAATCGAAGCCGCCGCGATCGAGACCGAGCGTCCATCACCGCCGATCAAAGTATCGCAGCGGCAGGGAAGGGCGGGAGGATCGTTGCCATCCACCAGCGCGAATTGTGCCGCCACCGAGAGCGCCCGCACCGCGCGTGCCATCGCCATATGCGTGGCCTGGCGGATGTTGATCAGGTCGATTTCGCCGACCGAGGCTTCGCCCACGCCAACCGCAACCGCCATCTCCAGGATGCGGGGATAAAGTTCTTCCCGCTCTTCCTCCGACAATTGCTTGGAGTCGTTCAGCCCCTTTGGGATGCGCTTGCGATCCAGGATCACGGCCGCCGCCACCACTGGTCCCGCCAAAGGTCCCCGGCCGGCTTCATCGACGCCGCAGATGGGGCCCTCAAGCGTCTTCAACAGGCGCGACTCGTAGATGTAATGGGGCATGCCCCCTGTTTAGAGCAGCGATAGCTGGTCGCCAATCCGGGGCGGGCGCCGGAAATTGTTGATAGTCATGGGCCGGGACGCCTGATTGAGCCCCAGTTTCTTCACTGCCAGATGAAACCGCCGCCGCATCATTTCCGCATAAGGCCCGGCTCCCTTCATGCGGGTGTTCCACTGGCTGTC
>CAYWWT010000134.1:7294-7532 GCA_964461855.1 uncultured Rhizobium sp. | reverse complement strand
CATGACGGCGTCGGAGATTTTCGGCGTGCCGGTCAAGGGCATGCCGGCGGAAGTGCGCCGCCGGGCCAAGGCGATCAATTTCGGCATCGTCTATGGCATTTCCGGTTTCGGGCTCGCCAACCAGCTCGGCATTCCGCAGAGCGAGGCGAGCGACTATATCAAGAAATATTTCGCGCGCTTTCCCGGCATCCGCGATTATATCGAAGACACCAAGCAGTTCGCCCGAACCCATGGCTTC
>CAYWWT010000134.1:0-7284 GCA_964461855.1 uncultured Rhizobium sp. | reverse complement strand
AGATCAACTCCAAGATTCCGGGCTTCCGTGGCGGGGCGGAGCGCGCCGCCATCAATGCGCCGATCCAGGGCGCGGCCGCCGATATCATCCGCCGTGCGATGGTGCGGCTGCCGGGCGCCCTGGCGGAAAAGAAACTCGCGGCCAAGATGCTGCTGCAGGTGCATGACGAACTGATCTTCGAGGCGCCGGAAAAAGAAGTCGAAACCACCCGCAAGCTGGTGATGACGGTGATGGAGCGCGCGCCGCTTCCGGCCGTGGAAATTTCGGTGCCGCTGGTGGTGGATGCGCGGGCTGCCGACAATTGGGATGCCGCCCATTGAGCGGACATCGCGCCCTGGCGTTCGGCCTTGCCGTGGCCACGCTGCTGCTCAATTTCGCGCTGGCGCATGTCCTGGCGTCGGTGAAGGGACCGTTGATCCTGATCCCCGGCCTGCTCGATTTCATCCAGACCTGGAATCGCGGCGTCTCGTTCAGCCTGTTCTGGCAGGATGGCGACCAGGGCCGCTATGTCCTGATCGCGGTCCTGGCGGCGGTGGTGCTTTTCGTGGCCGTGCTGGCCTGGCGGTCCGCCAATACGTTCCAGGCCGCTGGCTATGGCCTGGTGGTGGGCGGCGCGCTGGGCAACCTGGCCGACCGCAGCCTGAATGGCGCGGTCTTCGACTATCTCTTTCTCCATCTGGGTCCCGCGCCATTGTTCGTGTTCAATTTTCCGGACGTGGCGATCACCTTGGGCGTGCTCATGCTCCTGGCCGACACCGTGAAGGCAGCCAAAGTCCCTATTCCAGATAGTTGACTTTGGCATCTAACTGCTTGACGATGACAAGCATGTCCGATGCCGATCTTCGAGCCCGGGAAATCCGCCGGTTCAGCCGCTTCTACACCAGCCAGATCGGTGTGCTGGCGGAGGACCTGCTGGACACACCTTTCTCGCTGGCCCAGGGCCGGGTGATTTATGAAATCGCGCAAAGCGAACCCGTGACGGCGGCGGCGTTGCGCGCGGCGACCGGGTTGGACCAGGGCTATCTCAGCCGCATGCTGACGGGGTTCGAGCGCCAGGGCCTCGTCGCCAAGCGCGCCGCGCCCGATGATGGTCGCGCCCGATTGCTGCATCTGACCGAAAAAGGTCGCACCGCTTTCGCCGCCCTGGACACGCGCGCGCAGACCGCGACCCTGTCGCTGCTGGATGCCCATGGCGACGATGCGCAGCGGGACATTGTGCGCCATATGCAGGCGCTGCAGCGGTTGCTGTCACCGGACAAACCAGCCGCACCCGCCATCCTCCTGCGTCCCCCGCGTGCCGGCGATCTGGGCTGGGTGATCCAGCGCCAGGCCATCCTCTATGCGCGCGAATATGGTTGGGATTCCTCTTATGAAACCCTGATCGCGGGTATCCTGAGCAAATTCCAGCCGGGACCCGGCGAACAGGGCTGGATCGCGGAATTGAATGGCGAGGCTGCGGGTGCCGTTTTCGTGGTGCGTGACAGCACGGATGTGGCGCGGCTTCGCTTGCTGCATGTCGAGCCTTTCGCGCGGGGCCATGGACTGGGCCGGATGCTGGTCGATACCTGCATCGCCTTCGCGCGCGGCGCGGGCTATCGGACCTTGCGCCTGTGGACCAACGATGTGCTGGTGTCGGCGCGGCGCATCTATCAGGCAACTGGTTTCACGCTGATCGACGAAGAGAAGAAGCCCAATTTCGGCAAGGATCTGGTGAGCCAGACCTGGGAATTGACTCTTTAGATTGCTTGCGCGCAGCCGGGCAGAAAACCCGCAAGAACACTTTCCTGGCTGCGCTCATGCCGCGACGGATTTGAGGCCAACCTCTGCGGGGATGCCCGCTTTGCCCAGATCCTCTATCAAACCCGCCATCGCCACTTCGCTATCGGCACCGGGCTTGCCGGCAAAATAGCCGCTCAGGAAGCCCGGTGTCGCCAGGCAGGACAGGATCATATCGCGGGCCTTGCCCGCCAGCACGCCCTCGGTGAAGAAACCGCCCATCGTCAGCTTCAAAAGGGTCGCACATTTCTCGACCGGGCTCTGGTTTCTGGCCAGCAGATTTTCGAACAGCTTTGCGCGCCCCGCCACATCGCAAGCGAGCCGGTCCATCCTGTCGGCGATTTCCTGCTGCTGGACATCGACAAAGCTGGCCCGGCGCACCCGCGCCTGCAACCGCGTCAGGCGCTGCAATCTCTGCAACACCGGGACCTTCGGGTTCTGGAAAAGATTCTCGAAGGCGGCGGAATTCAGCACCGGCGTGATGAAACCGGCCAGTTGGCGCTTGTTCTCGATGCCGATGATATTTTCCTCGACAAAGAGGAGCCGCTCGATCTTCTCGTCCGGCGCGCATTCGCTCAGATGGCTGCTCAAAGTCTCCTGCGTCACCAGGCGCTTGGAGCGCAAGGTGAAGGCCGCGATCAGGTCTTCATGGCTGAGGAATTTTCCCACGCCATAGACCACGCGGTTGGCGAGGCGGCGAAGCGCGGTCAACTCTTCCACCAGGGAATCGGGGCGCAGCCGCTTGGCGCTCTTGAATTCCGCCACGATGCGCCGGGCGATGGCGGTGCGCGCCTCGGGCAGTTCATCGGCGGCAAAACGTGCCGCCAGCGCCGCGAGGCCGCGGTGATCCGCATCGGCCATGCCCTTGCCCAGGAACAATTCCACCAGCCGCGACATCGCTTCGGCAAGATTCTCCGCCCGCCCGATCAATTCATGCAGGGCGGTGGATGCACTCAGCGCCTCGGACAGGATCGCGTCGATAGAGGACAGGACCATGACGCGCGGCTCGCCGGCTTTCGGGGCGCGCGCCAGAATCTCCAGCAGCGCCAGAATCTTCTCGTTCCAGCCATCGGTATCTTTCAGATGGCGTGCCAGCGCGCCATTGAACCGATAGGCGGCGTCACCCTGTCCCGCCAGCTTTGCCGCCAATTCCGCGAACTGATCGGCGCGGGGATTGGGGAACAGGCCTTTGCGCTGGTCGCGATAGACGCGCTGGGTCGCCTGGTCGACCAGCTCGTTCAAGGTCTTGACGATCTGCTGCACCGGCACCGTGCCGGATGCCGCTTGCGCCACGGCGATCTTCTGCACCGCGTGCTGATAAAGCGTCCCCGTCGCTTCCAACTTGTCCAGCATGTCGGCGCGATGGATGAGTTCGGTGATGGTGATCTTGTTGCGGCCCAAAAAATCACCAAGCAACCGCATCATGGTCTGGCGTGCATGATAGGAATAAAGATCGTCCGGCTTGAAGCATGGCAGCGATGGCGGCGCGTCTTCCTGCGCTGGCGCCGTCTTCATCTTGTTGTGGCCGTCTTCGAAGATCTTCAGCGACAGATAATCGCCGGTATCGTCATCATAGGTTTCTTTGACGACTTTGACGCCGGTGGCTTTTTCCGACGCCATCATCTCCTGCGCCAGGGTGAGCGCGCGCTCGCGCTCCGCGACCACTTCGTGCAGGGTCCAGCCGCCACGGGCACCCGCCCGGCGAAAGACTTCGAAATGTACTTGGCGCGTCATGCTCCCCCGGGGTCCGCAGCGCCTCTTGCGGGCCGCCTGATGCGCGAAATCTGGCAGGGGTGCGTTGAGACCGGGTTAAGCTTTACAGCGTTCCGATATCGCGATGCTCGCCGCAGAGCCGGCAGGCGGGATCGGGCGCGAGTGACACGGTACGGAAGCGCGCCGAGAGCGTGTCGGTAATCAAAATTTTACCCGCCAGGCTGTCGCCGGTGCCAGTGATTTCCTTCAAGACTTCCAGCGCCTGCAGCGAGCCCATCACGCCGGCTGCCGCGCCGAGCACGCCGGTCTCCGAGCAGCTCGGCACCGTGCCTATGGGCGGTGGCGCAGGAAACAGGCAGCGATAGCAGGGATAGGCGCCGCTCTTGTCCCAGGCCTTGAAGGTGGCGAGCTGGCCGTCGAACTCCGTCACCGCCGCCGAGACCAGAATCTTGCGCGCGGCATAGCAGGCATCGTTGAGCAGGAAGCGGGTTTCGAAATTGTCCGACCCGTCGGCGATAATGTCGTAATCGGCGATCACCGCTGCCACATTCGCGGCGGTGAGACGGACGCGGTGGATCGTGACCGAGACTCCGGGATTGAGGGCCGCCAGATGCACCTTGGCGGCGTCGACCTTGGGCTTTCCCACATCGGCGGTATCGAAAAGAATCTGGCGTTGCAGGTTGGAAAGGCTGACCGCGTCGTCATCCACCAGTCCCAGATGCCCCACACCCGCCGCAGCGAGATAGAGCGCGCACGGGCTGCCCAACCCACCGGCCCCCACGATCAGGACGCGCGCGGCGCGGATTTTGGCCTGGCCGGTGCCGCCCACCTGCCTGAGCACGATATGGCGGGCATAACGTTCCAGTTCTTCGTCGTTCAAGGCCATGATGTTGATGTAGTGCCTGGGATCGCCCAGGAACAGCCCCGGCGCGGGCGATTTTGTTTTATCCCGGCCTGGGCTAGCGTTTCGCGCCATGACGATCCAAGCCGTATTCGACCGGGCGGTCGCGCTCCATAAAGAAGGCCGTTTGGCGGAAGCGGACGGGCTCTACCGTCAGGTTCTGGCTGAGACGCCTGATATTTTCGCGGTCCGCTATCGGCTGGCCACCTTGTTGTTTCAGCAGCAGCGTCTGCCGGAAGCGCTTGTCGCCGTGGACGCCGCCTTGGGCCTCGAGGCCGAAGCGGTCGATGCGCTGGTGCTGAAGGGCGCGGTGCTGGCGGCGATGGGCCGGCGTCTGAATGCGCTGGCCTCTTTCGACAAAGCGCTGTCGCTAAAGCCTGACGCCGTCCGGGCGCTTTTCAACCGCGCGCTTCTGCTTCTGGAATTGGGCAAGCTTGCGGAGGCGGTGGATGCTTTCGACCGCCTGCTGACACTGACGCCCGATTTTGCTCAAGGGTGGATCAATCGCGGCGCGGCCCTGCAGGCATTGGGTCGTCTCGCCGATGCTCTTGCCAGTTATGACCGCGCGGTGGCGCTCAAGCCCGATGACGTCACGGCCTGGCAGAATCGCGGCATCGCGTTGCAATCGGTGGGACGTTTCGGTGAAGCGCTGGAAAGTTTCGACAAGACCTTGGCGATCGCACCGAACCATGCCGGCGGCTGGCATGGGCGCGGCAGCGCACTTGCGGGCCTGGAACGCACCGAAGAGGCACTGGCGGCATTCGATATGGCGCTCACGTTTTTGCCGGGCAATCCGGAAATCCTGCAGCAGCGCGCGATCTTGCTGAAAAACGCGGAAGCAGCGGGCGAGACGCCGGAAGATGCCGCACTCTGGTACAAGCGCGCCAGCATGTTTCATGTCACCCAGCGCTTTGGCGATGCGCTGGACGCGCTGGATCGTGCGCTCGTCATCGCCCCCGATGATTCCGAAGCGTTGCTGCTCAAGGGCGCGGTGCTCTGCGAAGCGCGCCGCGTGCCCGAGGGGTTAGGGGTCTATCGCCACCATGCCGACCGGAATTGGGGGCAAAGGCCGGTTTCGCACGCCGATGACCCGCCGCACAAACAGCGCCACGACGAAGAGCAACGCGCCTGGCTGGCGGCACAGGGCGTTGCGGATCCGGCCTTTCGCATCGAACCGGGCGCGCGGATCGACGGTCCGGCGGTCAATCCCGCCAATGCCGATGACGTGGCGCGGCGCTGGCAGCAGAGCGATCCCCAGATCGTGGTGATCGACAACCTCCTGACCGAGCCGGCACTTGAAGGCTTGCGGCAATTCTGCCGGGGCTCGACGATCTGGCGGCGGTCTTATGAGAAAGGCTATCTCGGCGCCGTGCCGGGGCAGGGTTTTGCCTGTCCGCTTCTGGCCCAGATCGCGGACGAATTGCGCGACGTCTTTCCATCGGTGATCGGTGCGCATGGTTTGGGCCTGCTGTGGGGCTTCAAATATGACAGCCGGCTTTCCGGTATTCCCATGCATGCCGATCAGGCCGCCGTGAATGTGAATTTCTGGATCACGCCGGATGATGCCAATCGCGATCCGCAAAGCGGCGGACTGGTGGTGTGGGACGTCAAGGCGCCGCAGGATTGGGATTTTCCCCGCTACAATGCCGATGTCGCGGGCGCGCGCGCCTTTCTGGCCCGCGAAGGCGCCAAACCGATCGTCATCCCCCATCGCGCCAACCGGGCGGTGATTTTCGATTCCGATCTTTTCCATGAGACCGACCGGATCGATTTCAAGGACGGTTACGAAAACCGGCGCATCAACGTGACCATGCTTTACGGGCGGCGCACCTTTCACGGCGGATGACTGTGTGGGAAACCGCCCATAAGCTGCTGTTTCCAATGTTTTTTAACTGCTTCTGCATCGTTTGCATTGTGACGGAGGGTCAGGGCGATTAGGCTTTCTCCTGCGGGGTAATGCGGTCAGCCGGAATACCGGCGCCCGCCGCGATTGTTCAGCGAGGATGAATGTCTGGCTTTGGCCTTGAAGCGCACGGCTTCCGCAATCTCAAAACCGTAAATTGGAATCTGACCGCTCCGGCGCTCTACGAAGAAGCGGTGCGCCGCGGCGAAGGTCATGTCGCCAAGGATGGACCGCTGGTCGTCCTGACGGGACATCACACCGGACGCTCGGCGGGCGACAAATTCATCGTCAAGGACGAAGACAGCGAACCCAAAGTCTGGTGGGACAACAACAAGGCGATGAGCCCCGCCCAGTTCGATGCCTTGCATGCCGACATGATGGCTTTCGCCGAGGGCAAGGAATTGTTCGCCAAGGATCTCTTCGGCGGCGCCGATCTTACCCATCGCATCAAGGTCCGGATCGTCACGGAATATGCCTGGCACTCGCTGTTCGTGCATCAGCTCCTGATCCGCCCCACCGCCGATGAGTTGAAAGACTTCGCGCCGGAATTCACCATCGTCGATCTGCCCAGCTTCAGCGCCGATCCGGCGCGGCACGGCACGGCCAGCCCGACCGTGATCGCGGTCAATTTTACAAAAAAGATGATCCTGATCGGCGGCACGTCTTATGCCGGCGAGATGAAGAAATCGGTCTTCACCATTCTCAACTATATCCTGCCGCCCAAGCGGGTGATGCCGATGCATTGTTCCGCCAATGTCGGCCAGGACGGCAAGGCTGCGATCTTTTTCGGCCTGTCCGGCACCGGCAAGACCACACTCTCCGCCGATGCCAGCCGCACCTTGGTGGGCGATGACGAGCATGGCTGGGGCGAGCATGGCGTCTTCAATTTCGAAGGCGGCTGCTATGCCAAGGTGATCCGCCTCAGCCGCGAATCCGAACCCGAGATTTATGCCACGACCGAACGTTTCGGCACCGTGCTCGAAAACGTGGT
>CAYWWT010000133.1:0-7549 GCA_964461855.1 uncultured Rhizobium sp. | reverse complement strand
ACGCCGAAATCAAATCGGAACCCAAGCGCAAAATCGCTCCCAACCTGGATGAAGGAAGGATCTGGAGCGGGTGATGGGAATCGAACCCACGTATGCAGCTTGGGAAGCTGCCGTTCTACCATTGAACTACACCCGCGACTTTGGCGCCTTCACACCGACTAGGCATTGGCCCAGTCCGGTTGCTCTAGCATAAGCCTTTGGCCTGAAAAAGAGCGCGAACCGTATTCACGCGCTCCTCTTTGCGATGAATGCGCCTTAGCCTTCGAGCGCTGGTGCAGGGAGGGTGTTATTCAATTGGCGGCAGCTGGGGAATGGCTCTCAAAATACGCCTGCCCGATAGGAGGCAATGTGGTGGCGACCTGCTTTTTTTCCGCTGTGGTCCGCGCGCGGCCCGCAAAATAGGTCGCCCCGATCGGCGGCATAGAACGCGCCGCCCGCTTGGTTGGGGCTGCCCCCGGTGCCTTTGCGACCTGCGCTGCAGGCGTGCGGCTCTTAGCGTTCTGTGTTTCGATGAGGGGATGGCGGGGAAGCGGCGGCGTCATCTCCTTCGCCGGCGCGACGGCTTGCTTGACCTGTTGCGGAGGCGGCGGGTTGGGATGCTCGGCCTTACCCGCATCCAGACTGCCTTTATGCAAAAGGTTCGGCGTCACCTTCTCTTCTGCCGTCGCCTCATTGATTAGGCGGACGGGCGGGTTGGATAGCACGCGGGGTTGGCGCGTCTCCCCAAAGTGGGATTGCAGAGATTCCGGCAACAGGAAGAAGCTGCCGGCAATAATGGCCAAAGCGGCCAGCGAAACGGGAAGTATGAAGCTGCGCGCCGTCCTGGGGCGCCTGAAGCCGGATTCATAGGGGGCACCCGCTTCGGTTGTGGTCGAACCAACCTCTTCGGCCGGCGGCGGATATTCTATGTTGTTGACTATGGATTCTTCGGCATTGTCACCGAAGAGCCGTTGCGCCTCCCGTTCGCGCCAGGAATGATCGCCGCCGGGCGGCAAATGACAATTTAGATCAACCCATTCGTCAGCCCAGGCCGCCAAATCCTGCTCTGCTTCGCCCACTGGCTTCATGCTGACCTTGCCGGCCATTGCCTGCCATCCCATTTTCGCGCGCTCGCTAAGCGAGCAGGGGATTTGAATGGTAACTGCGCGCGCAAGTCCCGGTTCCAGCTTTGCCGTCGCTTTTTTTGGCAAATAGACTTTCCCGCTCCCGCAGTCGCGTTCACGGAAACTGGTAAGCTCTTATTTTACCATAAATCGCTGCGTGCCGGGTTAACGCGGCCCGTTCTTGCCATGAAAAAAGGGCGCGCGAGCCGATGCCCGCGCGCCCCTTTCATTGCAATCAATGCGTCTTAGTCGCCCAGGCGCTGATAGCCCCGCATCATCATATTGGGGATGGTCATGCCCGCCCACAGATCGACCTGAACCTCCGGCAGAATGGTCTTATGATCGATCTTCATGCCCAGCACGGCCTGACCGCAGACCCGAAAATCCACGCCGGCCTTCTTCATCGCCTGGATGAGCGCGATGTTGGGATTGTCCACGCCATTGTTGCGCTTCTTGTATTCGTCGCTCATCAGGATCGCCGGCGTGCTTTTCTGGTGGAAGACCACGACGAGCTGACGATGGCTGGCCGGCACATTGTATTTCGCCAGCGTATTGATGAACTCCGCCACGCCGCGCAGGCCCGGATTGACCTTGTCCGGGCTGTCGGGGCCGCCGGCCAGATCGAACACGAACTTATAGGTCAGGTTAGGGTCGGGATATTCATGCGCACCTGGTTGATCCTTCGCGGGGTCCACGCCGGGAATCGGCAATTCCTGCGCCAGCGCGCCCGCGGATAATCCTACCAGTCCGGCCATCAGAATGGCGCAGGCCAATATCTTTCTCATGCCTAAGGTCCCCTCGCTTGATGTGTTGTGCGCGGCCCAGATTTCGGGTCGGGCGGAGCATAATCTCTTGTTCGCAGAGGCGGAAGCGATGCAACCGATCTGGCGCGTGCCGCCCGCCAAAAAAGAACCGGCCCGGATCCTTCGATCCGGGCCGGCTGGTATTGTTGCAAAGCAACTCTTGCGAGCCGCTCAGTGTCAGGCAGAGATCTTCTTGGTAGCGGCCGCCATGCTGTCGAGGGCTGCTTTCAAGGTCTTGCGCGACGTGGCGATGTTCATGCGCATATGGTTCGCGCCGCCCAGGCCGTAGGATGTGCCGGCATTGAGCTGGACGAAGGCGTTCTTCGCCATCCAATGCTGAACCATGTCTTCCGGGGTCTGAACGCGGACAGCGGTCATTTCCGCACGGCCCGAATAGTCGGTGCCCATCTTGCCGGCAGCTTCCTTGGCCTGCTGGTTGGCGTCATCGGCCATCTTCTTGGCGCCGATCTTGTCGGCGATGGCGGTGACGTCGATCCATTGCAGGTAGGTGCCTTCCGGCGCCTGACCGACTTTGATCATCGGAATGTTCTGCTTGATGTAGTCGTTGGCGAAGTGATGATTGTCGCTGATATAGGCCACGCAATCATTCAGCCAGCCTTCGCCGCCCGCATAGGCTGCTTCCGCCGCATACATGCCGAGCGTGTTCAGGTCGGCATGGTTGTTGAAGGCGGTCGCCTTGTAGACTTCGGGGTTGGTGGTGAAGAACCATGCGCACTTCATGCCGGCCAGCGAGAAGGACTTGCTGACGGACTTGTAGGTGATGGAGTTCTTGACCACGGCCGCATTGTCCAGGCTCGCGAAGGGAATGTACTTCTGGCCCTTGCTGATGAAATCGCAATGGATTTCGTCCGCCAGAACCAGCACATTGTGCTTGAGGCAGATGTCGCCATAGCGGGTCAGTTCTTCCTTGGTCCAGGCGCGACCCACCGGGTTCTGCGGATTGCAGAGGATCGAGATCTTGGTGTCGGGCATCGATGCCTTGGATTCGAAATCGTTCCAGTCGATTTCCCAGCGGCCGTTCACGAACTTCATCAGGCTTTCATTCGCGACCGTCTTGGTGGCGCGGATGTCGCCGTAGAAGCCGTTATAGATCGGCGTCGCCATCAGCACCTTGCTGCCCGGGGGCGCGTAGGCGTGCATGGTGGCCAGAATGCCGGCATGGACACCGGTGGTGATGCCCATATTGCCTTCGTTCATGGCGGTGATGCCATAACGCTTGTGATTCCAGTCCACGATGCTCTTGAGCCAGGCCTTGCGGCTGGGCTGGCCCATGTCGATATAGCCCCAATTGTCGTACTGGACGGCCTTGCGCAGCGCCGCAGTAATGGCGGGCGCGGCCTTGTAGTCCATGTCCGCGATGCCCATGCCGGCCACGACGTGGTCGATATGTTCGTTGCGGATCGCGCCGTCCCACTTCACACTGTCATGGCCAACGCGATTGGCGATGGTGTCGAAGTCGGCTGCACCGGCGGCGGAGGCGGCGGTGCTGGTGGCGAGCGATGCCGCCAAGGGCCCCAGCGCCAGAACGCTGCTGCCGACACCGGCATTTCTCAAAAACGACCTGCGATTAAATCCGCTCTTCATAGTTTGTTCCAAAACTAAACCTCCCCATTTTTTGCTGCACATGGAGGTGATGCGAGCCTGCGATGAACTCTACGCCGCATCCCCAGAATGGCCGATGAACACGGACTATAGCGTGGTTTTCGCGTTCGCGGAAGGCGCAGGGCATCTTTTTGGGCGCGCAAAATGAAAGCAAAAACGCGATTTGGATAAAAGTCGTGGGCTTGGATTTATGTGCCTTTTCCCAAGCAGATCACCCTGCACAAACATGTCATGTTGCAATGCACACCGCCCGCGCATCGCGTGTTACATGCGCTAGAGGCACGGCACCACGGTGGAATTCGAACAAATTGCCGAACCGGGAAGGGATGGTGAAGACGCACCTGCAAAAAGGGAACAATGGGATCCTGGACCCGGCACAGCGCTCTGCTCATTCCATGATTTGAGGATGGTCTTTTTGAGCGCCCGTCGAAATATCGCGGAGCGATTTCCGGAAGTGATTCTGGCTTCATGTCGGCGCGGCGGTTTTTGCAGCCTGCCCGGAACCGTTTAATCTCCCGAAAAAGGGGAGTTTGACATGCGCAAATCTTTTTTCTTCCTGGCGTTCGCCCTGGCATGCGTCGCACCAGCGGCGGCGCAACCCATGACCGCCGGAACGATGAAAACATTCGCGTCATCGGATGAAGTGCGCCAGTTGATCGTCAAGGCAAAAGCAGACCGCAAGGGCGATGCGCCGATCACGGTAGAGCCGATTCTGTCGCTGGGTTCGTATCACGCCAATCTGGAATACCGTCCGATCGCCGGACCTGCGGCCCTGCACGCAACCGAGAATGAGTTGATGGTTGTGATCGAGGGCACCGCCACCATCACCATGGGTGGCGCGATGGTCGATCCCAAACAAACCAATCCCACCAACCAATCGGCGCCCTCGATTCGGGGCGGCACCGACACGGCCATCGCAAAGGGCGATTTCATTTTGGTGCCGCACGGCACTCCGCATCAGATCAGCGCCGTGAAGGGCGAGCCATTGGTGCTGATGACCTTTCACACGCCGCAATAAGCTTGCCGCCGCCTTTCATCCTGTTCGGCCCCGATCATCTCGTCACGCTGGCGTTGAGTCTGGTTGTTCCCCTGTTGCTGGCGGCGTGGGTGGGCGGAAACGGCAGACGCGATCATGCGGTGCGGCTGATACTGGCCGCATTGCTGATCGCGGGCTGGGCGGGATGGTATGTCATGCTCGCCGCGCGCGGGTGGTTGCAGCCCGGCAATGCCCTGCCGCTCAATCTCTGCGACTGGGCGCAGGCCGCGCTCATCCTGGCGCTTCTGTCGAGAAACCAGCACGCCTATGAGCTCGGTTACTTCTGGGGGTTGGGCGGCACTTTGCAGGGCGTGATCACCCCGGATGTCGGGCGCGGCTTTCCCGATATCCAGTTTCTTCTCTTCATGCTCGACCATGCCGGGCTGATCGCGGCGCTTCTATATCTGACGGTGGGAAGCCGGATGCGGCCCGTGCCTGCCTCGCTCCCCCGCGTGATCGGCGCCACTTTGCTTTATGTGGTTGTGGCGGGAGCCGCCGATTATGCGCTGGGCACCAATTACGGATTTCTGCGGACTAAGGGCGAGCATGTCAGCCTGCTCACCTTCCTGGCGCCCTGGCCCTGGTATATCGGCGAATTGGTGGTCATCGGGCTGGTCTCGATCGCCGTCTATTATGCGCCATTCCTGCTTCTGGATGTGCTCAGAAGGCCGAAGACATCGACATCGTGACGCGCGCCTTCGCGCCGAATATGCCCCGTAAGCCGGCCTTCCGGCAGAAAGCCCAGCCGTGCCAGCAAGGTTTTGGCGGGGCGGTTGGCGGCATGAACGCGGGCCTCCAGCCGTTCCAGTTTCAATGTCCCGAAGGCATGGCCGATCAACGCTTCCGCCGCCTCGCGGGCAAAGCCCTGGCCCCATCTGTCGCGCCGGAAGAAGAATCCGATTTCGCCCCGCTTGTGCAGGAAGTCCAGACCGCTGAGATCGACGCTGCCGATGGCGTCATCGTCCGCCCAAACGGTCCAATAGAAAAAGTGCCCGTCTTCCATGGCCGCAAGTTGGCTTGCGACAATCTCGCTGGCGGTTCCGGCGCGCGCGATGGCAGGCCGATCCCAGAAGCGTGTCGCTTCGCTGTCGCCCAGGATAGCGAACAGGGCTTGCGCGTCGTCCTGGCGAAGCGGACGCAGACACAGCCTTCTGGTTTTCAGAATCATGGAGCGATCATGACGATGACCTGCGCGGGGCGGAAAGGGCGTCCCAGAAACAGAGCGCCAGAAAAACTAAGCGCCAGAAAAACTAAGCGTCAGAAAACTATGAGGCGGCCGGCTGCTTTCGCGCCGTAGCCGCCTCACACTGCCCCCTTCAATACGGACCCTTGTCTCCAGTCCCCCAACTGGAACCAACGCCTCGCGGGGTTTCCCCAAACCGTCCATCCGCGAGTGGCGTAACTGTGCCGGACGAAGGGTCGGACGCAACTGGCAAGCGGGGCGGGTTTGCGCTTTTCGCAATCCTATGTGGATTTTCGGCAACAAAAGGATGTGGTTTTCCACCGGCATGGATAACACGCGTCGAATGCGCGTCCCGAAAGCCACGCATTTATACGCAAGTGGCCGCTGCTTTCAGGGTGATCTGAAATGTTTGGAGAGTTTCAGACCCTGGCCCTGATAGTTGGAGCCCAGTCCTATGCCATAGGCTTGCGGCGGCGGATCGGTGAGTCGTTCAAAGACCAACCGGCCGATGGTCTGGCCATGTTCCAGGATGAAGGGCACTTCCCGCGAACGCACTTCCAGCACGGCGCGCGCCGATGGCGCGGCATTCGGGCTGAAGCCAAATCCCGGATCGAAGAAACCCGCATAATGAACGCGGAACTCCCCCACCAAAGGATCGAAGGGAACCATTTCGGCGGCATGATCCAGCGGAATGGCGACGCGTTCGCGGCTCGCCAGGATGTAGAATTCTTCCGGATCGAGCACGAGGTGACCGGCGTCATTCGCCTCGATCGAATCCCAGAATTGATAAGGATCCAGAAGGCCGGGATGGTCCACGTCGATCAGACCGGTGTGGCGCTTGGCGCGCCAGCCGATGCGGCCGGAGCTTTTGAGATCGATGGATAGGCCCAGTCCATTGTCGATGTCGGGCGCGGCATCGATCAGCGGCGACTCCGCATGCAGACGGCGCAGCTGCGCATCGCTGAATTGCGGCGAGCCATGGCGGATGCGCAGCTGGTTGAGACGGGAGCCCTTGCGCACCAGGGCAGGGAAGGTCTGCGGACTGATCTCGGCATAAAGCGGGCCGCGATAGCCGGGCTCGACACGGTCGAAGGCCTGGGCGCGATCGGTGATCAGGCGGGTAAAGACGTCGATGCGCCCGGTCGAACTTTTGGGATTGGCGACCCCGGATATGCGGGCCGAAAATTCCGCGCGTTCCAGCAACGGCACGATATAGACGCAGCCGGTCTCCAGAACCGCGCCGTTCGTCAGATCGACTTCGTGCATGAAAACGCTGGCGAGCTTTTCTTCGACGGTGGCGTTCGGCCCCGGCAGAAAGCTGGCACGCACCCGATAGGCTTTCGGGCCTAGCCTGAGATCGATGCTGGCGGGCTGAATCTGGGCGGCGGTGATCTCTTCCGCTGCGGTGATCTCCCGTCCCGATCCGATCAGGCGCTTGAGCACATGGCTGGGCAGGATGCCGGTCGAGAAGCGGCCATAGCCTTCCTCGGCCTCAGTTCGGATTTCGCGTGTGTCGCCCATCCGCCGCTTATAAGCGCTGGGGCGGCCCCGGTCAGCCCAGGAATTGACGGATATCCCCAACCGCTTCGGCCAGACCGCAGCGCTTGACCGGGGCGGCTTGCGGGAACGCGGCCAGGAGGCGGCTGGGCATGGCGCTTTCCAGGATGACAAAACAACCCTTGTCCTCCGGTCCCCGGATCAGGCGCCCGAACGCCTGTTTCAGCCGGAAGCGCGTAATCAGATCGTCATAGGAGCGGCCGAAGCGCGCGCGGCGGGCCTTGTGCAGGATTGTGGGCTTGGG
>CAYWWT010000132.1:3411-7624 GCA_964461855.1 uncultured Rhizobium sp. | reverse complement strand
GAAACTTCCATTGCGCCCAGGATGGCCACGTCGATATGGCCGCCGCGGATCATGGCGAAGCTGTCGGCGGAAGAAAAGAAGCTGGAGGTGGGCAGAACTGTTACTGTCTGCTTGCCGGCATTGATCAGATCGGGATCTTCCTCGCCCTCGAAAGGAAAGGGACCGATCCCCAGCATGCCATTCTCGCTCTGCAGAGTGACTTCCATGCCTTCGGGAATATAGTTCGCCACCAAAGTGGGGATGCCGATCCCCAGATTGACGTAATAGCCGTCCTTCAGCTCTTTCGCGGCCCTCGCGGCCATCTCTTCCCGGCTCCAAGTCATTATACAGCCTCCTTGCGCGGGCGGGTGGTGCGAAACTCAATCCGTTTGGCGTAGTTCCGCCCCTGCAAGATACGGTTCACGTAAATTCCCGGCGTGTGAATCTGGTCGGGATCAAGCGTGCCGTTGGGCACAAGCTCTTCGACTTCCGCGATGGTGAACTTTGCCGCCGTCGCCATATTGGGATTGAAGTTCCGCGCTGTGCGGCGATAGACCAGATTGCCTTCGTGGTCGCCTCTCCAGGCCTTGACGATGGCAAGGTCGGCGCGAAGCCAGGTTTCGCGCACATAGGCCTGACCCTCGAATACTTCTATCGGCTTGCCCTCGTCCACCACCGTGCCCACGCCGGTCTTGGTATAGAATGCGGGAATGCCTGCGCCTCCCGCTCGAATACGCTCCGCCAAGGTGCCTTGTGGATTCAATTCCAATTCCAGTTTGCCCGAAAGATAGAGTCTCTCGAACAATTTGTTCTCTCCGATATAGGAGGAGATCATTTTCTTGATCTGGCCGTTGTTCAAAAGCAGCCACAGACCGAAATTGTCCGCACCGCAATTGTTCGAGATCACGGTGAGGTCCTTCACCCCATTCTCCCGCAACGCCGCGATCAGATTCTCGGCATTGCCCGACAATCCGAAACCGCCGGACATCAGCGTCATTCCATCAAACGGCACCCCTTCGAGAGCCGTGGCCGCATCCTCGAAAACCTTGACCGCCATTCCAAACCGCTCCGCTCTTGCACAAAATTCCATTCGGCTGCCCGCATGTCGCAAGCGCCGGCCCCGAAAAAAAGACGGATCCAGCGGAATTTCACCGATGGATCCGCAGTTTAAGCACTCCAATGCGGGGACAATGGAGCGAACCGCCCGACCGAAGAGTTGGCCGGACGGGGGAAAACGCAAGCCCTATCGGGTTGCGCAGGCAAAACTGGCGGCGGCGTTCATCTCGCCCGAGCCTTTATATTTGGGCCAGGCGGGATATTCGCAGAGCGGACGTTGGCGGCCCCGGCCCGCCGGGCCGGTGTCCGTCGCAACCTGATCCTTCGGCGCAACACCATGCTCGACCCATTCATCCAGCGCGCCCAATGAATCCCAGCCGACGATAAAGGAGCCATAACCATGGCCGAATCCCGGCGCCATGTAGAAGCGAACGAAATTCCGCAACGGCCCCTCCCCATAGCGTTTCTCGAGGCGCTCGAAATATTCGACCGTGTTGTAGGGCGACACCGCCATATCGATGGTGCCGTGCATGATCAGAAGTTTTCCGCCCCGTTTCTGGAAGGCGGTGATGTCATCGCTGGAGCCATCGATGATGCTCGACACTTCCGCCAGCCTGGCCGCGTTGCGGGCCTGGTCGAATGCAAGGCTGTTCGATGTCGGATCTTTCATCACCATGTCACGCGCCATGGTGTCGCCCATCATATAAAGAAAAGAGTTCCGGGGTGTGGCAGGAATCGCGGGCTTGGGTTCGGCGCCGAAGCTGTTGGCGCGGCCATTAAGATCGGCGCCGTCCAGGACGGGCCAGCCCGCGAAATGATCGATGCCGGACAGGGTGACCTGGAACGGCATCGGCTCCGCGAATGTCCGGTAGGTCGCAATTTGCGCGTCCGACAGACAGGTTGATCCCGTATCGCTTCCCCCGGCACAACGCAGGGATTCGATACGGAACGCTTTGCGGCAAGCCATCACATTGCCGACAATCCCGTCCCTGGCGCCGTCAAGTCCATCGCATGTTGCGAGTTGGGCGGCAGTCACGGCGGCCGCTTTTTCCGGCGAAACCCAAGCGCCGGGCTTGTTGTAGAGCGCCTGCCCCAGCAGGATGCCGTCCAATTGCAGCGCCGCAAAATCGTAAACCGGGTGGATGGCGATGACGCCATCATAATCGGCGGGATAACGCTGCGCGGCCTCGAAACCTTCGTGACCGCCCTGGCTGTTGCCTTGGAAATACATCCTGTGCGGCGGCGGGCCGTAATGCCGGGCAATCAGGAAGACGGCCACATCATGGGTCTTCTTGATCTGGTCGCCGCCGAAATTGCGCAGTGCTTCCGCATTGGCGGCGAAGGCGGCGGCGTCTTCGCCCGGCTTGGTTTCATGGCCGCTGTCGCTGCCGAATGTGGCATAGCCTTGCGCCAAAGGCAGCGGCTTTTTGGGATCGGGGAAACGCCCGTCTTCGCCCGTCACCAACCTGCCATTATACCCGCCGCCGCCCATCTGCAGCGCCTTGCCATTCCAACGGACCGGCAAGTTGAGCTGGAAGAGAATGTCCGGCGCAGCGTGATCGACGGGGTGAATAGCGCCCAAGACTTTGCAGAAATTGCCATTGGCCGGCGTGCTGGTATCGGTCGCGGAGGTTACGCCGGCGCCCGTCGTGGCCAACCCGATGGCGGATGCCGGAATTGATGTGCCGGCAAGCGCGGCGCAGACTTCAGCCGCCTGCGCGGAACCGGGCCGTGCGAGCAGCGCGGGCGCCAAGAGAATTGCCAAAGCCCCGAGCAGGATTTTCATGTCGCCTGCCCTGCTGTCACCGGCAGCCCCAAACCCCAATTCCACCGCCAGAGGTCCGTGCTGGAGAAGATATTCTCTTCGGTGTAGGGATCGCCGGCGATGAATTTCTCGACCGCAGCCCGGTCCTGTGCCTCGAACACCAGCAAGCTGCCGATCATCGCGGCACCCGCATCGTCCATCAGCGGGCCGCCCGCAACGCAGCGGCAACCATCCTGCGCGATCCGGATATAGGCCCGGTGCTGCTCGCGGACACGAGAGCGGGCGTCACTTGTACCCGGCTTGTCGTGTGCGAAAAAAACAAAATAAGGCATGGCGCGTCCGCTCAGGCTCGGGATACCTGACCTTGCTCGATATGAAGTTCGGTTATGGCCTTTCGCGCCTCCGGGCGCGGATCGACAGCCAACCTGCTCTGATCGTTCAGAATCATAACCGCCCGGTCGGAGGCGGAATAAGGCCGCCAGTGCGGCAAGCCCGCAACATTCGGATCGCCCGTTCGCGCAAACTGGGTCCAGGCACGGCTCATCTTGTCCGCCATGGGATAACGGTCCTTGCCCGTGCCGGTGATGGCGTTTTCCGTCGGCACATCCAGATTGTCGAAGACATAGGTGATTTCGACGGTGTGGGGGACGCCCAGTTTGCCGCCGTGCACCGGCGTCGGCTTCTCGAAATGATAGACATAGGCCGGAGCCTTGCCCAGCGCCGCCTTGCGCTCCGCCGCCAATGCGATGTTAGCGGTCAGCCAATTGTCGGTGGCGATCAGCTGGAACAGCCGGACATTTTCCGCCTGCGGAAAATCGCGCTTATAAAGCGCAATAAGCTTTTCGGTCTCGCCGTCATCTACCCGCAATGTCTTCTTCAAATCGGCGCGCAGCGTCGCATCGTCGATGGGATCGAGTGGCGTGCTGTTCATGAAGGTGATTTCGGTCAAGGTCGAGCCCATGATCATCGGCACGTTCGCCGAAAGCGAAGGCGCCACCGGATCGAAAGCGCCATTTCCCGATACCAGGCTGCGGCCGTCCAGAACGGGTCCGAACCGATTGCCCACCGGGCCGAGCTTCGCCATGGCGGCCAGGATTTTCTGATACGGCACCTGCTGCAGCTGATCGACCTGTCCCGGCTGCAACCCCAGTTCGCCCATGATGCGGGACGCCACCTGGGTCGCCTCGTCGGGCGTGGCGGCTTTCAGCGCAAGGCCGCTTTCGGCGATCACGCGATGAAAGCGGCCGACGGCCTGCGGCATGGCCATTGCCGTGGTGACCTTGCCGCCGCCGCCGGACTGGCCGAAAATCGTGACATTTCCCGGGTCGCCGCCGAAGCCTGCGATATTGTCCCGTACCCAGTTCAGCGACGCGACCACGTCCAGCATCCCGACATTGCCGCTATCGGCGTATT
>CAYWWT010000132.1:0-3401 GCA_964461855.1 uncultured Rhizobium sp. | reverse complement strand
AGCTTGCCGAGATAGAGGAACCCGAATGCGTTGAGCCGATGATTGACCGTCACCAGAACGACGTCATGCTTGCGGGCCAGATTGGTCCCGTCATAGCGGACATTGCCGCCGGAGCCGCCGGAAAAGCCACCACCATGGAACCACACCATGACCGGCCGCTTCTTTCCATCGTTCAGGCCCGCGGTCCACACGTTCAACCGCAGGCAATCCTCGCTCATGGGAGAATGATCGAGAGAGACCACTTCCTCTTCCATGAAGCTCGTCATGTTCGATTGCGGCGAGCGATCACCATAGGAAACGGTATCGCGAATCCCGTTCCATGATTCAGGCTCCCTGGGCGGCATGAAGCGGTTCACACCGGCGGTTGAGGCGCCATAGGGCACGCCCTTGAACACCTTGACGGTGCCATTGGCGGAGCCGCGGATCTTTCCGTATTTGGTGGTCGCGACCGGAGCGGCATCGGCTGCAATCGCGGCGGGCGCATCCAGCGCCAACCCGGCCGCCGCCGCGCCCCCCGCCGCCAGAAGCTGACGACGGTTCAAGCGATCCGTTCCTATTTGATTCATCGCATCGCTCCCGATCACTGCCGGTATGCCAGCTGGATACCGATGGTGCGCGGCATCGGCGCGTTCACGTTGAACACCGGGCTGTATTGCGAATAGCCCGGCCCCCCGCCCGCGCCGGATGTCGGCGAACAAGCGAAGTTGGCGCATCCCGACCGGCCGCCTGTCATGATGCCACCATTGTAATTTGTGAGGTTGGTGACAAAAAGGTTGATGTCATACTGATTGTATTCGACCCCGAAGCGGAGATTGAGATTCTGGGTCGATTTCACATGGTTGTTATCAGGTTGATAGCCGCCAAGCCCGAACATGGATTGATTGTATCCCGTCGCGAGGCGGAAATCGGCCCGCACATAAGGCAACCAGTCGCCTGACGTCGGCAAGCTGTAGCGCGCGCCGAAATTCACCGTCATCGGCGGCACCGCAAGCTTCTGGCCCTTGAGGGCGACGTTCAAGTCTTTCAGCGGCCCGTGGATCGCCACCGCGGTGGAGGTATATTCCGCGTCATCATATTCGAAAGCGAAATTCGCGGTCATGCCTTCGAACAGGATGGCCTGGGACTCGAGCTCGACGCCCTGGCTGCGCGCGCCGCCTGCATTGGTGGTGAACACGATACCGCAACCCGCGCCCGGGCTCTGCGTCGCCTGCACATTCTTCCAATCGATGCGGTAAACGTCGCCGTTCAACTGGACCGAGCCGCCGAACAGGGTCGCCTTGGCGCCCGCTTCGTAGGACCAGACCGTATCGGACTTGTAGGATTTGGGCAGGTCGTCGACCGTCAAACCATAGGTCGCCGCCGCCGGGCCGCAAATGTTCGGGGAGATGCGCGCATTGATGCCGCCAGGACGGAAACCCTTGGCCGCAGTGACATAACCCATAACACCGTCATCGAACTGATACTTGACCCCGAATTTGGGCGTGAACGGCTTCTCGTCGGTGCTGCCCAGGCTTTCAAGACCATTGGCGAGCGTCGGATTGTTGTTGGAATTCACCGGGCCGTAGAAGCTCTGGTGATAGCGGAAGCCCACTTCGGACTGTCGCAAGCCGAGGGTCAGCTGCAGCGCTTCCGTCACATTATAGTTGATCTCCGCATAGGCCGCGATTTCCTTGTCGCGCAGCTCCTGGTCCTTATGGTCGAAAATATCCGAACCATATTGATGCAGGTCGCCGCCATAGTCCTGATCGTAATGGATCGGCACCGGCGGAACGCCATAGCGCTGCATCTCGGTGAAGCCGAACAAGGTCTGCGCCTCGCCCTCGAGGCTGCCAGTGACTTCGGTATAGCCGGCGTGAGTCCAATATTCGTTGTAATAAATGCCCGCGACCCAGTTGAGGCGGCTGGAGGTGTCGGTGTTGGAGAAGCGCAGTTCCTCGGTGAAGCCTTCGCGCTTGTTGAAAGAGACGAAATGGCCAGCGTAATTCACATCGGTGCCACCGGGCTTGTTCAAACCGAAGAAAGGAAACCCTTGTGGAATGGGAATCCCGCCCACCGATCCATTCTGCCGGATGCTGGTGGTCTGAGACGTCTCATCCGTGACGGTGCGCTCGGTATCATTGACATAGGAATTGATCAGCTTGGCGGAAAAGCCGTCAAAGTCCTTCTCGAGACTGAGGGCGGCCACATTCATGTTGGTCGAGGCCGGCGCACCATCGACTCCCAGCACCTCGTATTTGTTGAGATTGTAGGGACCATAGCTCTGCGCCGGGCGGGTATAGGTCACGCCGGGCGAACCACAGGGAACCGTGGCCGGGTTGGTAGTGTGCGGCAGGGGCGTGCCGGCATAGTTGGCCAGCGTTGTCCCCGCCAGCGAGGTACCGCCCGGACCGGCGGTGTTGGAATTGAAGCAGGCCTGCGGGAGCGTGACCGCGCTGCCAATCGGCTTGGTATAATAATTTTGCGAGTCGGGCGTGGATTCCCCTGATGTCAGATAGCTGAAGCTCATGCGGAAATCGTCGCGCGGAGCCCATAGCAGCGCGCCGCGGAAGACGCGGGTATCGTCGTAATTGAGGTTCTTGCCGCGGAATTCCCCGTTGAAGGGATTGACCACATCGATCCAGCCGCCGCGATGGGTGTTGTAATAGCTCATCCGGAAGCCGAGCTCGCCATCGATGATCGGGCCGCCAACGGCAAGGCCCGCGTCCCAGGACGGAGAGCCATATTCGGTCAGCGAGGCCGATGTCTTGGCATAGACATCGAACTTGTGAAGGTTGGGATCCGGCGTGATGTAGCGGACCGTGCCGCCTTCCGAGCCGGAACCATACAGGGTGCCCTGCGGGCCGCGCAGCACTTCGACGCGCTGAAGATCGAACAGGGGCGGCAGGGGCGTGCCGTTGGACGTGGCGACACCGCCGCCGACATTGCGTTTGCTGATCGGCGTGTCGTCCAGATAGAAGCCAGTCGTCGCGGCGCCCTGGCTGCCTTGTGCGATGCCGCGAATTTCGACATTGGCCAGGCCGGTGCCCAACTGCTGGTTGATGAACAGGCCCGGAACGTTGGCGACCAGGTCGCGAAACTGCTGCGTCCCCTGCTGATCAAGGTCGCGCTGGCTCTGCGCGGTGACGGAAAGAGGAACGGCGTTGACGGTGGAAGCCTGGCGCGTCGCCGTCACCACCACCTGCTCCAGGCTGGTGGCGCCCTGGTCGCCGACCGCCTGCTGCGCCATCGCCGGGGCCGCGAGGAGCGCCGCTGCCGCTGTTCCCATCAATGCCAGGCCACGATAGGAACGTTTTTTCTTGTACGTCATCTTACACTCCCCCTTTTCGGTCCCGCGCCCCGAGGCCCGGCTCCAGTTTGTCCGCGCCCGACACGGGCCCCTTTTCCGTCAATTGCCGTTGATT
>CAYWWT010000131.1:0-7741 GCA_964461855.1 uncultured Rhizobium sp. | reverse complement strand
GCTTTTCCACCCGCACCCGGGCGGTTTTGACCCGGGCATCGGCGAAACAGGCCGCGGCAATGCGTTCCGCCAGGGTCTCGATCAGCCGGACATGGCCTTCGGCGATCAATTCCCGGATGCGGGTCTCGATCACGCCGTAATCCACGACCTTGGCGAGGTCATCGCCCAGATCGATCAGGTCTTCGACCGCCAGATCGACATTGATGCGGATCGGCTGTTCCTTGCCATGTTCGTGCCGCCAGACGCCGATCTGGGCAGGCAGTTCCAGGTTGCGGATAAAGACATGGCGAATGCCGCGCGCGGCGTCGGCGATGACATAGGGCTGCTGCTTGCTCATTCGCCGACCCGCACATCCGGTGTCTGCCAGATCAGATGCTGGCCGCCATCCACCGCCAGCATTTGTCCCGTGACGGCATCGGCCTCCAGCAGGTAGCGCACGGCCTTGGCGACGTCGTCCGGTTCGGCGCCGCGTTTCAGGATGGTGGCGTCGCGCTGGCGGGCGAAATCCTCTTCCGACTGGCGCGCATTGCGCAGGGTCGGTCCAGGTCCCACCGCATTGACGCGGATATCGGGCCCCAAGGCCTGAGCGAGGGTTGTGGTCAGCCAATGAAGCCCCGCCTTGCTGAGGCTGTAGGAGATAAATTGCGGCGTCGGCTTGAGCACGCGCTGGTCGATGATGTTGACGATCGCGCCTTTGCCTTTTGCCTGGCGCGCGAAATTCTGCGACAGCACGAAAGGCGCGCGCAGATTGGTTTCCATATGCGCGTCCCAGCTCTCGCGGCTGGCGCTTTGCCAATCGTCATTCTCGAACAGCGAAGCGGAATTCACCAGAGCGGTGAGGGCGCCAAGGTCTTCCCCCGCGCGTCCGATCAACGCCTGGGTTTCGGCTTCTTTCGACAGGTCGGCTTTGAGAGTAATCGCTTTGACGCCCAGTCCTCGCGCTTCGGCGACCGCGCTTTCGGCTTCCGCGGCGGAGCCGTGATAATGGATCGCCACATTCCAGCCCGCGCCCGCCAGATGAAGGGCGATGGCACGTCCCAGCCGCTTGGCGGCGCCGGTGATCAGAACATTGCGGGCAGGCGTCATGGCGTGTCAGTGATAACCGATATCGCCGCGCACCTTGCCCCGGAACACCCAGTAAGACCACCCCGTATAGACAAAGATGACCGGCAGCAGGAACAAGGTGCCCAGGCCCAGAAAGACCTGTGTGCTGGGATCGGAGGCGGCCTGCTCCAGCGAAAAATGATGCGGCACGATCATCGGGAAAAGGCTGATCGCGATGCCGAGATAGGCCAGCGAGAAAAGCAGGATCGCGTAAAGGAACGGTGCCAGTTCCTGTTTCTTCGCCACCGCGCGCCACCATAGAAAGCCGGTGAAGGCGGTGGCGAGGGGAACCGGCGCCAGGAGCAGGATGTTGGGAAACGAGAACCAACGCCGCGCAATGTCCGCATCGATCAGCGGGGTCCAGATGCTTACCACGCCGACGGCGGCGAATGTGGCGAGGAATGAATGCCGGGCCCAGCGGCGCGCCATTTCCGCCAGCGCGCCTTCTGTCTTCAGGATCAGCCAGCAGGCTCCCAACAGGCTGTAGCCGCAGAGCAGCGCAAGTCCGGTGAAGAGCGAGAAGGGCGTGAAGCAGTCGAACGAGCCGCCCACGAAATGCCGGCCTTCGACATCGAAGCCCTGGATGAACGCGCCCAGCACGACGCCTTGCGCGAAGGTCGCCACCGCCGATCCGATGCCAAAGGCATGGTCCCAGAAATGGCGATGCTCGGCGTCGCGGAACTGAAATTCGAACGCGACACCGCGAAACACCAGCGCCAGCAACATCACCAGGATGGGGAAATAGACAGCCGGCAGGATGATGGCGAAGGCAAGGGGAAACGCGGCAAGAAGGCCCAGCCCGCCCAGGACCAGCCAGGTTTCGTTGCCGTCCCAGATCGGCGCGATGGAATTCATCATCGCCTGGCGGTCGGCGCGGTTCTTGGCGAAATTGTAGAGAATGCCGATGCCCAGGTCGAAACCGTCCAGCACGACGTAGAAGAACACCGCCGCGCCCAGGATCAGGGTCCAGATCGGAACGATGCTCATGCGGCACCTGTCGGCGGCGCTTTCACCGGCGCTGCGGGACGTCCGCCGCCGATGGGCGAGGCGATATCGCCCGGCCCGCGCTGGATCAGCCGTGCCATGAACCAAATGCCCGTCGGATAGACGATCAGATAGACCAGCACATAGCCGAGCAGCGAAATCAAAACGTCGCCAGTGCTGAGCGAGGGCGTCACCGATTGGCTGGTGCGCAGCAGGCCGTAGACAGTCCAGGGCTGGCGGCCCACTTCGGTGGTGGTCCAGCCAGCCAATATGGCGAAAAAGCCGATAGGGCCGCACCAGATCAAGGCTTTCAGGAACCAGTCGCTGGTGAAGAGCCGTCCGCCGAAGCGCAACGCCCAGCCCAGCGCCACCATCGCCAGCATCACGACACCCAGGCCCACCATGATGCGGAAGGCGAAGAAGGGCACCGCGACTGGCGGCCGGTCGCTGGCCGGAAAGTCTTTCAGTCCCGGCACCACGCCATTCACGTCATGGGTGAGGATCAGACTGCCCAGCAGCGGCACTTCGAGGACGGCGCGGTTGGTCTCGGCCTTTTCGTCGGGAATGGCGAACAGCGCCAGTGGCGCGCGCGCCTCGCGGTCCCAATGCGCTTCGATCGCCGCAAGCTTGGCGGGCTGGTATTCCAGCGTGTTCAATCCATGCATGTCGCCCAGAAGAATCTGCAGCGGCACCAGAATCGCCAGAAGCGTAAGCGTGGTGGTGAGCATCACCCGGCCTTCGGCGGCAAAGGTCTTTTTGCGGATCAGCCAGGCGCCCACCGCGAGCACGACAAAGCCGGTGGTGACATAGAAGGCATCCACGGTGTGGGCCAGGCGATAGGGAAAGGACGGGTTGAAGACGATCGCCATCCAGTCGACCGGCACGAAGCGGCCATCGACCATGCGGTAGCCGGCGGGCGTCTGCATCCAACTGTTGGTGGACAAAATCCAGAAGGACGACAGCAGCGTGCCGAACGCCACCAGCAACGCCGAGCAGAAATGCGCCCATTGCGGCACCAGCTTGCGGCCGAACAACAGCACCCCCAGGAAGCCGGCTTCCAGGGTGAAAGCGGTGAGGCCTTCATAGGCCAGAAGCGGCGAGATAATATTGGCGGTGATGTCGGAGAAGCGGCTCCAATTGGTGCCGAACTGGAACGGCATCACCACGCCGGTCACCACGCCCATGCCGAACGCGATGGCGAAGAGGCGAATCCAGAAGCTGGAGATGCGGAAATAGATTTCCTTGCCCGTGGTGAAATACAGGCCTTCCATCAGCGCAATATAGGAAGCGATCCCGACGGTGAAGGCTGGCAGCAGAATGTGCCAGGCAATAACCCAGGCGAACTGAAGACGCGACAGGATCACGGGATCGAGCGTCATGGTCGAACCCTAGCGTGATTCCGGGAGGGCTGGCTTGCGACAAAGCCGCCCGACTATTTTCCTACTGTATAAAACCGACCCGGCGCTTGACCTCTTCCATCACCGGCACTGCGATGGTGCGGGCCCGCTGGGCGCCGGATTTGAGGGTCCGGTCGATCTCGGCGGGGTCGGCCAAGAGCCGGCGCATCTGGGCCGTTACCGGACCGATCTTGGCGACCGTGAGGTCGGCCAGCTTCTGTTTGAAGCCGGAAAATTGCTGCCCCGCGAACTCCGCGATCACCGCGTCCCGGTCCTGATCGGCCAGGGCGGCATAGATATTGAGCAGGTTTTCCGCCTCGGGCCGGTCCTTCAAGCCGTCCTTGCTGTCGGGCAGGGGGGCGGGGTCGGTCTTGGCGCGGCGGATCTTGTTGGCGATGGCGTCGGCATCGTCGGTGAGATTGATGCGCGACAGGTCGCTTTCCTCCGACTTGGACATTTTCTTGGTGCCGTCGCGCAAGCTCATCACCCGCGTTGCCGCGCCCGTGATCACCGGTTCGGGCTGGGGGAAGAAATCGGGCACGTCGAAGTCATTGTTGAATTTCTGAGCGATGTCGCGCGACAGCTCCAGATGCTGTTTCTGGTCTTCGCCCACCGGCACATGGGTGGCCTTGTAGACCAGGATGTCCGCCGCCATCAGCACCGGGTAAGTGTAGAGGCCGACCGACGAGCGATCCTTGTGCTTGCCCGATTTTTCCTTGAACTGGGTCATGCGGTCCATCCAGCCCAGTCGCGCCACACAATTGAAGATCCAGGACAGTTCCGCATGCTCCGGCACCTGGCCCTGGTTGAAGACGGGGCTGCGCGAAGGATCGACACCGGCGGCGATATAGGCGGCCGCGACTTCGCGGGTGGCGTGGGTCAGTTCTTCCGGCTTGCCATAGGCGGCATCGGTGGTGATGGCATGCATGTCCACCACGCAGAACAGGCACGGCATCTCGTCCTGTATCCGCACCCAGTTTTTGAGCGCGCCCAGATAGTTGCCCAGATGCAGCGTGTTGGTGGGCTGCATGCCGGAAAGAACGAGCGATTTGTGCGTGGTCATGGGCGTGTCCTTCGGGCGGCCTTATGCCTTGGGCGGCAAGCCCCTTCAAGAGCGAAGCGTTTTCAGCTTTCCAAGGCCTGTTTCAGCCGCGCCGAGATGGCGGCGATGCGGTCGGGATGGCGAATCTTATGGCCGAACCCGTCGCGGACATAAAAGACGTCCACCGCCCGCTCGCCATAGGTCGCAATCATGGAGGTCGAAATCGAAAGCCCGGATTCGAACAGGGCCTGGGTGACGTCATACAGAAAGCCGGGACGGTCCAGGGCTTCGACCTCGATCACGCTGGCGATCTGCGAGGCTTCATTGTCGAAATGAACCTTGGGCGTGATGGTGAAGGCGCTGGTCTTGGTCTTGAGGGGGCGGCGGCCGGTGAGGGCGCGGCGCGGCCAGATCTCGCCGCGCACGGTTTTCTCGATGGTCTGTTTGAGCCGCGCCAGCCGCTCGGGATCGTCGAAGGCCAGGCCCTCCATGTCCTGCACCGAGAAGATGTCGAGTGCGAAGCCATGGGAGGTGGTGGTGACTTTCGCGTCCACGATCGAACCGCCCGACATGGCGATGGCGCCGGCGAATTGCGAGAACAGGCCCGGATGGTCGGGCGTGTAAAGTACGATCTCGGTCACGTCGCGGAATGCGCTGGGCAGCGCCGCGACCGTGAGAAGATCGCCGGCGCGGTCCGCCTTCAGCATCAACCGGGCATGGCGTTCCTGCTCTTCGGCGTCGAAGGCCAGCCAGTAGCTGTCATAGTGCCGCGCCAGCAATTGCGTGCTTTGCTCTTGCGGCAGATCGGCCAGCCGGTCGGCCAGCGCCGCCTTCGCCGCTTCCACCCGGGCGCTGCGCGTCGGCGCCTGGTCGCCGCCCGCCATCTGCTGTTCGGCGGCATGATAAAGCTCGCGCAGCAATTGGCCTTTCCAGCCATTCCACACGCCCGGTCCCACGGCGCGGATATCCGCGACGGTGAGAATCAGCAGCAGCCGCAATATTTCCGGCGTCTGCACCTGGGCGACGAAATCCTTCACCGTTTTGGGATCGGAAAGGTCGCGGCGCTGCGCAGTATCGCTCATCACCAGATGGTTTTTCACCAGCCAGGCCACCGCCTCGGTGTCGGCCGGAGACAGGCCCAAACGCGGGCAGAGTTCGTGGGCGATTTGCGCGCCCACATCGCTATGATCGCCGGGCAGGCCCTTGGCGATGTCGTGCAGGAGAATGGCGCAGTAAAGGACGGCGCGCGATTGAATGCGCTTGACCACGTCGGTGGAAAGCGGATTGTCCTCGCGATGCTCGCCACGTTCGATGGCGGCGACATTGCCGACGGCGCGGATCAGATGCTCGTCCACCGTATAATGATGATACATGTTGAATTGCATCAGGCCGACGGCGTGGCCGAAGGCGGGCACGAAACGGCCCAGCACGCCCGCTTCATTCATCATGCGCAGCGCCCATTCCGGATTGTGACGCGAGGTCAGCGTCTCCAGAAAAATCCGGTTGGCTTCCGGATCGTTGCGCAGCGCGTCGGTGATCAGATCCAGTGAGCGCGTAAGCGTGCGCAGGGCATGGGGATGAATGTCGACGCTCTTTTCATCGGCCATCTGGAAGATGCGCAGAATGTTCACCGGATCGCGCGTAAAGGCCTGTGGTCCCGCGGTCAGCCGCCCATTCTCGACATAGAAATCGTCGCCGGATTCACGCGGTTTGAGGAAGCCCGGCAACATGCGGGTGAGAGAGGCTTTGGGTTTCTTATGCTGCTCTTCCAGTGCCGCGATGAAGATGCGGGTGAGATCGCCGACATCCTTGGCGACCAGGAAGTAGGCGCGCATAAAGGCTTCGACCGCCCGGCGCGGCTTTTCCGGATTGGAATAGCCCAGCGCGGCGGCAAGGCCGGTCTGCACATCGAAGGAAAGCCGGTCTTCCTGACGCCCCAGCAGATAATGCAGATGGACGCGCACATTCCATAGAAAGGCTTCCGCTTTCTGGAAGATGCGATACTCATCGGCGGTGAAGACATTGTGCCGGATCAGGTCCGAGGTCTGGTCGACGTGATAGAGATATTTGCCGATCCAATAGAGGGTCTGCAGGTCGCGTAAGCCCCCCTTGCCGTCCTTGATGTTGGGCTCGACCAGATAGCGGCTTTCGCCCTGGCGGGAATGGCGCGCATCGCGCTCCGCCAGTTTGGCCTCGACGAATTCCTGGCCGTTTCCGGTGGCGACCTCTTTCCAGAACGATGTGCGAAGTTGGTCGTAGAGTGCGCGGTCTCCCCACAGGAAACGCGCTTCCAGAAGCGCGGTGCGGATGGTGATGTCCTGTTTCGACAACCGCACGCATTCGGCCAGGCTGCGCGTGGCATGACCGACCTTCAGGCCCAGGTCCCACAGCATGTAGAGGATGAATTCGATGACGCTTTCGCCCCAGGCGCTCTGCTTGAAGGGGCGCACGAAGAGAAGGTCGATGTCGGAGCCGGGGGCCAGCTCGCCGCGGCCATAGCCTCCCGTGGCGACGATGGCCAGGCGCTCCGCCGTGGTGGGATTCTGCGCGTAATAGACATGCTTGACGGCGAAATCGTAGATCACCTGGATCAGCGCATCCTGCAACGCCGACAGCGCGCGGGCGGCCTCCAGGCCGGGCAGGCCTTGCTGCTCAACGGCCTGGCGCACGGTGGCGCGCCCCGCCTGGAACGCGGCCTTGATCAGGCTGAGCCCGTCCTTGCGCAAGGTGCCGGTGTCGGAATTTTCCCTGGCGAGCGCGGTGAGGGCGTGGCGCAGCGCGTCGGCATCGATCAATGCGGTCAAAGGCAGTTCGGCGATGGGCCGCTCCAGTCCCATCAGGATTTCCCGGTCTGAGGCGGCCGGGGCAGCGGCCCCTGGGTGCGGACGATCACGCCGCAGGCGATGCGCGCACCGGATTCGCCCATCGGCTGGCTGCGGTAATCGTCGCCGCGCTGATCCACGATGACGGCGACGCCATCGCGATCGAAGATGGAGCGCTTGCCGTTGCCCAGCCCGAAGCTGTTGATCAGGGTGGCGGCATGCAGATGGCCGTCGGCCCCGGCATATTGGTTGGGCAGGTCACCCGCCAAGGGGCCGCCATCGGCCAGGAAACCATGCTTGCGGATCACCGCGCCCAGACCCAGCACCGGGCCGGCGCTGGTGAAGCCGGTTTTGGCATCGCAGCTGCCCGCGACATGCAGATGGATGCCGTG
>CAYWWT010000130.1:0-7785 GCA_964461855.1 uncultured Rhizobium sp. | reverse complement strand
GATTAACCATCGGTTAAGTCAAAATGCCCACATGACGGTACTGGGCGATGCCATCAGAGCCAGCCGCCAGGCTAAGGGCATGACGCAGGCGGAATTGGGCGAGCGCTTCGGTATTTCGAAGGCGGCGGTCGCCATGTGGGAGTCGGGCAAGAATATCCCCGACCAGCGCAAGATGGCCGAGCTGACGCGCGTGCTGGAACTCGATCCTGCGGTGGCGATCGGCCTCCACGACGAGGACCCTTTGCCGCCAGCGAATGCCCGCGAAGCGCCTGGTGTGCCGCGGCCGCCGGCACGCCAGGAGATGCTCGAGGACGTGCCGGTGCTGGGCACGGTTTCCGGAGGGGATGCCGAGAATCCCGCCGATTTCGGGCTGAACGGACAGATCGTCGACTATGTGCGCCGCCCGCCGCGCCTGATCGGCCGCGCCGACGATATCGCACTGCGCCGCGAATGGATCAGTCGCGTCATCGACCATGATGGCGCCAAGCCTGGCGAGGGCGGCATCGAGCGCTGGCTGGTCCTGGCCGAGGGTGTGGGCCTGGACCGCGGCTATGTCGCCAGTTGCGCCGGCGTACTGCCGGCAACGCGCTTCGCCTGCGAGGCCCATATCCGCTTCGTGCGCGAAAAGACCTTGCTGGAGGCGGTCGCGTCATCGCTCACCGAGATGTTCGCCCCGACTTTGCACAAGACCCGGATTGCGGCGTTGCTGGAGCATTACCCCTTCGCCAACGACAAGACGCTTGCCTATTTCCGCACCCGGCTGGTGCAGGCGCCCGAAGACGTCGCATTCGGGCTCGCCTATGTGCTGGATCATGCCGACAGCCGGGAGAAGCAGGAACAGTGCCTGGCGGCGCTCAGCTTCAAGACCGATGTCCTCTGGAGCCAGCTCGACGCGCTCAACCACGCCTATGTCACGCCCGCTTTGATCCCGCCCGGGGCCTTTGTACCCAAGGACCGGTCATGAGCGAGCGCGTCCTGATCGACCTCAATTCAGTTCCACGGCTGGCGCCGCACATGCGGCTGCGCCACGACAAGGCGCGCGACCAATGGACTATCCAGGCACCGGAGCGCAGCTTCGTACTGGACCAGACCGCGCATGCCATCGTTTCGCGCTGCGACGGAACTCTCTCGCTCACCGCGGTGGTAGATAATCTTTGCGCCGCCTTCCCTGGCGCACCGCGCGACGTGATTGAAAAGGATGTCGTGGCCCTGGTGCAGAATTTCGCCGACAAAAGCGTGATGCAGGCATGAACCCGCTGGAGCCGCCCCTGGCGCTGCTGGCGGAAGTGACGCATCGCTGCCCGCTGCAATGCCCCTATTGTTCCAATCCGCTCGCGCTGGAAAAGCCTGCCAACGAAATGGCGACCGCGGACTGGCTGCGCGCCATCAACGAGGCGGCGGAGCTGGGCTGCCTGCAGGTGCATTTCTCCGGCGGCGAGCCGACCGCGCGCCGCGATCTGGAGCAGCTTGTCGCTGGTGCCACCGCGGCGGGTCTTTACACCAATCTCATCACCTCCGGGGTAGGATGGGATGCACCACGGCTCTCGTCGTTGATTGCAGCGGGCCTGGAGCATGTTCAGCTCAGCTTCCAAGATTCCGGCGCCGAGATTGGAGAACGCATCGGCGGTTATCAGGGCGCTCATGCGAAGAAGCTTGCCGCCGCGAAACTGGTGCGCGACGCGGGATTGCCGCTCACCGCGAACTTCGTCGTTCATCGCCAGAATCTGCACCACCTGTCCGAAATGCTCGACATGGCAGTGGCGATCGGCGCACACCGGGCGGAAATCGCCAATGTGCAATATTATGGCTGGGCCTTGAAGAACCGTGCTGCCCTGATGCCGAGCCGCGCGCAGCTTGAGGAAATGACAGCGGCAGTGACTGACGCGCGCAGGCGACTGGAAGGCATTCTGGTGATCGACTATGTGGTGCCGGATTACTATGCCCGGCGTCCCAAATCCTGCATGGGTGGCTGGGGCCGCCGCTTTTTGAACATCTCTCCATCGGGCAAGGTCCTGCCGTGCCATGCCGCCGAAAGCATCACCGGCATGGCGTTCGACAATGTGCGCCAGCGCAGCCTGGTCGATATCTGGCGCGAATCCGAGGCCTTCAACCGCTTCCGGGGCACGGACTGGATGCCGGAGCCTTGCCGCAGCTGCGACCGCAAAGAGATCGATTGGGGCGGCTGCCGCTGCCAGGCCTTCGCGATTACCGGTGATGCGGCCCGGACCGATCCGGCCTGCGGATTGTCGGACGATCATTCACGCCTGGTGGAGATGGCCACAGGCGAAGCGGAAATCGCCGCGGACAATTTCATTTATCGCCGTTACGGCGCGGCCTGAGCAGGCCGGGAATACCAGCGCACGAATTCATTTTCGCCGCGCCCGCTGAAAGACACGGCGCGAATCTTCGGATTGCGCACCGCCCAGCCGCGTGCCACTGCCAGTGACAGGATCTCCGCACCCAGCACGCCCGCCAGATGGTGACGCCGCTCGCTCCAATCCATGCAGCCCCGGCAAAGTGGTCGCTTGCGCGCTTCCAATTCCTCCAGCAACAGGCCGTTCCGATCGAGAAAATTCCGCCCCTTGCGTGTCAGATGGACATCACCGCTGCGCCAGCGCAGCACGCCCGCCGCCAGCCAATGCGCGAACAGAGCCACCGCCATCCGGCCGGCCAAATGATCGTAACAGGACCGGGCAAGACGCATGGCTTCATCTTTGGGGCCTGGACGGTTTCGCAGATGCCCGGCGCGCGCCGCGACAGCAATCAAGGCTTCCACTGCCTGGGCGACATCAGGCTCGGCGACATCGAAATAACGATTGCGGCCTTGCTTGCGAACCTTGAGCAGCTTGGCGGAGACCAGCTTGTTTAGATGGCCCGTGGCGGTCGATGGGGACACGCCCGCTTCCCGGGCCAGATCGGCCGCGCACAGCGCTCTGCCCGCCATCAAAGCCAGCACCATATTGGCGCGGGCGGGATCGCCCATCAGACTGGCAACGATGGCGATATCGGGGCCGTGCTTCATCTCTCGACCATAGCCAAGCCGCCAGGCAGTGTCGATTTGCGCGCCTGTCATTTCGGTTTTTGGACAAACGCGGCGGACGCAACCCAGGCCATCCGATTCCGCCGCAAGGATGGGATGGCCGCTCCACACACTCCGCTGATATCGTGCCGAACATCGTTGGGGATTCACCGATGCCGCCGCAAACCACCGCGCCCAGGATGGGCGCACCGGAATGGATCCTGATGCTGGCGCTTTCGGTGCTGTGGGGCGGCTCGTTCTTTTTCTACAAAGTTTTGGTGAGGGAACTGCCGCCTTTCACGGTCGTGCTGGGCCGGGTGAGCATCGCGGCGTTGGCCCTGCATCTGTTGCTGCTGGCGCGGCGCGATCCGCTGCGGCTGACCGCCCAGCAATGGAAATCGTTCCTGGTGCTGGGATTGCTGAACAATGTGATTCCCTTCAGCCTGATCGCATTCGGAGAAATCCATATCGCCAGCGGCTCGGCTGCCATCCTCAACGCCACCACGCCGATCTTCACCATCCTGGTCGCGCACATTTTCACCAACGATGAAAAGATCACACCCGCGAAGGGCATTGGCGTGCTGGCGGCGTTTTTGGGTGTGGCGGTGCTGATCGGGCCCGCCGCCCTTTCCGGTTTCGGCCAGGGCGGCGATCTTCTGGGCGATGCGGCCTGTCTGCTGGCGGCGCTGGTTTATGGCTTCGGCGCCACCTATGGCCGCCGTTTCAAGGGCATCGCGCCGCTCAAGATCGCCACCGGCCAGGTTACCGCCGCCACCCTCATTCTCATTCCCCTGGCGGCCCTGGTGGACCGGCCATGGTCCCTGCCGGCGCCCTCTCCCGGCGCCTGGGCCGCCCTGCTGGCGATCGCCCTGCTCTCGACCGCGTTGGCTTATCTCCTCTTCTTTCGCATCCTGGCGGTGGCGGGAGCCACCAACCTGGTCTTGGTCACCTTCCTTCTGCCCGGCAGCGCGTTGGCGTTGGGCGCGCTGTTCCTTGACGAGGCCGTAACCTTGCGCGCGGTCATGGGCATGGCGCTGATCGGATTGGGCCTGGCTGCGATCGATGGCCGGCCTTGGGGTGTGGCACGCAGGCTTCTGGACGGACGTTAATATCCCCCGCAAAATGACGCTTCGGGGATGAGGCAGTGGCGTTTTCGGCCGTCTCCTATCACAGATGCACCAGCACAAGACTGGGAACCGAGGAGAGGTTTATGAACAGGATTACCCGTGCCAGGCTTTCACGCGGCCTGGCGGTTTTGGCGGCGGTTTCCGCCATTGCGATTACCTCCGGTTCGGCGGCCGATTTGGCGTCATCGACTTGCAATCCCAAGGACCCCGCTTCCAGCCCGGCTTTCTGCAAGGCGGTGCGGGGCGATCGTGCGGAAGGATGGCTGGCCCAGGGCCGCTCGGAAACCATGGCCCGCAACGGCATGGTGACCACCAGCCAGCCTTTGGCGGCCCAGGTCGGTCTGGACATCCTCAAGAAAGGCGGCAATGCGGTGGATGCCGCCGTCGCCATGGCCGCGACACTCAATTTGGTCGAGCCGATGAATGTGGGCCTGGCTGGCGACATGTTTGCCATCATCTATTCCGCCAAGGATCACAAACTGCATGTGCTCAACGCCAGCGGCATGGCGGCATCGGGCCAGACCTTGGCCTTCATGAATGCGCATGGTTACAAATTCGACCCCCGCAATATCGGGCCCGGTTCGGGCATGGCGCGTGGCGTCCTGTCAGTGACGGTGCCGGGCGCGGCCTGGGGCTGGGGCGAAGTGCTCGACAAGTACGGCACCATGACCTTCAAGGACGTCCTCGAGCCCGCCGCGCAATATGCGGAAAAGGGCTTTCCGGTTTCCGAGCGCATCGCTTTCGACTGGCATTTGCCCAAGGCCGTGAATGCCAATCGCAGCCAGGTTGAAAATTGCTGCACCGAACTCGACCCGGATTCCGTCGCCACCTGGTATATCGACGGCAAGCCGCTCAAGGCCGGACAGATCTACAAGAATCCCGACCTGGCCAAGACCTTCCGCATCCTGGAAGAGAAAGGCCGCGACGGCTTCTACAAGGGTCCGGTCGCCGAAGCCCTGGTCAAGAAAGTGCGTTCACTGGGCGGCACCATGACCATGGAAGATCTCGCCGCCTACAAAGGCGAATGGACGGAGCCGGTGATGACCGATTATCACGGCTACACCTTGGCGGAATTGCCGCCGCCATCACAGGGCTTTGCCGCCAATGAGATGCTCAACATCCTGGCCACCTGCACCGGCAAGGTCTATCCCGGCCAGACCCTGGCGTCGCTGGGGCCGACGGACCCGCGTTACTGGCATCTGTTGATCGAAGCCAAGACCTTGGCCTATGCCGATCTCAATCGCTTCAACGGCGATCCCAATGCCAATCCCGGCCTGCGCGCACAGGTGCAATCGCTGACCTCCTCCGCCCATGCGCAGGAATTGTGCGCCAGGATCAGCCCCGACAAGGCGATGCCGACGCCGGGCGTGAGCGTCCCCACCGGCGGGGACACCATCGTGCTCTCCACCGCCGACCGCTGGGGCAACATGGTGTCCTGGGTCAATTCCAACTACGCCAATTTCGGCTCGGGCATCACGGTGCCGGGTTATGGCTTCATCCTGCACAATCGCGGCGCTCTCTTCACGCTCGATCCCAACAGCCCGAACGTGATCGCGCCGCACAAGCGGCCTTACAACACCCTGGCCGCCGCCTTTGTCCTGCAAGGCGGGCGCACCGACGGTCAGATGATGGCGCTCCAACTGATGGGCGGCGACATGCAATCCCAGGGCCATGCGCAGGTGATGGTGAACATGGTCGATCTGGGCGCCAATCTGCAGGCCGCCAGCGACATGGCGCGCTTTCACCACAATCAGGTGACGGGCAAGGTGTCGCTGGAATCCGAAGCCTACAAGCTCGTGGGCCCGCAATTGCTGGCGATGGGGCACAAGGTGGTGTCGGCCGATGGCGACGCCATGGGAGGCTATGAGGCCATCCTGTTCACGCCCGATCCGAAGGAACCGGCGCCGTCGATGGACAAGAATTCGACCCAGCCCGTGAACGGCACCTATCGCGCCGGAACGGACCATCGCAAGGACGGCCTTGCCATCGGATGGTGACACCGGACGTCCGCATCATTACACCGGAAGAAATCGCCGGCCGCATCGACGTCGCGGCGCTTCTTCCGGTGATGCGTGACGCTTTGCGCGCCGAAGCGGAAGGCCGGATCGAGGTTCCGCTGCGGGCGGGATGGACTTTCGATAATGGCGAATTCGGCATGCTGGCCATGCCGGCGCGGTCGAAAGACTTGAATTTCGCCGCGTTCAAGTTCCTCACACTGGTCGATGGTAACCGCGCGCTTGGCATTCCCGGCGTGATGGGCGAACTGGCGCTGCTGGATGCGGTCACGGGTGCGCCGCGTGCGCGCCTGCCGGCTGAAGAAGTAACGCTGCTGCGCACCGCCGCCTGCAGCGCCATCGCGACCGACCTTCTGGCGCTTCGCGATGCCGACACGCTGGCCTTGTTCGGTAGCGGACCGCAGGCGGCGCATCATGCCGAAGCCATGCTGGCCGTCCGTCCCATAAGCCGTGTCTTGGTTCAGGGCCGCGACAGGGCGCGTGCCGAAAAGCTTGCGGCGGCATTGCAAACCAAGCTTGGCGTGCGCGCGGCCGCGGGCCCCGATGCCGTGGCGCTGCGCGAAGCGGCGGTCATCTGCACGGTCACCAACGCCCGGGCGCCTCTGTTTCGGGACGACGAGATCCATCCGCAAGCCCATATCAACGCCATCGGCGCCTACCGCCCGGATATGTGCGAACTGCCACCTGACCTTTTGCGCACCGCGACGATCTTTGCCGACAGCAAGACACCCGTGGCGCGCGAAGCGGGCGATCTTTTGGCCGCGTTCGGGTCGCCCGAACAGGTGATGGCGCATATCCGTGCCATCGGCGAAATCCTGGCGCAGAAGCTGCCGCAAAGACCCAAAGGACGCACGGTTTACAAAGCCGTGGGCAATGCCGGCCAGGATCTTTATGCCGCCGCCGCGATCCTCGAGCGGCTGGGCGGCTGATTCACACCGCGATCGGCGCCTTGATCGAAGGATGCGCCTGGTAATTCTCCAGGGCGAAATCCTCATAGCGGAATTTGAAAATGTCCGTCACGTCCGGATTGAGCCGCATCACCGGCAACGGATAGGGCTTGCGCGACAATTGCTCTCGCGCCTGCTCCATATGATTCAGATAAAGATGCGCGTCGCCGAAGCTGTGAACGAATTCACCAGGTTTCAGCCCTGTCACCTGCGCCACCATCAGGGTCAGCAACGCGTAAGAGGCAATGTTGAACGGAACGCCCAGGAAGGTATCCGCCGAACGCTGGTAAAGCTGGCACGACAGCCGCCCCTCCGCGACATAGAACTGGAACAGGCAATGGCAGGGCGGCAGCGCCATCTTGGGCACATCCGCCGGGTTCCACGCCGTCACGATCAGGCGGCGGGAATCCGGATTGGCCTTGATGTCGCGGATCAGGTTGGAGATCTGGTCGATGGTGCCGTCCGTCCGCGTTGGCCAGGATCGCCATTGATAGCCATAGACCGGACCCAACTCGCCATTGGCGTCGGCCCATTCGTCCCAGATCGTGACGCCATGCTCCTGCAGCCAATGCACATTGGTTTCGCCGCGCAGGAACCACAACAATTCATAGATGATCGATTTGAGATGCAGTTTCTTGGTGGTGACCAGGGGGAAGCCGGTACTCAGATCGAAGCGC
>CAYWWT010000129.1:0-7812 GCA_964461855.1 uncultured Rhizobium sp. | reverse complement strand
ACATTGTTGGCGCGATCCTTGTCGGGCACGACATGATCGGGATCGACCGTCACCGATAAGACCGGTTTGGTGCTGTTCAGACGAAGCTGAACCTCGGTCTTCTGGATCCAGGTTTCGGCAGGCAGTTTGATCCGCCGCTTTTCACCGCCTTCGAAGGCCACATCCACCGTCACCGGCATAACCATGCGGTCGAGATTGGCAATCGTGACGACCGCGCCCTTGCTCCAGCCATCCTTGGACGGTTCGGCGGATTTGGCGGCCACATCCAACGTCCAGTTGCGCGCATACCAGCCGCGCCAGAACCAGGACAGATCCTCGCCGCCCGCGCTGTCCATGGCGCGGAAGAAATCGGACGGCGTGGGGTGCTTGAACGACCAGTCGGCGATGTATTTGCGGAAGGCCCAGTCGAACCGCTCCGGTCCCAGAATCTGCTCGCGCAGCAGCACCAGCCCCAGCGCCGATTTGAAATAGCTGGAAGGGTGGCGGTACTTCTCCATCACCTGGTCGGAGCGGGTCAGCATCACCGGCGCGCTGCGGTCTTCCAGCAGCGGCAGAATCTCCTCAACCGGATTGCCTTTCTTGGGGGCATATTCGCCGTCGCGCTTGGGTCCGAATTCCTTGAAATCGTCGGACTCGTAAATGTCGATGAAGGTGTTGAAGCCTTCGTCCATCCATTGATCGCGGCGTTCGTTGGAGCCGACCATCATGGGAAACCAGCTATGGCCGATCTCATGCGCGGTGATCCAGAAAAGCTGCGGATCGCGGTCCTTGTAGCTGTCGAACACCGCGCCGGGATATTCCATGCCGTCGATGGGACCGCCCAGGCTGGAGGCCACCGACCAGGGATAGGGCGCCCAGCGGCGGGAGAAATTCTCCACCGCGTGTTTCAGATATTCGGTGGAGCGGCCCCAGCCTTTGTCCACTGCGCCTTCCACCGGATAGACCGATTGGGCCAGCCCGGTCTTGCCGGCGGGCAGGTTCATCCGCGCTGCATCCCAGATGAAGGCGCGTGAGGCGCTGAACGCCACATCGCGGGTGTTGGGCATGTGGAAGCGCCAGGTCAGCGTACCGCTTTGCGTCGGCCGGCTTTGCGGATCGTTGATCTCGGCGGCGGTGCGGATCATCACCGTCTTGTCGCTCTGCCGGGCCTGGGCCAGCCGTTCCTGCTGGATCTTGGTGAGAACCTCTTGCGGATTGGTCAACTCGCCCGAGCCCGCGACCAGATAATCCCAGGGCACCGTCACGGCATAATCGAAATCGCCATATTCGAGATAAAATTCCGACGCCATGTAAGGCAGCGTGTCCCAGCCGCGCAGGTCGTCGAACACCGCCATGCGCGGATACCATTGGGCGATGTCGAAGATCTCGCCATTCTTGGTTGTGTCATGACCCGTGCGTCCGGAACTGCCTTTGGGCACGGTGTAATGATAACGGATGTGCAGCTTGACCTGGCCGCCCTTGGCCTTGACCGCTTCGGGCAGGCGCACCTGCATGCGGGTGTCGGACACGACCGTCTCGGCCTTCACGGCCTGGCTGCCTTTGCCGATCTCGACCGTATCCAGCACGAAACCATCGGTCGTCTGGGGCGCGGCGCGGCGCGAGTTTCCTGCCGCATACCGGGCGCGCGCATCTTTGCGGTAGATATTTTCTTCCAACAACATCCAAAGCGCGGTGAGCGCCACGGGGCTATTGTTGGTGTAGGTGATGGTCTCCTCGCCGCTGAGGCTGGCGGTGGTGGGATCGAGCGTGGCCGCGATCTTATAGTCGGCCCGGTTCTGCCAGTAATCCGGTCCCGGCGCGCCATCCGGCCCGCGATAGCTGTTGACGGGCGAGGGCATCTGGAATGGCGCAAAGGTCTGGCGCGGATTGTACACGCCTGCCGTCTCGCTTTTCTGTACCGGCTTTTCGCAGCCCGAAAGCGTCAGCAACACCAATGCCCCGGCCACAATTGCGCGTGTCGCACCCATGATCATCCCGCCCCGTTTGTGGGCGGATGATGGGTTATTTTCCTAGGGGAAGGAAGGGCTGGCGGCTGCGCTGGCGGAAACCCGTTTGAGGGCGAATTGGGTCACCAGGAAAGCGGCAACGGCGCAGCCCGCGATGCCATAGGCCATGGGCTGGGGATCGCCGTTCGCGAACAGGCCCGCCAGCGCCATGATCGCGGAACCCACGATCATCTGGATCGATCCCATCAGGGCCGACGCCGTGCCCGCGATGGTGCCGTGATGCTCCAGCGCCAGAACGGCTGTGGTGGGAATCACCAGGCCCAGAAAGCCATAGCCGATGAAGAGCGGCACCATCAGGGCGAAGAGATTGTCGGCGCCGCCGGCGAAGATCGCCGCCAGCGCGACCATGGAAAGCGCAAAGCCGCTGGCGGCCACGCGGACAACCCTGGGCAGGCCGAAGCGCTGGGTGAGTGTGCCGGTCAACTGGCTGAAGCCGAAAAAGGACGCCGCATTCAAGGCGAAGCACAGGCTGAACAGGCGGGGTGTCAGGCCGTAATGATTGATCAGCACGAAAGAGGCGCTGCCCAGATAGACGAAGAAGGACGAGACGCCCAGTGCGCCGACCAGCACCAGGCCGGTGAATTCGCCATCGCGCAGCAAGGTGCCATAGGCGCTGAAGGCGCCGCGCCAACTGCTCTGGCGGCGCTCCTCCGGCGGGCGGGTCTCTTTCAATTGCGTCGCGGCCAGAAGAAAAGCCAGGGCCGCGGCAATGGCGAGGACGCCGAAGACGCCGCGCCAGCCGAATGCGCCGATTACGAAGCTGCCGGTCAGGGGCGCCAGGATCGGCGAGACGCTGACCGTCAGCATCAGAAGCGACATCAGCCGCGTCGCGTCATGGCCGGTGTGCAGGTCGCGCACGATGGCGCGGGGAATGACCATGCCGGCGCAGGCGCCGAACGCCTGAATCACGCGAAAGCCGATCAGGGCTTCGATGCCCGGCGCAAAGGCGCAGCCGATGCTGCCGATGATGAAGATCGTCAGGCCGCCATAGATCGGCGGCTTGCGCCCGACAATATCGCTCAGGGGGCCGTAGAAAAGCTGGCAGATGCCGATGACGATGAAGAAGACCATCAGGCTCATCTGCACCGCGCCCGCGCTCGCGCCCAGGCTTTTGCCCATGGACGGCAGAGCCGGCAGGTACATGTCGATGGCAAAGGGACCGACCGCGGTGATAAGGCCGAGCAGGATCGCCATGCGCAGGAAACGGCGGGTCACGGAAGGATTCCTTATCGGTGGACGTGCGGGGCGCGGTTTATAGCGGCGCTTTTTGTCGGCGACCAGTGCAAATTTGCCAGTCCGAATTTGCCAGTCCAAATTTGGAAGGGCACGTTCAACTTGACTTGATAAGTTGAAATCAACACAATTATTCCGTGACAGACGTGTCTTACGAGACGACGCTTTTGGTGCGCGACACCTGCCTGTGTCTGGCGACACAGCGGGCGGCACGTGCGCTTGCGCGTCGCTTCGATGACGCGTTCCGGCCGTTGGATCTCACCAATGGGCAATTCTCGCTCATGATGGCGCTGAACCGGTCGAAGCCGCCCAGCATCGCGCCGTTGGCTGAATTCCTGGCGATGGACCGCACCACGCTGACGGCAGCCCTGAAACCGCTGGAGCGGCGCGGCCTGATCACGGTCTCGATCGATCCGGACGACCGGCGGGGGCGTCTTCTGCGTTTGACCGCCAAGGGCCGGACCTTGCTCGCCAAAGCCTTGCCGATCTGGAAAGCACATCACGCCGCGCTGGACGAACAGGTCGGCCCGGCGGATCGCCTGCGGCGGGACCTCACGCGGCTGGTGCGGCGGGACGCGGATGCGGAACCCAAAGCGGCGCGTTCGCGCGTCCCTGCCTGCGCGGGCTGAAGTGCAGGTCTAGCGCGAAGGCGTTGCCGCAGGCTTGGCCGGTTGCCGGTCCGTCACCAGCACATTGGCGCTCTCATCATAGCCCAAGGCCGAAGCATCCAGCGCCACCGTGCCTCCTGCCGCCAAAGCGACATTCACTTTAAGCGGCTTGCCTTTCGCATCCGTATCGATCCGCGCCACCGTACCGACCGGTGCGCCATGGGGATCGACCACCCTGGCGGCCGTGATCTTCGGGGGCACGGTGCTGAGGCTGTTAAGGGCCATGGGCGCCATGGCCTCAGCCCCGGCCGCCAGCGGCGTCAGCAAAGACAGGGAAAGCAGAAGGGGAAGAAAGATTCTCATGCGGGCAATGGTGCGCAAGCCACGATGAGAAAACGGGCCGTATCCAAACAAGTTCCCGCGCCCCGAATGAGCAACAAGAGCGCGTGCCGGAAGAGGAAAAGGAAAATGCGCCCGTCAGGATGCCCCGGACGGGCGCATCTCAGACGTTACAGTCCGCGCGGATAGCTCTGTCCCGTTTGCGTTGGGGATGAAGTGAGCATTCCGGATCCTACGACATACAAGCCTGCGCCACCCAACAGGATGGCGAGGACAACCCACGCTACAATTCTCGAACCTCTGCTCGGCGCTTCTTCGGTATGGTGAAACTGACCCAAACTGCTCATCCTTACCTCCTAGGTTCGCCCGCCTTGGGGCGGCTTGTTTCGTGCTGCGTCTCCGTCGATGGTGCTCAAACTCGCACACGGTTGCCTCTGCCGTGATGCGATGTAGACACGACTATAACACCGAAAAGCCCTTTTCCGAGCGGAACTTGGGCAAATTTATGAGAGGCGGATTGGACCATGCCGGGACAGGCGGGGCCCAAAATCCGCCGAAAGCCGGTCTTTTGCGCCACGCTCGGGACCGGACCGGTTTTGAAAAGCGGGCGGCTTTCTGGTCTGATGGTGGTTCGGGGCAATCAGGGAGATGGCTATGAAGACTCGCCATTCAGTGTCCGCCGCGATTTTTGTCCTGGCGCTTTCGTCCGTTCCGGCACTCGCACAGCCCGCAGCGCCACCGCCGGCCGCCAAGCAATGCTTCTTCACCAATCAGTTCGAGACCTGGCGCGCGCCCGACGCGCGCACGATCAATATCCGGGTACGCGGCAATCAATATTACCGCCTGGGTCTGGGCGGCGAATGCCATGCGTTGCTTGATCCGGGCGCGCGTCTGATCACCACGTTTCGCGGCACCAGCACCGTCTGCTCACCGCTGGATTGGGATTTGAAGGTGAGTTCGGGCATCGGCAGTCCCGCGATTCCGTGCATTGTGCGCACGATGACGCGTCTGTCTCCAACCGAAGTCGCGGCGCTGACGTCGAAAAACCGGCCTTGAGCCTTTAAGGCTTGGCGGCTGTGTCCGGCGCGGGCGGGGTGACGGGCGAGCCGCCGAGCGCCAGATAAAGCTGCACGGTGTCCATCAATCGCTGCGCCTTGGCGCGGGCAAGGCCCAGTTGCGCCTGGGCGTTGCGCCGCTCGGCATCGATCACGTCCAGGATGCCGGAATTGCCGGCCTCATAGCTGCGCCGCGCCAGGTCGAGCGATTGGGAGGCGGTATCGGCCGCTTCCTGCAGCGCATGCACGCGGTCGGCGCCGTTGGAGATCGCCTGCAGCCGGTCGGCGATGTCGCCAAAGGCCGTCAGGATGGTCTGGCGATAGACCGCCAGCGACGCCTTGTAATTGTCGACCGCCGCGCGGCGCTCGGCGCTGAGCCTGCCGCCATTGAAGATGGGCTGGGTGAGGTTGGCGGCCAGCGCATAGGCATTGTTGATGCTGTTGAAAAGCTCGCCCGGCACCAGCGCCTGCTGCGTGACATTCGCGGTCAGGTTGATGTTGGGATAGAGGTTGGCGGTGGCGATCCCGATCTGGGCGCTGGCGGCATGAAGCTGGGCCTCGGCGGCGCGGATGTCGGGGCGGCGGCGCACCAGTTCCGATGGCAGGCTCACAGGCAGTTCGGACGGCAAGGTAAAATCCGTCAATGCGAATTCGGGCGGGCTCCATTCCGCCGGCGCTTTGCCCACCAGGGTCGACAAGGCATGGCGCGCGACCGCGCGCTGCTGGTTGAGATCGGGAAGAAGGGCGCGATCCTCCGCAAGCTGGCTCTGCGCGGTCACGAGCTGCACGCGGGTGCCCGAGCCCGCATCCATCGCGGACTGCACCAGGCGGACATTGCGCTCGTCATCGGCGATGATGCCGTTCAGGGTATCGATCTGCGCCTGGGCCGAGGCCAGGGCCATCGCCTCCGCCGCGACATGGGCGGTCAGCGATTGATAGGCCGCATCGAGTTGGAAGCCCTGATATTCCAGCAGGGCTTTCTGCTGCTCGAGCTTGCGCCGTTCGCCGCCGAACAGATCCAGCGGGAAGCTCACCGTGGGGCCGACCGAATAATAGGCGAAGGGCGGCACGGTGAAATTCAGCGGTCCGAACAGCGAGCGGCCATATTTCTGGTAACCGGCAGTGCCGCCGAGCGCGACCTGGGGCAGAAGCGCGCCATGGGCCACATTCACCTGTTCTTCGGCTTCGGCCATCCGGTTGCGCGCGGCTTCGACGTCCTGATTGTCCGACAAGGCCTGCCGAATGACGGTATCGAGCGCCGGCGAGCGGAAGCCCGACCACCAATCGCCTGCGATCCGCTGGCCCAGCTGGATGTGCTGATCCTGCGGCGCCGGGGCGTCGTTCTTGTCGCCATAGCTTGTCACCGATGGCGGCGCAGGGACCTGGAAGTCCGGGCCCAGGGTGCAGGAGCTCAAGAGCAGCGCCGAAAGAAGGGAAAATGTGATCTGTTTCATCAGTCCAGCACCGCATGGCTGCCGGCGGCCGGCCGCGTTTTCTTGATCAGGAACAGGAAGGGAATGGTCGCCAAGGTCAGGATCATCATCAGTTGGAAGTCGTCGATGTAAGCGATCATGGCCGCCTGGTTGAACATGGTGCCGTCAAGGGCGGCGAGCCCGGGAAGGCCGTTGCCATTGAAAGCTGCCGCCGCGCTATTGCCGAGGAAATTGTAAGGCGTGATGTGCTCGGCCATCGAGGCGTGAACGCGCTGGGTATTCTGGGTGAAGAGGAAGAACACCACCGAAATGCCGATGGAACTGCCGACGTTGCGCAGCAGATTGAAGAAGGCGGTGCCTTCGTTGCGCAAATGGGCAGGCAGGGTGGTGAAGGCGACTGCCGACAGCGGCACCCAGACCAATCCGACGCCGAAGCCCTGAAGGATGCCCGAGGTGATGATCGGCCAGGTGTCCATCTGCAGCGAGAATTGCGTCATCTGCCACAGCGAAAAGGCGGTCAGCGCCAATCCGGTGGCAATGATGATCCGGGCATCGAAGCGCGAAATCAGCCGCCCCACCACGACCATGGCGATCATGGTGCCGGCGCCGCGCGGTGCGGTCACCAGTCCTGTCAGGACCACGGGGTAGCGCATTTCGGTCTGCAGCATGGGCGGGATCAGGGCCAAGGTGGCGAACAGGACCACGCCGACCACGAAGATGAAGATATTGGAGGCGACGAAATTCTGGTCCTGGAACAGATGCGGGTTCAGGAACGGCTTGGGATGCGAAAATGTATGAACCAGGAACAGATAGAAGGCCACGCCCGCCACCACCGCTTCGATGATGATTTCGCGCGAAGAAAACCAGTCCAGCAATTGGCCGCGGTCCATCATCAACTGCAGGGCGGTGATGAAGATGCTCAAGGTGGTGAAGCCGAAAAAGTCGAAGCGCGATCCTTGCGCATTTCGGTTTTCCGGCAAGGTGAAATAAAGCCCGACAAAGGTCAGAATGCCGATGGGCAGGTTGATGTAGAAGACCCAGCGCCAGGAATAATTCTCGGTCAGCCAGCCACCCAGCGCGGGGCCCAGGATCGGGCCCATGGTGACGCCGATGCCCCAGATCGACATGGCGCGGCCGA
>CAYWWT010000128.1:0-7897 GCA_964461855.1 uncultured Rhizobium sp. | reverse complement strand
GACAATAGAGACATTTGCTTGACGAGCGGGGCGCGCGCCGGTTTCTCGAATGACAGCCCTATTAGGTCAGCAGCCTTCGATGTCACAAGTGTCATATGGTGGACCATATTAGCCCATCGCCAGGTCGGGCCGTTTCCTGTTTTTGTCCTTGCTGCACATTCGGCGATAAACTCATCGCCTGCCGAGTAGCTCTCCCCCATGAACTTGCCGCTGCCAATGATCGCGCGTGCAACCGTATGAATCGTCCCATCGTGTTCCGCTGCCTGCTCACCTCCCCGACAAACTATCCAACTATCCATGGTCGCCGTTATCCACAGGCGTCCCGCCTGCAAATGGCTGGTCCGAACTAATGCTACATTCGCAGCAACGACATGCAAGCATGGGGTTGTCGGCGCAATACGCGGATTATCGCCCCGCGCTTTTTCCTGCGTTTTCCCTCAATTTTGCCCTCCGTTATCCCTCCGTTTTCCCACCGGAAATCGCGTCGTTTCTTGTCGTTTTATGGGAAAATTCGCCGTTACTTGGAGTTTTATGGTGCCCAGGGACAGAATCGAACTGCCGACACGCGGATTTTCAATCCGCTGCTCTACCGACTGAGCTACCTGGGCACGCGCCAAAAGGCGGAAGGTTGGGCTTCTTAGAGGACGGTTTCGGCCCTGTCCAGCCGGGACCGGCGTCGGCCGACAAACCAGACAAAAATCCTTACTCTTCCGAGGCTTCGTCCTGGTCGGCGCCGGGCTGGTCCGCCCTTTCGGTCTCAGCGTCCGCGCCCCCGGGAATGGCATAGGCACCCTTCAGCCAGCGCCCCAAATCGATGTCCGCGCATCGCTTCGAACAGAAGGGGGCATGGCGGGCAGCGGTTGGCTTGCCGCAGACCGGGCAGACATGGGGTCCTTCAGGCGCGGCCGACATCGAACCCCCTACCCATTCCTTCCCGCGCCTCGAAGCGCACCCGCCCGACACCACGGCGCGCCAAGCCTTGGCCGACCTCTTCGGCATAGCGGGCGAACCAGGCCGCGACATTCGGAGCGGCGGTGACGACCAGAGCCGCGCCTGGATTGGCGGCGGCCTCGCGTTCCACGCGCCGCAAGATTTCCATCGCGACGCAATCAGCGGCCGATGCCCGCCCCGTTCCTCCGCATCCCGCGCAGGCGACACTGGTGCGCCGCGCCAAGGGTTCGCGCAGGCGCTTGCGCGTGACGGCGACGATACCGAATTCGGCCATGGGCGAAATCTCGACCGGGGCGTGATCGAAGCTCAAGCCCTGGCGAAGCGCGGCAACCACGCGCGCGGCATGTTCGCCCTCGCACAGGTGAATGAAATCGATCACGATCAATCCGCCGATGCCGCGCAGCCGCATCTGGCGGCCGATCTCCATCGCGGCTTCGAGATTGACCGCAAGACTGGTCTCTTCCAGACCGCCGGACTGAACGAAACTGCCGGAATTCACGTCCACTGCAGTCAAGGCTTCGGTGGCCTCGATGGTGATCCAGCCACCTGAGGGCAAAGAAACCCGCGGCTGCGACAGGCCTGCGATCTCCTCTTCCAGCCCCTGACGTTCGAACAATCCGCGCGCCACCACCTCGATCCGGTCTTCGGCGCCCGGCATCGCCTTGCGGCAATAGGCGCGCGCCGCTTCTGCCGCCATGGCATCGTCGATCAGGACCCGCCCGACCTCCCCGCGCACAACATCGCGCATCGCACGCTCGATCGGTCCCAGATCGCGATAAAGTGTCGACGGCATGCGGGCGGTCTTGCGCCGCTCCTCGATCGAACGCCAGGTATCGGCCAGCGACCGCGCGTCCTGGGCCAACTCCTCCAAGGACGCGCCCTGTGCCGCCGTGCGGAAAATAAAGCCCGCGCCGGGGATAAGATCGCAGTCGCTCTGCATGAGCAGACGCTCGCCCAAATGTGTGAGCGCCAGGCGCTGCGCGTCATCTTCGATGCGGCGGGACACCGCGATGGCGGCCTGCCCCGGCGTCATCACCACAAGACGGCCTGGCAAAGTCACGCCCGCCGAGAGCCGCGCCCCCTTGTCCCCGATCGGGTCCTTGATCACCTGCACCAGCAGCGCATCGCCCTCGCGCACGCAATCCGAAATGGTGGCGTCTTCGCCGTCATTCTTCGCCAGGACCCTGGCTTCGCGCAGTCCCAGGAATCCGGCGCGCTCCAGTCCGACATCGACAAAAGCCGCCTGCATGCCGGGCAGCACGCGCTGCACGCGCCCCAGCACCACGTCGCCGATATGACTGTGGCAGCGGCGCGCGCCTTCTTCGCCGCCGATTGTCCGCTCGAAGCTGAGCTCTTCCAACCGGCCATGGCAGAGGTGGGCGATACGGATTTCGCCGACCCCCACATTGATAAGGACTTCAGCGCTCATGCGCGGATCGCGGACCGGACAGCCATGGCAGACCTTATCACGGAAGCGGCGCGCCGCAGCCCTGAAGCAGCGCCACCGTCAGCCCCAGGGGCAAGCCCACGACATTGGAATAAGAGCCGTTGATGCTCTTCACGAAAACTTCCGCGCGGCCCTGGATGGCATAGCCCCCCGCCTTGCCGATCCCCTCGCGGCCCTCGACATAAGCGGCGATGGTTGCTTCCTCCAGGCGCCTAAAACAGACCCGGGTCAGGGCCAACTTCGTGCGCAAGCGGCCGTCCGGGGTCACAAGCGCCACCGCCGTCATCACCTGATGATTGCGGCCCGACAGCAATTCCAGGCAGGCCCGGACATCAAGGTCGGACTCCGCCTTGGGCAGGATGCGACGGCCACACGCAACGACCGTATCGGCGGCCAGGATGAAGGCCGGCGCATCATGCCGGGCCTGCGCGGCAAGGGCTTTTTCACGCGCCAAGCGCAGGGCATGAATGCGAGGCGCTTCGCCCTTGCGAATGCTTTCATCGATAGCGGCGGGAACGACGTGATCGGGCGTGATGCCCGCCTGGGCCAGAAGCGCAAGGCGGCGCGGGCTTTCGCTGGCCAGAACCAGTTCCGGTCTAGCGGAAGCGATAGGTGATGCGCCCTTTGGTAAGGTCATAGGGGGTCATTTCGATCATGACCTTGTCGCCGGTCAGCACGCGGATGCGGTTCTTGCGCATCTTGCCCGCGGTGTGGGCGATGATCTCATGGCCATTCTGCAGGAGCACCCGGAAGGTGGCATTGGGCAAGAGCTCGCTCACCGTGCCTTCGAATTCCAGCAATTCTTCCTTGGCCATTCGTCCTCTACAGAATGCGACGGGAAGCCAAAAAGGCGTTCCGTCCCGCCGGACGCGCAACATGCGCCAGCAAAGGCCGGGAGATTGCATTGAACCCGGTCAAAATCAAGGATTTTCAGCCGAATCGCAGGGCGATTTGGCGCTGGAGCGTGTCCCTGACGGCACGATAGGCGGCCCGGCGCTGTTCCTGCGTGCCCTCAACGGCGGTGGGATCGGGGGTCTGCCAATGCTCGATCGCGACCGCCGCGGTCCTGGCCCAGTCCTGGGCACGATTCTGGGCTTCCTCAGACAAGACCACGATCAGGTCGAAGCAGCCGTCCTCCAGATCTTCGAAACGGTGGGGGCGATGGGCGAGCGCAACGCCGATTTCGGCCATGACGTCCACGGCCAGGGGGTCCAGCGCACCGGCTTCCACGCCGGCGGATTCGACATGGATCTCCCGGCCTTTCGCTGCCCGCAGCAAGGCCGCCGCGATGGGCGAGCGGACCGCGTTCATGGTGCAGGCGAACAACACCGATTTCGGTTTGCGTACGGCCTCGTCCATCAGCATCAGACCGTCAGATGCAGGACGCAGATGAGCGTGAAAAGACGGCGCGCGGTCTCGAAATCGGTTTCGACCTTGCCGCTGAGCCGTTCCAGAAGCAGCGCGGTGCCTTCATTGTGAACCGCCCGTCGTCCCATATCGAGGGACTCGATCTGCGAAGGCGGTGCTGTGCGGATCGCCCGATAGTAGCTGTCGCAGACCAGAAAATAGTCCTTCACGATGCCGCGGAAGGGCGACAGCGACAACAATATCCGCCCGACCCTTACGCCTTCCTCACGCGCAATGTCGAAGACCAGACGATTCTCCTTGACGCTGAGCGCAAGCCGGTATGGCCCAGTCGCTGAGCCCCTGGGCTTGAAGCGGTTTTTTTCCAACAGATCGGAAATCGCAACTTCGCGCTCCTGCTCGATGGCAAGCGTGCGGGACACCACGCTCTTTTCGTCCAGGGCGATGGCGCTGATGCGATGGTCCAATCAGTGTCCCCGGTTCAGCCGCGCGGCAATGGAGCGGGCATGTGCCTCCAACCCCTCCGCTTCGGCCAGGGTGATGGCCTCGGGCCCAAGCGCCGCGATGGCGCCTGCATCCAAGGACAACAATGTGGTGCGCTTCATGAAATCCAGCACGGAGAGACCCGAAGAGAAACGCGCCGACCGCGACGTCGGCAGCACATGGTTGGGACCGGCGATGTAATCGCCCATCGCTTCCGGCGTATGACGCCCCAGAAAAATGGCGCCAGCGTGGCGGACCTTGGCCAGCAATATTGCCGGTTCCGCCGTGGCGATCTCCAGATGCTCCGGCGCAAAACGGTCGGACAATGCCGCAGCGTCCGCCAGCTTCTCCACCACGATGATGCCGCCATAATCGGCCCAGCTTTTGGTCGCGATCTCCCTGCGCGGCAGAAGTGCCAGCGCCTGCTCCGCCGCTGCCGCCACCTTGTCCGCGAAACCCGCATCGTCCGTGATCAGGATGCTCTGCGAGGAGGCGTCGTGTTCCGCCTGGCTGAGAAGATCCGCGGCGATCCAGTCAGGATTGTTGGCGCCATCGGCGATCACCAGGATTTCGGACGGCCCGGCGATGGAATCGATTCCCACTTGCCCGAAGACTTCGCGCTTGGCGGCGGCGACCCAGGCGTTTCCGGGGCCGACGATCTTGTCCACCGGCGCAATGCTTTGCGTACCATAGGCGAGCGCGGCCACGGCCTGTGCGCCGCCGATGCGGAAAATATCGCGCACGCCGGCGCGGCGGGCCGCCGCCAGAACCAGCGGATTGAGCTGCCCACCGCTTGCCGGCGTCACCATCACGATCCGCGCCACACCCGCAACATGCGCGGGGATGGCATTCATCAAAACGGAAGATGGATAGCTGGCGGTGCCGCCGGGAACATACAGGCCGGCGCTGTCGACCGCCGTCCAGCGCCATCCCAGCACGGCACCGGTTTGGTCCTGAAAACTGTCATCGGCAGGCAGTTGGCGACGATGATAGGCCTCGATCCGGGTCGCGGCAGTTTCGATAGCCGCCATCTGTTCCTTGGAGACGGCCTTCATCGCCGCGTCGATCTCCGCATCGGAAATACGCAAATTCGCAGCGGTGACATTGGCCCGGTCGAATTTGTTGGTGAGGTCCACAAGCGCGGCATCGCCGCGCGCTCGCACATCCGCGATCAGCCCGCGCACGGCCTGCGCCACATCCTCTTCGATCTCGCGCTTGGCAAACAGCAGCGCCTCGAAATCGGAGGCAAAATTCTTGTCTCGTGCGTCAAGCCGGCGGGCCATTTATCCGCGGTCCTCGTGATTGGGGCGGCCGCGCGCCGTCCAGGGTCCGGTCTGGTCGGCCAGTTCGGCATCGATGCATTCGACGCTAAGGCGAATGGCACCGCCGCCCGCCAGGACCAATTCTATTTCTCCGGCAGGCGCGTTTTCGGCATCGGGCGTGAAGCGGATGGCGAGAAGCGAGACGACCGCGTCCGGCGCACCCTGCTTGACGTGCGAGGACTGGACTTTCGACACACCGTCGAAGCGCAACGCGGCGCGAACCCGCGTGCCCGGACCGCGCGCGTCTTCCCAACGGAAGCGGTTGAGCAGGGCGACGAAGCGGCGCTGCTTGGGCAGCCAGGCGAAATCCTTGAGCCTGCCCGCCGCATCCTGCAGGCGCGCGGACAGGACTTCCAGATCCTCGGTATCGGCCGCCGACAATTTGAGCGCTCCAGTCATGCCGACACCCGTGCAATATCGGCGCCGACGGCAGACAGCTTTTCCTCAAGCCGGTCGAAGCCACGATCCAGATGATAGACGCGATTGACGATGGTCTCGCCCTCTGCCGCCAGCCCCGCCAGTACCAGACTGACCGAAGCCCGCAAATCCGTCGCCATCACCGGCGCGCCTTTAAGCCGTTCCACGCCACGAACGATGGCGATATCGCCTTCGATCCGGATGTCGGCGCCCAGACGGCTGAGCTCGGGAACATGCATGAAACGATTCTCGAAAATGGTCTCGCGGATGGTCGAGGTGCCATTGGCCACCGTCATCAGGGCCATGAACTGGGCCTGCAGGTCCGTGGGGAACCCCGGAAAGGGCGCCGTCGACAGATCCACCGACAGGGGCCGTCCGCCATTGACATGCAGCGCCACCCCGCCCGGAACATCCCGCACCTCCACGCCTGCCCGCTCGAGGCGCTCCAGAAGCGCCGCAATGGTGTCCCGGCGCGCGCCCGCCAATTCAATCTCGCCGCCCGCAATGGCTGCGGCAATGGCATAGGTGCCCGCTTCGATCCGGTCGGGCATCACGGCATATTCGGCGCCGCCAAGCTCCCGCACGCCCTCCACCACCAGGCGTGCCGTGTTCAGTCCTTCGATCCTGGCGCCCATGGCGATCAGGCAATGGCAGAGATCCTCGATCTCCGGCTCCCGCGCCGCGTTGTTGATGACCGTGGTGCCCCGCGCCAGGGTTGCGGCCATGAGCGCCGTTTCCGTGGCGCCCACGGAGACGAAGGGAAAAATAATTTCCGCGCCCCGCAGGCCGTCCTTCGCCTGAGCGAGGACGTAACCGTCGGCCAGATCCACTTTCGCGCCCATCTGGGTCAAGGCATCAAGATGCAGATTGACCGGCCGCGCACCGATGGCACATCCGCCGGGCAGCGAGACCTTGGCCTCGCCATGGCGCGCGAGCAGCGGCGCCAGGACCTGGAAACTCGCCCGCATCTTGCGGACCATGTCGTAAGACGCAAATGACGACGCAATTTTTTCCGCCTGCAACCGGATGGTGTCACCGGCACCCAGAACCGCGCCGGGTTCGATCGCCACAGTGACGCCGAAACTCTTCAGCAGGTCGGCCATGGCCCGGACGTCGGCAAGCCTGGGAACATTGTGCAGCACCAGCGGTTCCGCCGTCAGCAGCGATGCCGCCATCAGCTTCAGCGCCGCATTCTTGGCGCCGCTGATGGGGATGATGCCTTTCAGGTGCGCGCCCCCGCGAATGCGAATCCGGTCCATGATCCCTCAGAGGGGCCCTTGGGCCCAAAAACGATGCTTGTAGCGTGGGCAGCGTCCCCGCAACAGCCGGAAAGACGCCTGAGAGGGCTATGCCGGCCGGGGGACGCCAGCCGGCTGCGGGATCGAATTTTCCCTAACATTTTCATGGTCTTTAGGGGGCTGAGGCGTCGTCTGTGCCGCGGGATTCTGCTTGCGCCGTTTCAGATTGGCCCGAAGCGCCTCGGCCAGTTTTTCGGGGGGCCTTTTTGTCATCGGGATCGCACTTTACCTGGGACTGATCCTTACGTTATAGCAGCGCACCCTTTGACGAGGGCGGGCGCTTCCGGCGCCGAATACCACGGTTGCCGTAGTAGCGTAGTGGTAAGGACGCGGCAATTCGAAAAACACTCCGTCCTTTTTCGCTTCTACGAATAGGATACTGTCATCGTTAGCCTTCTTTAGAACGTAGTCGGCAAACCCTGGCGCAATGTATTCTTCGGTGGAGACCCTGTTCTTCGGCCAAGCCAAAAGATCGTGGAGCACGAAGTCGATAACCCGGTGCCGAGTATCCGCTTCGTTCAATGAACGGCTGGCGGTTTCGGCAATGAGTTGACGCACACTATTTATGATCTCTTGGCTCATGGTTCCCCCCGCCGTACCGGACACCAACACGT
>CAYWWT010000127.1:0-7948 GCA_964461855.1 uncultured Rhizobium sp. | reverse complement strand
TTCGAAGAACCGCGCGAGCGCGTTGCCGAAGAAGCCAAGCCCGATCTCGCCTTCAATCCGGTGTTGCTCAAGAAGGTCGACGAACTCGAACTCTCGGTGCGTTCGGCCAACTGTCTCAAGAACGACAACATCGTCTATATCGGCGACCTCATCCAGAAGTCGGAAGGCGAAATGCTGCGCACGCCGAACTTCGGCCGCAAGTCGCTCAACGAGATCAAGGCGGTGCTCGCCGAAATGGGTCTGCATCTCGGCATGGAAGTGCCGGGCTGGCCGCCGGAGAACATCGAAGACCTCGCGAAGCGTTACGAGGACCAGTACTAATTCTTTTTGGGAAGTAGAGTGCCATGCGCCATCGCAACCAAGGCCGTAAGCTCAACCGCACGGCGTCTCACCGCAAGGCCATGTTCGTGAACATGGCGGCGGCGCTGATCAAGCATGAGCAGATCACGACGACGCTGCCCAAGGCGAAGGAGCTTCGCCCGGTCGTGGAGAAGCTCGTGACCCTGTCGCGCCGCGGGGGGACGAACCTCCATGCGCGCCGCCAGCTCATCGCCCAGGTCGGCGACGAGGCGCAGGTGAAGAAGCTGTTCGACGTGATCGGCCCGCGCTATGCGAAGCGCCCCGGCGGCTACACGCGCGTTCTGAAGGCGGGCTTCCGTCACGGCGACAACGCCCCGATGGCGATCATTGAGTTCATCGACCGCGATGTTGATGCCAAGGGCAAGGATTCGGGCCCGGTCGAAGTGGCCGAGGACAGCGAAGCCTGATGGTCTCGCCATAAGCGAATTGGGGCGGCAGAAATGCCGCCCTTTTTGCTTGTTGAAGCCTTCGCCAATTTCCACGATTCTGGAGCAGGGCGGGTACGGCGTACGGGGGGCGGAAGGTTGAAGACAATGAAGACCATGTCCCTGGCTGCAGCCCTTCTGGTCGCGATCGCGGCCTTGGCTTTCTGGACAATGCCCGGCGCAGGCGCGCCGCCCACGACACGCCTGGTCGCGCCGCAAACGCTGCGACTGCCGCCACCGCCGCGCGGTGAAGCCCAGCCGTCATCCATGAGTCAGGTACAATTGACCTTCGCGCCTGTGGTCAAGCGGATCGCGCCCGCCGTGGTCAATGTCTATGCCCGCTCGGTTGCCCAGGTTCAGGTCAATCCGCTGGCCAGCGATCCCTTTTTCTCGCAATTCTTCGGCGCCACGCCGGAGATGCGCCAGCGCGTGCAACAGTCGCTGGGATCGGGCGTGATCGTGCGCGGCGACGGATTGATCCTCACCAACAATCATGTCGTGGAGGGAGGCACCGACATCGTGGTGGCGCTGAACGACAAGCGCGAATTCAAGGCCAAGGTCCTGACCGCGGACCCCCGAACCGACCTGGCGGTTCTCAAGATCGACACCAAGGGCGAAAAACTCCCGACCGTGCCCTTTGGCGACAGCGACGCGGTCCAAGTCGGCGATCTGGTGCTGGCGATCGGCGATCCCTTCGGCGTCGGCCAAACCGTGACCATGGGCATCGTTTCGGCCCTGGCGCGCACGCAAGGCTCCGCCAACGATTATCAGTTCTTCATCCAGACCGACGCCGCCATCAATCCCGGCAATTCCGGCGGGGCGCTGGTGACGTCGGACGGCAAACTGGCCGGGATCAACACGGCGATTTATTCCCGCTCGGGCGGCAATATCGGCATCGGTTTTGCCATTCCCGCCAATCTGGCGCGGCGCGTGGTCGAAGGCGTGGAAGGTGGAGGAGGCGTACGCCTGGCCTGGATCGGGGCCACCGGCCAGGCGGTGACCAGTGCCATCGCCGAAAGCCTCGGGCTTGCACGGCCCGGCGGCGTGTTGGTGAAAGACGTTTATCCGGGCGGCCCTTTGTCCAATGCCGGCGTGAAGAGCGGCGATGTCATCATGTCGGTTGATGGCGCGCGCGTCGATGATATGCAGTCGCTCAACTATCGGATCGCGACCCACAAGGCGGGCGACAAGGTCAAGCTGCACGTGGAAGCCGGCAAAGCGGTGCGCGATGTCGTTGTCGCTTTGGCGCTCCCGCCCGAGAACCCGCCGCGCGAGGTCACGGTGATCGCGGGGCGCAATCCTCTGACCGGCGCGAAAGTGGAAAACCTTTCACCCGCCGCGGCGCTCGATTTGCAGATGGATCTATTGGCCAAGGGCGTGGTGATCATTTCGGTCAACCCCAATTCCTATTCCGGGAACTATGGGTTCCGACCCGGCGACATCGTGCGCAGCGTGAATGGTGTCAGCATTAATCGCGTTTCAGATCTCAACCGCGCCGTGAACGGCGTCAATCATTGGGATCTGGTGATCGAGCGCGGCAATCGCAAGCTGACTTTGTCCGTCGACGGATGAATGCACAAAAAAGCCATTTTGTTTAACTTCTCCACCTTGTTACCGCATGTTTCGGCGCGATCACATTCGCATGGGCACAGACTGTAATCGGCGAGGAGGAACGTTATCTGTTGCGGGTGGGGGGCGTCGCAACAAAGGGTTTTGTTATGAAAAAGTTCGTTCTGAGTTCCGCAGCCGCATTGCTCCTGGCTACGGGCGCCGCCCAGGCCGACAGCATGCATGACGACAATTGGTATGCATCCATTCTTGGCGGCGCGAGTTTTTCGCCCTCACTGATGGCAGGCGGTTCGCTGCATGAGATGGACACCGGCTACAATATCGGCGCGCGTGTCGGATACGGGCTCGACAATCTTCTGCCCATGCCGGGTTTCTCGGTTGAAGCCGATACGTTCTACAACATGTCGGGTTACAAGGGCACGACCGGCTTGTCCCATCTCGCATCCACCAGCTTCATGGGCAATCTCGTCTATCACGTCGATACCGGCTCGCCGGTTCGCCTTTATGGCGGCGCGGGGCTTGGTGCGGTGAACGACCGGGTCGGTGGTGTCGTCAGCGATTCTTCGACCGTGTTCGGTTGGCAAGCGCTGGGCGGGATCGAATATCCGGTGTCACAGGATATGACCCTGTTTACCGAGTATCGCTACCAGAATGCTCATGACGCCAATATCGGCGGGCTCACGGGTGTTGGAAACACGAGCAACAACGTCTCGGTCGGCATGAAATTTAGCCTCTAGTTCTTTTTTTGACCCCCTCCGGCCGTAGCAACCTCGAGAGGTTGCTGCGGCCGCTTCCCCCTCCAAGCGTGTCGCGCAAGAGGGGGAGGCGGAGTTCATCCGAGACGCGCTTTTTGGGCGGCAGAGCCTGGTTCCGGCTTTCTTCCCCCGCATAGCGAAGCTATTGGCGGGGGAAGATGTCTTCCGAAGGCTTGCCTGAGGAAGACAGATGGGGGCAAGAATCTTCCATGAGCGACCTTTTCGAATCTGGCGGCTTGGCCGAGGATGCACCGCGGCCACTGGCGGACCGGCTGCGACCCAAAACGCTGTCGGACGTCGTCGGCCAGGATCATCTTCTGGGACCCGAAGGGCCGGTCGGGCGCATGGTGGCGGCGGGGCGGCCACATTCCATCCTCCTGTGGGGCCCGCCCGGCACCGGCAAGACCACCATTGCCAGGCTTCTATCGTCCGCTTTCAAGCTTCACTTCGACCAATTGTCGGCCGTCTTTTCCGGCGTCGCGGATCTGAAGAAGACGTTCGAGGCCGCGCGCACCCGGCGCAGGATCGGGCAGGGGACGCTTCTTTTCATCGATGAAATCCATCGATTCAATCGCAGCCAGCAGGATTCCTTTTTGCCAGTGGTCGAGGACGGCACGGTGGTGCTGGTCGGCGCCACAACGGAAAATCCCTCCTTCGAGTTGAATGGCGCACTCTTGTCCCGCACGCAGGTGCTGGTGCTGCGCCGCCTCGACGATGCCGCGTTGGAAAAATTGCTGGAGCGGGCCGAGGCGCATTATGGCGAGCCGCTCAAACTGACACCGGAAGCGCGCGAGAGCTTGCGGGCGATGGCCGATGGCGACGGACGTTACCTGCTCAACCTCGCGGAAGAGATCGCCAACCTGAAAATCGCAAAGCCGCTCGATCCCACGGGCCTGATGGCGGCGGTGCAGCGGCGCATGCCGCTCTACGACAAGTCTCGCGAAGAGCATTACAACATCATCAGTGCGCTCCATAAGTCGATCCGCGGCAGCGATCCGGACGCGGCACTCTATTGGCTGGCCCGCATGCTGGCGGGTGGCGAGCAGCCGCTTTACATCGCGCGCCGCTTGGTGCGGGCGGCCGTGGAGGATATCGGGCTTGCCGATCCGGAGGCCGTTCATCAGGCGCTGGCGGCCAAGGATGTATTCGATTTCCTGGGCTCGCCCGAGGGGGAATTGGCGCTGGCGCAGTGCGTGATCTATCTGGCGTCCGCGCCCAAATCCAATGCGGTCTATGCCGCGCTGGGCGCTGCCAAACGCGCCGCACAGGAACATGGCTCGCTGATGCCGCCCGCCCATATCCTCAATGCGCCCACCAAACTGATGAAAAACCTTGGCTATGGCGCCGGCTATCAATATGACCATGAGGCCGAGGGCGGGTTCTCCGGTCAGAATTACTTTCCCGACGCGATGGCGCGCACGCAATTCTACACGCCGAAAGAGGCGGGGTTTGAGCGCGAGATCGTCAAACGGTTGGACTATTGGGCGAAGCTTCGCGCGAAAAAGGGTGGCGCATAATGCAATGGGGCGTGGTCGGGATGGTGGCTCTGGGCGGAGCCTTGGGATCGACGGCGCGCTATTTCGTGGCGGGTGCCGTCCAACCGGCCTGGTGGTCCGGATTTCCCTTTGGCATTTTCGTCGTCAATATCACCGGCGGTTTTGTCATGGGCGCGATCACGGCGTTGGCGGCGCTGAAGCTTAATCTGTCGCCGGAAATGCGGGCCTTCCTGACCACCGGCATTCTGGGCGGCTACACGACCTTTTCGACCTTCTCGCTCGACAGCGCGCTGTTGCTGGAGCGCGGCGCCTACGCCCAGGCCGCAGCCTATGTGGTGGGATCGGCAGTTCTTTCCATCGCGGCCCTGTTCGCAGGCCTCTGGATCATACGCGGCCTTTATGCCTGAGATACGGACCATCGCCGAAGACGATGACGGCATTCGGCTGGATCGCTGGTTTCGCCGCCACTATCCCACGCTGACGCATGCGCGCCTGGAAAAACTGCTGCGCAAGGGCGAAGTCCGCCTGGATGGCAAGCGCGCAAAAGCCGCCGACCGGGTTCTGGCCGGTCAGAGCATGCGCCTGCCGCCGCAGGTCATTCACGACAAGGTCGAAGAAAAGCCGAAGCCCGCGCCGGTTCAGACCTCGCGCAAGCTGGAAGATGCGATACTCTACATGGACAAGCATCTCATAGTTTTGAACAAACCGTCGGGCTTGGCCACGCAAGGTGGGTCGGGCCTGAAAGAGCATGTTGACGGCATGCTGGATCAGTTGAGCTTCGAAAAGACCTCGCGGCCTAAACTGGTGCACCGGCTCGACCGTGATACGTCAGGCGTTTTGCTTGTGGCGCGTACATCGCAGGCGGCTTCCGGCCTTTCGCACGCCCTGGCGAGCCGTGACGCATCGAAAGTCTATTGGGCCCTGGTGAAGGGCGTTCCCAAGCAGAAGCACGGCATCGTGAAGGCCGCGCTGGCCAAGGAAGGCGTCCGCGGCAAGGGCGAGCGCATGACGGTCAGCGAAGACGAGGAAGCCAAATTCGCCCTGACGGAGTATGCGGTGATGGCGCAGGCGGGGCAGGAATATGCCTGGGTGGCGGCGCGGCCCGTGACCGGCCGCACACACCAGATCCGCGTGCATCTGGCAAGCCTGGGCACTCCGATCGTGGGCGATTTCAAATATGGCGGGACCGATGCCAAGGGCAAAGGCGCCATCACCGACAAACTGCATCTGCATGCTCGGTCCATCGACATTGCGCGGCCAGATGGTGGGCGGCTCAACGTTACCGCCCCCTTGTCGCCGCATATGGTGAAAAGCTGGGAATTGCTCGGCTTCGATGTGAACGACAAGCGCGACCCTTTTCCCGCCAAGAAGAGGCGGTCATGAAACGCTTCTACAAAGCCGTGACGGTGGAGGAGACGCCGGACGGATTCCGCTTTCTGCTGGACGGAAAGGCGGTGCGCACCCCGGCGCGCCAATCTCTATTTCTTCCGAGCCTGGCGATGGCAGAAGCCCTGGCGGCGGAATGGCGGGAACAGGGCGATGAAATGTGCCCCGCTGACATGCCCCTGACACGGCTGGCCAACACCGTGCTCGACGGAATTCGCAACAGCCGCGGCGAGGTTATCGGCTCGATCCTGCGTTTCGGGGAAAATGATCTTCTGACTTACCGGGCCGAAGCGCCGGCAGCGCTGGTGGCGCGCCAATCGCAATGGAACGATGTCCTGGATTGGGCGGCAGAGGTCCATGACGCACGCCTTGCGGTCACGGCCGGGATCGCACATGTCGAGCAATCGCCGGAAACGCTTGCAGCCCTGCGCAAAGCCATCGCCAGCCGCAGCGATTACGAATTGGCGGCATTGCATGTCCTGGCGTCCATCACGGGCTCGCTGATCCTGGGGCTGGCTGTGTTGGACGGCCGGTTGACGCCGGAGGAGGCGTTCCGCCTTTCCCGTCTCGACGAAGCTTTCCAGGCCGAGCAGTGGGGCACAGACAAGGAGGCCGAGGCGCGGGCGCAGCGTCTGGCGGCCGAAATGCGCCACGCGGCAATGCTGGTCAGCCTGTCACGGACTTGACGGTTTTGCCTGGGCCTCTCAGTCTGGTTCCATGAAGGATATCCTCTCCGAACTTGAGTCGCGCAGAGCCTTGGCGCGCGCCGGCGGCGGGGAAGCCCGCGTCGCTGCTCAACATGCCCGTGGCAAGCTCACCGCCCGCGAGCGGATCGAATTGCTGCTCGATCCGGGCAGCTTCGAGGAGTTCGACATGTTCGTCGAACATCGCGGCACCGAATTCGGCACCGAGAAGAACCGCATTCCGGGCGATGGCGTGGTCACCGGCTGGGGCACCATCAATGGCCGCATGGCCTATGTCTACGCCAAGGACTTCACGGTCCTGGGCGGCTCGACCTCGGAGGCCCATGCCGACAAGATCTGCAAGATCATGGACATGGCGATGCAGAATGGCGCGCCGGTCATCGGGTTGTTCGATTCCGGAGGCGCGCGCATCCAGGAAGGCGTGGCGGCGCTGGCGGGTTTCGGCGAAGTCTTCAAGCGCAACGTGTTGGCCTCCGGCGTGGTGCCGCAAATCTCGGTGATCATGGGACCTTGCGCGGGCGGCGATGTCTATTCTCCCGCGCTCACCGATTTCGTCTTCATGGTGGCGGGCACCTCCTACATGTTCATCACCGGTCCGGACGTGACCAAGACGGTGACGCATGAAGACGTCACGCCCGAAGAGCTTGGTGGCTCCAAGGTTCACACCACCCGCTCCTCGGTCGCCGATGGCGCCTATGACAATGACGTTACCTGCCTGGAGGAGATTCGCCGTCTCTACGATTTTCTCCCGCTGAACAATCGCGACAAAACGCCGGTCTGGCCGGTCGAAGATGATCCCCGCCGTCCGGATATGTCGCTCGACAGTCTCATCCCGGACAATGCCAACAAGCCCTATGACATGCGGGAGCTGATCCTGAAGATCATAGACGAAGCCGATTTCTTCGAGATTGGCGAAAGCTTTGCCCGCAACATCCTCACCGGCTTCGGGCGGGTGGAAGGAGCGACCGTGGGCTTTGTCGCCAACCAGCCCATGGTGCTGGCGGGGGTTCTGGATTCCGACGCCAGCCGCAAGGCGGCACGCTTCGTGCGCTTCTGCGATTGCTTCAATATTCCGCTGGTGACCTTCGTCGATGTCCCCGGTTTCATGCCGGGCACGGCCCAGGAGCATGGCGGCATCATCAAGCATGGCGCGAAGCTGTTGTTTGCGTATGCGGAGGCGACCGTGCCGAAAGTCACCGTCATCACCCGCAAGGCCTATGGCGGCGCCTATGACGTGATGGCCTCCAAACACA
>CAYWWT010000126.1:0-7976 GCA_964461855.1 uncultured Rhizobium sp. | reverse complement strand
GCCGTGCTGTTCTTCGTCTCGGTCGGCATGCTGTTCGATCCGCGCGCGATCATCGAGCGCCCGGTGGAATTGGCGATCACCGTCGCGATCATCGCGCTGGGCGGCTTTGCCGCCTTCGGGCTGTTGCGGATGCTGGGCGTGCGCAAGGGTTCGGCGATCACCATCGCGGTCAGCCTGGCACAGATCGGCGAATTCTCGTTCATCCTGGCGGATCTCGGCATCGGGCTGGGGCTGCTGGCGCCGGAGCGGCGCGACCTGATCCTGGGCGCGTCGATCCTGTCGATCCTGCTCAATCCGCTGTTGTTCGCGTTCGTCACGCGGCGCGAGACCGCGGCCAAGACCGCGCCCGAGCCGGAAGCCGCGCGCATCGCACCGGAGCCCACCAGCCTCAGCGGCCATGCCGTGCTGGTGGGGTTCGGCCGGGTGGGGCGGCTGGTCGCCGATCAACTGAACGACATGCCGGTCCTGGTGATCGAGGAAGGCACGGTGGGAAAGGCCGGCGTCGAACATATCAAGGGCAATGCCGCACGCCAGGATGTGCTCGAGGCCGCCAATCTTCCCGGCGCGCGGCTGATGTTCGTGGCCATTCCCGAAGCCTTCGAAGCCGGGCAGATCGTGGAGCAGGCGCGCAAGGCCAATCCGCGGCTGCCCATCGTGGCGCGGGCCCATTTCGACGGCGAAGTCGATCATCTGCTGAAGCTGGGCGCCAGCCAGGTGATCATGGGCGAGCGCGAAATCGCCCAGGCGATGCTGGATTTCGCACGCGCGCATTGACGCGGGGGTTTTGCGACGGAGCCAGGAAGTCTCTAGGCTCGTCCCGGGCGGCGGAGGTTTTGAGATGGGCGCGTGGCGGCTTCTGATCGTTCTGGGCATCTGTCTTTGTCCCGCTGCGGCGCTGGCGGCTCCGCCCGCCGATACCGACGCCTATATCGCCCGCGCCATGCAGACCTTCGGTGTACCGGGCCTTTCGCTTGCCATCGTCGAGAATGGCAAGACCGTGATCGCCAAAGGCTATGGCGTGACGGAAGTGGGCAAGACCAAGCCGGTCGATGCACATTCCGCCTTTCCCATCGGTTCGGAATCCAAGGCGTTCACTTCGGCGGCGCTGGCGATCCTGGTCGATCGCAAAAAGCTGAAATGGGAAGACCGGGTCAAGGACAGGTTGCCCGGCTTTCAGATGTACGATCCCTACGCCACCGAGCATATGACGGTGCGCGATCTTCTCACCCATCGCAGTGGGCTCGGGCTTGGCGAGGGCGATCTGATGCTGTTTCCCGACACCGACCGCAGCCGCGCCGAAGTGGTGCATGCGCTGCGCTATCTGAAACCCGCCACCGGTTTCCGCGAGAGCTATGCCTATGACAATATTCTCTACATCGTGGCGGGCGCGCTGGTCGAAGCGGTCTCGGGCCAGAGTTGGGAAGATTTCGTCACGCAGAATATTTTCACGCCCGTCGGCATGCGCGATGCGCACACCAATTATGATCGCAATGCGCCGAATGCGGTGCGCCTGCATGCGCGTACCGATGGCGCGTTTCTGGGCGCGGGCCATCAAGCCGTGCTGCAGCGGAGCACCGCCAAGACCTTGGCGCCCGCCGGCGGCATCAATGCCAGCGCCGCCGATCTGGCAAAATGGATGAATGTGCAATTGGCGCGCGGCAAGCTGGCGGACGGCAAGGATCTGTTCAGCCGCGTGCAGGCCGACGCGATGTGGCAGCCCATCGTGGTGGTGCCCGCCGAAGGCCCGCGCCGGTTGCCGCAGCTGAAACCGGATCTGCAGACCTACGCGCTGGGCTGGTATGTCGAGACCTATCGCGGCCACAAGCTGATCCGCCACACCGGTTCGGTGGGCGGCGCCCTGGCGGCGCTTTATCTCATTCCCGATAAGAATGTCGGCATCGCCGTCACGATCAATTCGGAAGACAGTATGGGGCTGGTATCCTCGACCTTCCACATCATCGACCATTATCTGGGCGTGGCCCCGACCGACTGGGTCGCGGTGCTGAAGGACACGCAGGAAAAGACCGAAGCCAAGACCGCCGCGACGATGAAGGCCTTGCCTAAGCCGGAAGCGGGCGACGGCGCCAAGGCGAGCCTGGCGCTTTCCGCTTATGCCGGGAAATACAGCGATCCCTGGTATGGCAGCATGACCATCCGCGACCAGGGGCAGGGCCGCCTGCGCATCCGGTTCGACCGCACGCCGGGGATGGAAGGGGCGCTGGAGCATCTGTCGGGCGACAAATTCCGCACCCGCTGGACCGACAAAAGCATCGAGGATGCTTATGTGAATTTCGCGGTGAAGGACGGAAAGATCGCAGGCGCGACCATGGCGGTGATTTCGCCCATCGCCGATTTCAGTTCCGATTACCAGGATCTGCATTTCGCGCCCGCCGGAGAGTGACCAGGATGTTGAAGAGAGTTTTCGTGCTGTCGTTGACGCTCGCCCTGATGGCGCCTGCCGCACAGGCACAGTCCCTTCTGGACCAGGCGGTGACGCATGCGGGCGGCGAGGCGCGGCTCAAAGCCGTGCATCAACTGCATTGGACCGGCACCGCTACCATCTTCGCCAGGGACAAGATCGAGATCGGCACCTCCACGACGGTGCATCCCTTCAAGGATGCGCGCTCCGACACCTGGCTGGTGTCCGATGGTCCCGCCAAGACCCGCTCGCTGATCATCGAAGGCGGTCATGGCTGGACGGAGATGAATGGCGACCGCAAGCCGCTTCCCGCGGCGCAGGCCCGGCATGAAGCGGCGCAATATTCGCTTTACAGCCTGATGCTGTTGTCGCCGTTGCGCGATCCCCAGGCGATGATCACCATCGACGCGATCAAGGGCGAAATCGCCGTCACCCATCCCGCCGCGCCGCCCACGGTGCTGGTGTTCGGCAAGGACGGCAGCTTGAAATCGGCGCGCAACATGGTGCCCGCGCCCGACGGCAAGGGGCCGCCCATCCATCAGGTCATTCGCTTTGAAGGCGATATGGTCAGCCGCGGTGTGCACTGGCCGCGCCACATCACCATCAGCCAGGATGGAAAGCCTTATTACGATCTGAAGCTCGAGCAGTTCGAGGCCAGCTGATGTTCCACGCCGCGCCGATTTCCACCGCCGACCCGAAGATTTTCTATGCCGAGCTGGCGCAGCAACTGGAAGGGTTGCTGACAGGCGAGCGCGATCTCATCGCCAATGCGGCCAACATGGCGGCGTTGATCTTCAACAACGTCCCGCGCCTGAATTGGGCAGGTTTCTATTTCCTGCGCGGCGATACCTTGGTGCTGGGACCGTTCCAGGGCCAGCCTGCCTGCGTGCGCATCGCCATGGGCAAGGGGGTGTGCGGCACCGCCGCGCAAAGCCGGCTGACGCAGCGGGTGGAAGACGTGAATGCGTTTGCCGGTCACATCGCCTGCGACTCCGCTTCGCGTTCCGAACTGGTGGTGCCGCTGATCCGGGACGGCGTCGTGTTCGGGGTGCTGGATCTCGACAGTCCCGAGCCCGGGCGCTTTGAAGCGGTCGATCAGGCGGGGATCGAAAGACTGGCCGCCATCTTCGTCGCGGCGAGCGATCCACGGTAAATCATTACCGCGACGCTCCGTTGACAAAAGCCGGCTGCCGGCCTTCCGTGCCGTCACGACGATGACGGGAGCTGCGATGCGTCTGTTACAATCCGGCAAGCTTGGCAGTTTCTGGCGTTTTGTGCGCGAGCCGCTGGCGGTCGCGGCGGTGATGATCTTTTCGACCAGTGCAATCGCCGCGCCATTCTATGTGCCGTCCGGTTCGATGGAGCCGACGCTTGCGATTGGCGACGCCATTATCGCATCGAAATTCGATTACGGGTACAGCCGCTTCTCCATGCCCTATGCGCTGGGGCCGAAATCCGACGCGCGGCTGATGGAAAAGCTGCCCGCGCGCGGCGATGTGGTGGTCTTCAACCTGCCGCGCGATCCCAAAATTGTCTATGTGAAACGCGTGATCGGTCTTCCCGGCGATCACATCCAGATGCGCGCGGGCCATCTTTTCATCGATGGGCATGACATGGCGCTGAAGCCTGCGGGCCGGGGCGAAGTGGAGATGGAAGACGGCAGCCCGATGGCGGCGACGCGTTATCTGGAAACGCTGCCGGGCGGGGTCGTCCATCCGATCTATAAGCTGGGCTGGCAAGGCCCGCTCGACAACACGCCGGAATTCGTCGTGCCCGCCGGGCATCTTTTCATGATGGGCGACAATCGTGACAATTCGCTGGACAGCCGCGTGCCGGCGGAAGCAGGCGGCGTCGGCTTCGTGCCGATGGAAAATCTTGTGGGCAAGGCCCAGATCGTGATGGGCTCCTACGATTACCGCAATGCGCGGCAGATCTGGACCTGGCCTGCGGAATTCCGCCTGGCGCGCTTTTTCAGCAAGGTCCGCTGACGGCAGATTGCGGGCCTGCGCGCCCTGCTTGCATGCCTGGCCCGGTCTGTCGCAGTCTTGGCGCCTCCAAGGGGTGCTCGCATGTCTTCCACCAATGGTCCGCCGGCCGTTCGCGCGCCGCTGAGCTATGTCTATCGGACAGAGAAGCGGCCTTATGTCTATATGGTGCCGCCGCCCGAGGGCGTGCCGCCGGTATGGGGCGAAATCCATGTCGCCGAAGTGGCGGTGCATGACGCGCGGCAATTGCCGCGGCCCGCCACGCTGTCCGCCCAGGGCTTCGAGCTTCGTGCGCACCAGACCACGGTCAGTGATTTTTACGATCCGGACCAGATCAGCGGGATTTATTATCCGGAGATCGAAGGTTTGCTGCGGGCGATGACGGGCGCGGAAAAGATCGCGATCTTCGACCACACCATCCGCTCCATTCCGCGTCTGCGTGCGGGCGCGAAGAATATGCGCGAACCCGCGCGCTATATTCACAATGACTATACCGAAGTTTCAGGCCCCGAGCGGGTGCGCAATCATTTGCCGCCCGATGAGGCGGAGCGGCGCCTGAAGCATCGCTTTCTGGAGGTGAATGTCTGGCGGGCGATCCGGGGACCGTTGGAGGATGCGCCGCTCGCGGTCTGCGATTCCAGCACGGTCGCGCCCGAGGATCTGATGGTCTGCGATCTCATCTATGCCGACCGGGTGACCGAAACCTATAGTGTGATCAGCAATCCCGATCATCGCTGGTATTATTTTCCGCGCATGCAGGCGGACGAGGCGTTGATTTTCAAGGGTTTCGATTCCGACAAAGCCGCGCGCACCCGCTTTACGCCTCACACCGCGTTCGAAGATCCCACCACGCCCCCAAACCGGCTGGAACGCGAAAGCATCGAAGTGCGGGCCCTGGTTTTCCTGCCGCCGGCCTGACGGAACTTCCTGCGGGCCATGGCCGTTCTGTTGCCATGGCGGAAAAGCAAAGTCCCATCCATCCGGCGGAGCAGCGCCCGCTGCGGGTGCTTCTGATTGCGGGCTCTCAGCGCCGCCTGCATTCCTGTCCCGGATTGGATTCCAAGGCCCGCGCCTTGATGCACCGGATGGCGGCGGCGATGCCGCCGGCCTGGCAAACCGATGTCGAGGATATCGGCAACGAACATGGCAAGCCGAAGATTCAGAGCTGCAATGCCTGCGTTTCCTCCTCCATGGCGCTGTGCGTCTGGCCCTGCAATTGCTATGGCCCCAAGAGCCAGAACCAGCCCGACCTGATGTGGGATTTGGATCTTTACGGGCGGCTGGCCCGCGCCGATGCCTGGGCGGTGATCGGTCCGGTCAACTGGTATGGTCCATCCTCCAATCTCAAGCTGATGTTCGACCGGCTGGTCTGCATGAATGGCGGCAATCCTCGCCCCGACCTGATCGACAAGAAGGACACGCTGAAGGCCCAGGCGCTGGAACGCTCGCCCTTGTGGCGCGAATTGAGCAAGAACCACCTTTCGGGGCGCACGGCGGCGTTCTTCTGTTACGGCGACGACGGCGCGGATGAAGAAGACGGCAAGGGCATGCCGAAGCATCTGGAACATCCGGAATGGTTCGACGCCCAGGCGCATCCCATGCGCGGCAAGGATGAGCGGCTCGCCTATCAGGGCCTGGTCTGGCAATGCCGCTACAGCGACATCGAAGTGCCGGACGATCTGTGGCGTTGCACCACCTTCGGCGCGGGGAAGCCTTTTGCCGACGACCAGGCCGATGACATGTTTCAGGAAAAGTCGGGGATGGGCGCCTTCGACGCCTGGGTGCGCAATTTCGTTGATCACGTAACGGCGAAAGGTCTGGTACCCGGAGTTTTGGAGGCGGAGCGTTCCGCCGCGACCACCACCAATCAGGATCGGAAAAAGATCGGCTGACAGGACGAAATAAGGGCGCGCCGTATGACGCGCCCCCTTTGCTATTTCGAGGCCATCTTCAGCTGGGCATCGATCTTCTTGATCATGGCCAGATGTTCCGCAACGGCTTTGGACGTGTCGGCGGCAAAGCTTTTCACGGCGGCATTGTCGCCATCCTTGGCATAGCCGCGCATCAGGATCTGTGCTTCTTCATGGGCGGCAATCTGCTGCGAGACATAGCGCCTGTCGAAATCCGCCGCTTTGGCGCCTTTGAGATTGTCGATCATGCCCTGGCGGCGGTCATCGAGATGCATCGGCGGCGCAACCTTGATCTTGTTGGACGCCAGGATGGCTTTCAGCTTGTCGGTGGTTCCGGTGTGGGCTGTCACCATATGGCTCGCGAAATCCTTTACCGCGGGATTCGACGAACGTTCCGCCGCGATCTTTCCGGCTTCGACTTCATACATGTCGCTGGTCGCGGCGGCGGTGACGAAGCCCTTGGTGGTGCTGGTCATCTCGGCGGAGACTTTTCCGACCATGCCTGCGGTGGTGTCTTCCATCGCGCTGGCGGTGTTGTTGTTGGTTCCCGGTGCGGGACTGACATGACCGGGTTGATCGGGCGGCGCGGCCTGCGCGGTGGCAGCGAGCAAAGCGAGCACGGCAGCGCTCATAACAAAGGATTTCATGGTCGACTCCCTGAGTGGAAACTCTCGCGCAGGAAACGTTCGCGCGTCTCGCTAGTTGCTGCGGAACTGCGCAATCCTGCGTGCGCTATCGCGCCGAGCGCAAAAGAATTGCCATTACCGGCACATTTGCGAGGCGGCGGCGTTGTTCAGCCGACGGAAAACGGAGAGTCGCGATGGATAAGGAACCGGGCGGAACCGTGGACGATGGACCGGTCGCATCGCCGCTGGAAGATCCACGCGCGAAATATCCCAAACCGCCCTTTGCGAAGCAGAGCCAGCCCTGGCCGGGACTGGCCGCGAAGATGGAACCGCCGCCGGATCATGGCGAGACGAGCTACAGGGGCTCGGGCCGTCTTTTGGGCCGCAAGGCGCTGATCACGGGCGGCGATTCCGGCATGGGACGGGCGGCCGCCATCGCCTTTGCCCGCGAAGGCGCGGATGTGGCGATCAATTATTTTCCCAGCGAGGAAGAAGACGCGCGCGCCGTGATCGCGCTGATCCGCGATGCCGGGAGAAACGGCGTCGCGATTCCCGGTGATCTCAAGGACGAGCGCTTCTGTGTGCGGCTGGTGGAGGAGGCAGTGCGCGCCCTTGGCGGGCTCGACATCGTTGTCAGCAACGCGGCGCGCCAGCAGAGTCGGGCCTCGATCCTCGACGTCACATCGGAAGATTTCGACGCCACCATGAAGACGAATATCTATGCGCCGTTCTGGATCCTGAAAGCGGCGCTTGCGCACCTGAAGCCGGGCGCGACGATCATCGCCACCACCTCCGAGCAGGCCTATGATCCGTCGCCGGACTTGTACGACTATGCCCAGACCAAGGCGGCGACGATGAATTTCGTGAAGTCACTGGCCAAGCAGCTCGGTCCCAAAGGCATTCGGGTCAATGGTGTGGCGCCGGGTCCGATCTGGACGCCGCTGCAGGTATCGGGCGGCGCGAGCATGGAGAAGCTGCAGAAATTCGGCGGCCATTCTCCGCTGGGCCGTCCAGGCCAGCCGGCGGAACTGGCGTC
>CAYWWT010000125.1:0-7984 GCA_964461855.1 uncultured Rhizobium sp. | reverse complement strand
TGAACTGCTCGGCCACGAAGAACGGCTGGCTGAAGAAGCGGCTGATCTTGCGCGCTCCTTAAACGCTAACCCAGCAATCGTCCAATGACTTTGGCGGTGTGATCCACCATGGGAATGATGCGGCCATAGTTGAGCCTGGTCGGACCCAGAACCCCGATCACGCCCACGATCTTGCCGGCCGCATTGGCATAGGGCGCGGCCACGATGGAAGATCCCGACAATGAGAACAGCCGGTTCTCCGAGCCGATGAAAATGCTCACCCCGTCGCCCGTCTTGGCCAGTTCCATCAGCCGGATCAGGTCGGCCTTGCGCTCGATATCATCGAACAGGGTGCGCACGCGCTCGATGTCGGCCTGGGCCTCCACCGAATCCAGGAGATGCGCGGCGCCCCGCACGATCAGGACCTTGTCGTCGCCGCTGCCGGGGCCCGCCAGGGTTGCAAGACCCTCCGCCACGATCTTGGCGGTGAGCGCGTCGAGCATGGCGCGCTCGCTTTCCAGCTCGGCCAGTATTTCGGTCCGTGCCGTGTCCAGGGTGCGGCCGGTCAGCCGCGCATTCAGATAATTGGAAGCTTCCGCCAGCGCCGAGCCCGGCAAGCCGGGCGGAGTGTCGATCACCCGGTTTTCCACCTGACCGTCGCCGCTGACCAATATCACCAGCGCCTTGCCGGGACCGACATGGACGAATTCGACATGTTTGAGGGTCGCGGCGTCCTGCTTGGCCGTGACCACCAGCCCGGCACAGCGCGACAGGCCGGACAGCATGCTGGTCGCCTGGGTGAGGACATCTTCCAGCCGCTGCCCGCTGCCCTGCATGCGGTCTTCGATCACGCCCCGTTCGCGCGGGTCCAGATCGCCGATCTCCAACAGCCCGTCCACGAACAGGCGCAGGCCTTTTTCGGTCGGAACCCGCCCGGCACTGGTATGGGGGGCATAGAGCAGGCCCATGGTCTCCAGATCGGCCATCACATTGCGGATCGAGGCCGGGGAAAGCGTCAGCGGCAGGCGCTGGGACAGGGTGCGCGACCCCACCGGCTCGCCCGATGTCAGGAAAGCCTCGACCAAATGGCGGAAGACCTCGCGCGGGCGCTCGCCCAGCGGCGGATAGGTCAGGCGGGAGGGAAAGGATTCCAACAGCAAGCCTTTGAAAAATAACAATCATTCTGCCGGATGGCCGCCCCATTGGACGCGCTCCGGCAAAGCGGCTAGGTAACCGCCCCTGTCTTCCACTTCAAGATATACGGCCCCATGCGCCTCTCCAACCGCAGCATCGATTCCCTTCGTACCGTCCGCCTGGAACCGGGTTATGCCCGCCATGCCGAGGGTTCCTGTCTGGTCAAATTCGGCGATACCCATGTGCTGGTAACGGCCAGCCTGGAAGAAAAGGCGCCCCCCTTCCTCAAAGGCTCGGGCAAAGGCTGGGTCACCGCCGAATATGGCATGCTCCCCCGCTCCACCCATGATCGCATGCGCCGCGAGGCGGCGGCGGGCAAACAGTCCGGCCGCACCCAGGAAATTCAACGCCTGGTCGGCCGCTCGCTGCGCGCCATTTGCGACCTGTCGGCGCTGGGCGAACGCCAGATCGTGATCGATTGCGACGTGCTGCAGGCCGATGGCGGCACCCGCACCGCGGCCATCACCGGCGGCTATGTCGCGCTCGCCCAATGCGTCGGCTTCATGCAGAAGACCGGCTTGGTCAAGACGCCCATTCTCAAGGATCATGTCGCGGCGGTAAGCTGCGGCATCGTCAAGGGCGAGCCCATGCTCGATCTGGATTACAGCGAAGATTCCACCGCCGAGACCGACGCCAATTTTGTGCTGACCGGCGCGGGCGGATTGGTCGAGATTCAGGGCACCGCCGAAGGCGCGCCTTTCAGCGAAGAAGAACTGGCCAAGCTGCTGCGCTTGGCGCGCAAGGGCATCGGCGAACTGGTCGAACTGCAGAAGCAGGCGCTGGCGTGATATGAGATTGCCCCGCGGCAGCATCCTGATCGTCGCCAGCCACAATCGCGGCAAGGTGCGCGAGATCAAGGCGCTGCTGGGCCCTCACGGCATCGAGCCTGTCGGCGCGAGCGATCTCCATCTGCCGGAGCCGGAAGAGACCGGCCTCACCTTTGCGGCCAATGCCGAACTGAAAGCGCGCGCCGCCGCCGATGGCGGCAAGCATCCCGCGCTGGCCGACGATTCCGGTCTCTGGGTCAATGCGCTGAACGGCGATCCCGGCATCTATTCCGCGCGCTGGGCGGGACCGACCAAAGATTTTTCCATTGCGATGGCGCGCGTTGAGCGCGAGTTGAAAGAGAAAGGCGCAACAGATCTCTCTGCCAAATTCGTCTGCGCGCTTTCACTCGCCATGCCACAGGGCGAGATCAAGACCTTCCAAGGCGAAGTGCATGGCCGCCTGACCTTTCCGCCGCGTGGGAAGCTGGGCTTTGGCTATGATCCCATCTTCATTCCCGACGGCCATGAACAGAGTTTCGGCGAGATCGATCCGCATCTGAAAAACGCCATGAGCCACCGCGCCCGCGCGTTCGAAAAGCTCCTGCACAGCGGCATTCTGGCAGAGTCCTTCTAAGGCGATGTCTTTCGGCATTTATGTCCACTGGCCGTTCTGCGCCGCCAAATGCCCCTATTGCGACTTCAACAGTCATGTCCGCACATCCATCGACGAAGGCGGATGGGTCGACGCGATAGAGCGCGAACTCGATTGGACGGCGGCTGCGCAAGGCGTGGACCGGCCCATCGTGGAAACGATCTTCTTCGGCGGCGGCACGCCGTCGCTAATGCAGGGTGCGTCGGTCGCGCGAATCCTGGACAGAATCGCGCGGCGCTGGCGCCTGGCGAATGACGTCGAAACGACCCTGGAGGCCAATCCCGCCAGTGCCGATGCGGCACGCTTCGCCGACTATCGCGCGGCGGGCGTCAACCGGCTGTCCTTGGGCATGCAGGCCTTGAACGATCCCGATCTGAAATTCCTGGGCCGTTTGCACAATGCGGCCGAAGCGCGAGAAGCGCTCGACCTGGCGATGAAGAATTTCGACCGCGTCTCACTGGACCTGATTTACGCGCGGCCGAACCAGAGCGATGCGCAATGGCGTGAAGAGCTGAAACAGGCTCTCTCCTTCGGCACCGATCATTTGTCGCTTTATCAGCTCACCATCGAACCCGAAACGCCGTTCGCGCTGCTGCACCGGAACGGCAAATTGCGCATTCCCGATGATGATCTCGCTGCCGGTCTTTACGAGACGACGCAGGAACTGACCGAAGCCGCGGGGCTTCCTGCCTATGAGATTTCCAATCATGCCCGTCCGGGCTCCGAAAGCCGGCACAATCTGATCTATTGGCGCTATGGCGATTATGCGGGCATAGGCCCTGGCGCGCATGGCCGCCTGTTGTTGGATGGAAAGCGCGTCGCCACCGCGACCGAGCGATTGCCGGAACGCTGGCGCGAACGCGTGGCGAAGGGAGAGAATGTCTTTGCCGATTTCACCGCCATCGATGACGCGGAAGCGGCGCGCGAACATCTCTTGATGAATCTGCGGCTGGCGGAAGGGATCGATCTTGCCGCCTATGAGCGCCGCTGGCGGACGCGGCCGCTGCCGGAAAAAATCGCGCCGCTGGTGGAGCAGGGTTTTCTGCGCCAGGACGGCGGCCGCCTCACCGCAACGCCGCAAGGGCGATTGGTATTGAACGCCGTGATCGCCGCATTGCTAAACTAGTCCTCATCCTGAGCTTGTCGAAGGATGAGGGTAGCAGCGAAGCTAAAAACTTCTCGGCTGAAAGGTCTTGGGCGCCGGGCTGACGACATGGAAGCCGTCCTGTTGCACTTCCAGCACGGCCAGGCCGCGCTCGGAGGTGCCATCCCCGTTGAAGCGGAAAATGCCGTCAATGCCGGCAAAGCCGTTGGGGTCCATCAGGGCCGCATTGGTGAAGCGGTGATAGGGCTCGCCTTTTGCCAGCAGCGCCACCAGCGACACCGCATCATAGGACAGTGACGCCAGTTGCGGCGGCGTCGTGCCATAGACGGCGCGGAATTTGTCATTGAAGGCATTGTCGGCATTGGGCTCGGGTGCGGCGAACCAGCCGCCGTCCAGCGCCTGTTCCCGCGCGATGGCGGCATCATCCCACAGGCCGGTACCCAGCAGCTTGACCTTGGCCGGGTCGAAGCCATTGAACGCCAATGATGGCGCGATGGCGCGCAATACCGTGCCGCCCTGGGCGATCATGATCGCGTCGGCGCTGGTCTTGGCGATGGCGGCGGATGGCGCCATCACCATGCTGGCGTCCGGCGTGAAATGCTCGACATCCACCACCGTGCCGCCCGCGCTTTTCACCGCGTCACCGAAGATGCTCGCGACCAGATCGCCATAAGGCGACTGCGGCACCATCGCCGCGAAATTGTGCCGGCCCTGCGAGGCGGCATAACCCACCACGCGTTTGACTTCGTTCTGCGGCAGGAAGGAGAGCAGATAGACGCCATTGCCCGCCACGCTGCGCTCGGTCGAAAAGGCCAGGACGGGAATGCCGCGATCCCGGGCAATCGGCGCCACCGCCGAAACCGACGGACCGAACAAGGGTCCCAGAATGATCTCCGCCCCTTGGCCCAGAAGCGTCGTGGCGGCCGCACCGGCCGAGGCAGGCGAAGTCCCTTCGTCGGCCGGAATAAGAAGAATGTCGCGGTTGCCGCTGTCGAAGACCGCCAGCTCCGCTGCCTTCAGCATGGCCTGTGCCAGGTTGCGCGTCCCGGCCGTGGGGCTGGAGAAAGGCAGGATGATCCCGACCCTCAGGGGGGTGGTGCCGGGCGGGGTATTGGGCAGGCGCAGATAATTGGGCAGGTCCCGGTCCAGCGGATTGCCGGCCACCGGCGCCGGCGGCACCACGATCTTGGGCGGCGGCGGAGGCGGCGGCGGTGTGCAGGCGCTCAATCCCGCTATCGCGGCTGCGGCCAGGATGGCACAAAGGCGCGCAAAGCGGACCGGCCGGAATGAAGAGACGCCCATCATTGAAAAGTTCCCAGGAAGGCCAAGGTGTGCGGGCACAGAGTAAGGGCAGCGTCGCCACGGGTAAACCGCAACATCTGGGCGATTTGAAGGACCTTGGCCATCTGAAAGCCCTTGACGATTTGAACGATAGCCCGCCGCCGGGTCTCTACGTCATCGCCACGCCGATCGGCAATGCTCGCGACATCACGCTCCGGGCATTGGACATGTTGCGTCATGTCGATGTCATCGCTGCCGAAGATACCCGCGTCACCTCCAAGCTCCTTGCCATTCACGGCATCTCCAAGCCGCTCATGGCCTATAACGATCACAACGCCGCCCGCGAGCGTCCGCGCCTGCTGGCGCAGATTCGAAACGGCGCCCGCATCGCGCTGGTCAGCGATGCGGGCACGCCCTTGGTCAGCGATCCCGGTTTCAAGCTGGTGCGGGCCGCAATCGAGGAAGGCGTTCGCGTCGAAGCCTTGCCCGGCGCGTCGGCGGCGCTGACGGGCCTGGTGCTGTCGGGCTTGCCATCCGACCGTTTCCTGTTCGCGGGCTTTCTGCCGCCCAGATCGGGCGAGCGTCAGGGTGTTCTGGAAGAATTGAAATCCATCCGCGCGACCTTGATCTTTTTCGAGTCCGGTCCGCGTCTCTGCGATTGCCTGAAGGACATGGTGACGGTCCTGGGACCGCGCAGCGGTGCGGTGGCGCGCGAAATGACCAAGCTGCATGAAGAGGTGCGGCGCGGGACCCTCGCCGATCTGGCCGCGGGCTATGAAAGAGACGGCGCCCCCAAGGGCGAAGTGACGGTGCTGGTCTCCCCGCCGCATGCCGCTGAAGCGGATTTCGCGGCTGTCGATGCCGCGCTCACCGCGGCCTTGGAATTCATGCCGCTGAAACCCGCCTCCGAAATGATTGCAGACCTGACCGGCGTTCCGCGCAAGGCTGTCTATGCCCGTGGCCTTGAGATGAAGAATGGCTGACCGGCGTCAGGCCGAGGCGCGCGGGCATCGCGGCGAGACGCTGGCGGCCTGGTGGCTCAGGCTCAAAGGCCATCGCATCCTGGGCCGCCGGGTCAAAACCCATGCCGGTGAAATCGATCTCGTCACGCTGTGCCCGTTCGGGCCGGTCTGCTTTGTCGAGGTCAAGGCGGGGGCCGCGCGTGCGACGCCGCCGAAGCGGTCACGCCGGCGCAGCGGACTCGCATTGCCCGTGCCGCCTCCCTATATCTGGCCTCCCGGCCTGCGCTCGCCCGTCGCGGCGCCCGCTTCGACATTGTCACAGTAACAGGCCTGCCCCGGCATCTGCCGGATGCCTGGCGAATGGATGGATGAACATGGCGTTGACCGTCGCGATCCAGATGGACCCGATCGAGAAGATCGATATCGGCGGCGATTCCACCTTCGCGCTGGCGCTGGAAGCGCAGGCGCGGGGACATGGTCTTGTCTATTACGGGCCGCGCGATCTGTCCTTCGGCGAAGGCAAGGTGACCGCGCGGGTGCGTCCGCTGAATGTCCGCGCCGTGAAGGGCGATCATTTCACCTTGGGCGAGACGACGATCCGTGACCTGTCCACGGTCGATGTGGTCTTGATGCGCCAGGACCCGCCCTTCGACATGTCCTACATCTCGGCCACGCATATTCTGGAGCGCATCCATCCCAAGACCCTGGTGGTCAACGATCCGCGCGAAGTGCGCAATGCGCCGGAAAAGCTCTTCGTCACCGAATTTCAGGATTTCATTCCCCCGACCTTGATCACCAGCGATGGCCGCGAAATCCGCGATTTCCGCGAACGTCACAAGGAAATCATTCTGAAGCCGCTCTATGGCAATGGCGGCACGGGCGTTTTCCGCATCGGTCCGGGTGACGAAAATCTGGGTTCGCTGCTTGAGATGTTCACGCAATTCTATCGCGAGCCTGTCATCGTGCAGCGCTATCTCCCCGAAGTCCGCAAAGGCGACAAGCGCATCATCCTGGTCGATGGCGAGTTCGCGGGAGCGATCAATCGCGTTCCTGCCGCAGGGGAAGCGCGGTCCAACATGCATGTCGGCGGCAGGCCGGAAAAAACAAAGTTGACGTCGCGTGAACGCGATATCTGCGCCGCCATCGGCCCGGAACTGAAACGCCGCGGCCTGATTTTCACAGGAATAGACGTGATCGGTGACTATATGACCGAGATCAATGTGACGTCTCCCACCGGCATTCACGAGGTCAAGCGCTTCGGCGGCGCCGATATCGCCAAGCTGGTCTGGGATTCGGTGGAAGCAAAGGTGCGCAAATGATTACTGTCCGCAAATCCGCAGAGCGCGGCACCAGCAAGATCGACTGGCTGGATTCCAAACACACTTTCTCGTTCGCGGAATATTACGATCCCGCGTTCGAGAGCTTTGGCGCGCTGCGCGTGATCAATGAGGATTGGATCAAGGGCGGCGCGGGGTTCCCGGCCCATCCGCACCGCGACATGGAGATCGTCACCTATATTCTCGAGGGCGCGCTGCAGCACAAGGATTCCAGCGGCGGCGGCGGCGTGATCCGGCCGGGCGAAATTCAGCGCATGAGCGCAGGTTCGGGCGTGGTGCATGCCGAATTCAATGCCAACCGCGACCGCGACTGTCACCTCCTGCAGATCTGGATCATGCCCTCGCGCCGCGGCATCGAGCCGTCCTACGAACAGAAAGCGATCGACATCAAGGCGGTCACCAACAAGTTCGCCCGCATTGCCGGTCCCGATCCGCAGCCCAATGAAGTGCGCCTGGTGCAGGATGCGGAAATCTGGGCGACGCGGCTGGATGCCGATGTGGAAGCGATTCATCCGCTCGAACAGGGCCGGCGGGCCTGGATTCAGGTGGCGAAGGGCGAGATCAGCCTGGGCGACGAGACCCTGCGCGCCGGCGATGCCGCGGCCGTGACCGATCTGGATCAGGTCGCGATACGCTCGCGTGTGCCCAGCGAGGTGCTGCTGTTCGATCTCGCTTAAATAGGAAGACACCGGCTTTCTTCCCCCGCG
>CAYWWT010000124.1:0-8050 GCA_964461855.1 uncultured Rhizobium sp. | reverse complement strand
TGCCCAGATGGCGGAATTGGTAGACGCACTAGTTTCAGGTACTAGCGCTGCAAGGCGTGGAGGTTCGAGTCCTCTTCTGGGCACCATCCCCTCAAGCGGGATACCGGCATCCCTTTGTTCCTTATGGAACAACGGATAGCCTTCCTGGCATTATGCCTAGAAATTGGACAGCCAACGCGCTGGACATTCTGGATTACTTAAACGAAAGTATTACTCACTCCGGGGGGAGCAGGTAATGCGCAATTCACCTGTCGTTTTTGTGATCGATGATGACGCGGCCGTGAGGGACGTCATCCGGGAACTTCTGCTTTCGGTCGGCCATCAGGTCGAATCTTTTCCTTCTGCGGAAGAATTCCTGGCCTGCCGCGATCCGCAGGCCTGCGGCTGCCTGGTGTCGGACGTCCGGCTGCCGGGTACCAGCGGGCTGGAACTGCAAAAGCGCCTGATCGCCCAAAGAGACCGCATCCCGATCATCTTCATCTCCGGCTATGGCGATGTTCCCATGGCGGTGCAGGTCATGAAGGCGGGTGCGGTCGATTTTCTTCAGAAGCCTTTCCGTGAACAGGAGCTTCTGGAGTGCGTGCAGTCGGCCTTGCGCCGCGACGAGGCGCAGCGCGTCATCGAAGAACAGGTGTCCGGCGTCCTGAGTGGTTATCGTTCGCTTACCAAGCGCGAGCGCGAAATCATGAAGCTGGTCGTCACCGGACAGATCAACAAGCAGATCGCCGCGCATGTGGGTTTGAGCGAGGTGACGGTCAAGATTCATCGCGCCCAGGTGATGCACAAAATGGGGACGCCGTCTCTCGCGGATCTGGTGCGGGCAGCGGACAAAATTGAGGCTTATCTGTCCTGAAATTCATCAATCCGTGACAGAAAATCACGGCTGTGTGTTGCGGCGCTGCCCATTTTCCGGGCTGGCGCGGCTCATGACGTTGCGTTAGAAATCGTCCGGGCCGGGACGATTTCTAACATCGCGACGCTCTCAGAAAATTGCCGCCGGTGAATTTGCCGTGAAGGCATAAGGGAAATGCCGCGCGGCTCCCGGCCAGCGAAGGGGACTAAGGAAGCAAATGTCTGATCAAGTTATGGCGCCGATGAGTCGGCGTTCTCTGTTCCGTATGATCGGTATGGCTGCGGGTAGTGCCGCCATGTACCAGGCGATGACCGATCTCGGTTACGCGGGCGAGTCCGGTTATAGCGGCCCCGTCAAGCTTTCGGGCGACGTCAAGGGCGCCTCGGTTCTGGTGCTCGGCGCCGGGCTTGCCGGTCTGACAGCGGCGCTGGAACTCAGCCGCGCGGGCTACAAGGTCCAGGTGCTGGAATATCAACACAAGGCGGGCGGGCGTAACATCTCGATCCGCGGCGGCGATACCGTCAACGAGCTGGGTGGTTTCACTCAGCATTGCCAGTTCGATTCCGGCTTCTACGTCAATCCGGGCCCGATGCGCATTCCGTATCACCACGTCGCGCTGCTGGATTACTGCAAGAGCCTCAATGTGCCGCTCGAGGCTTTCTCGATCATCAACTACAATGCGATGATCCATAACAGCAAAGCGTTCGGCGGCAAGCCGAGGCGCTATCGCGAAGTCGAAAGCGATTTTCGCGGCCATGTTTCCGAATTGCTGGCCAAGACCACGGCGCAAGGCAAGCTCGATCAGGCGGTGACAAAGGAAGACGCCGAAATCCTGCTTCAGGCTCTGCGCTCCTGGGGCGCGCTGGATCGCAATTACGAATACAAGAAGAGCGCATTGGTCTCGAACCATCGCGGCTATGATGTGGATCCGGGCGGCGGGCTCAGCTGGCAGCCGACCGATTCCGAGCCGATGGCGCTCAGCGAGCTGCTCAAATCGGGTCTCTGGTCGGGCCTTCTGACCGGGCATGAGTATGAATACCAGATGACCATGTTCCAGCCGGTCGGCGGCATGGACAGGATCAGCGCGGGTTTCGTGCGCGCGCTGCCCAAGGACATGATCAAATACAATTGCAAGGTGACGGAAGTGAAACAGGACGCCAACGGCGTCACGGTTTCCTATATCGACGCGCAAAAGGGCGGCCCGGTGCAGACCGCGACGGCCAATTGGTGCGTCAATACCATTCCCGCCACCATCCTCAGCCAGGTCCCGATGCAGATCGGCGGGCCGCTGCGCAATGCCATCAATTCGCTGGCCTATAGCGCGGGCTTCAAGGCCGGCGTGCAGATGAAGCGGCGCTGGTGGGAAGACGACGAGCGCATCTATGGCGGCATCACCTATACCGACCAGCCGGTGGCGCTGATTTCCTATCCTTCGACCCAGTATATGCAGACCAAGAAGGGCGTGGTTCTGGGCGCCTATACTTTCGGCCCACATGCTTTCGAGCTCACTTCGATGAGCCCGGAAGAGCGCATGAAAGTGGTGGTCGATTGCGGCGCCGCGATCCACCCGCAATACCGGACCGAGTTCGAAAACGGCGTTTCGGTCGGCTGGCACCGCATGCCCTGGACCCTGGGCTGCTTCGCCCAATGGACTGAGGCCAATCGGGCCAAGAATTACGACGCGCTTTGCGCCATTGATGGACGCATGGTCCTGGCCGGCGAGCATGCCTCGCATCTGGGTGCCTGGCAGGAGGGCGCGATCGTGTCGGCACTGGACGCCATCCGGCGTATGCATCAACGTGTCGTGGCGGCTTGAGCAATCAGGAGGGGAATATGAAGCCTGTATTTTTAGGTCGCGCGGTTGGCGCGGCACTCATAGTGGGAATGTCGCTTTCGTCTGCCGCCTATGCCCAGGGTTCGGGTGCGGGCGGCGGCCGTCGCGGTTTCACCGAGCAAGGCGGTGAGGCGATCTTCAAGAATGTCTGCCAGGGCTGCCACATGCCCCAGGCACAAGGTGCTGTCGGTGCCGGCATGTATCCGGCGCTGGCCAAGAATCCCAAACTGGAAGTTGCCGGCTATCCGATCGCGGTGGTGGTGAACGGCCAGAAGGCGATGCCGGCACTGGGCGGAATGTTCTCCGACCAGCAGGTCGCCGATGTGGTCAATTATATCCGCACCCATTTCGGCAACAACTACAAGGACAAGGTCACCGCGGCCGACGTCAAGGCATCACGCTGAACGGAAGGGATGAGAACATGAACAAGGTCTTGAAATACGTGTCCGTCGCGGCACTGGGCGCTGGCCTCTTCGTTTCGGGCGCGGTGGCGGCCGACATGGTGGTCCACGATCAGAACGCCAAGGCGCCTTATGCCAATTCGGTGAAAGTGCCCGCCGGCTACGACACCTATTACGTCAGCGGCTCCACCGGGGAGGGCGGTGATACCGCCGCCCAGACCGCGGCGACGCTCGCCGGCCTCAAGGCCCAGCTTGCCAAGCTGGGATTGACGTTCGGCGACGTGGTGCAGGCCCATGTCTTCCTGGTCGGCGATCCGGCCAAGGGCGGCAAGATGGACTTCGCCGGAATGAACTCCTCCTGGTTCAAAGTGTTCGGCACTGCTGCCCAGCCCAACAAGCCGGCACGTGCGGCTTTCCAGGTGGCGGCTCTGGCCGGCTCAACGGATCTGGTTGAGATCGAATTCATCGCGGTCAAAAAGGCCCGCTGACAGGTTCATTGCCGGATTGCTTCGAAAGCGGATGCGTGAGCATCCGCTTTTTTTTTGCTGTCGCCGTTCTGCAACACCGGGACTGAGGTCCGTATGGCGATACGGTGTCAGCGGATAACATTCTGATTTCGTTTTAAAATTTTCGGTCGCCGGATCGCGTCTCTCCGGTTCGACAGCCCGTCCTCAGAGGGCGCGGTTTCCAAACTTGGACAAAAGTGGCCTACCCATCGCTTTTGCGCACCAACATGACCCTAAGGCGGTAGACACCTATCCCTTGGTGCAATATCAACCACCAAACTGGCCGAATCTTTAGGTCGTTATCGGTGAAATATAACCCTTTAGTATAGTTCGACCGGGTTATTGACCGCCACAAACAGAAAACAGCCAAACAGGGGACTGAACCACGTGCTCAATCTGAAAAACTCCTTGCTTATCGGTGCATCGGTAACGGCGTTTGCCGTGATCGCGGCGCCCGCGCTCGCGCAGAATGCCACGGCTTCCGCTGATGAGACCGTCATTGTGACCGGCACGCGCGTGCAGGGCATGTCGGCTGCCGACAGCGCCGCTCCGATCACCGTGCTGGGCGGCGATGCGCTGACCCGCGGCGCCGGCTCTGCCGATCTTCGCCAGGCGCTGGGCCAGACTGTGCCGTCCTTCAACGTGGAATCGGTCGGCGGCGACCTCGCCAACCTCTCGCTCTCGGCGGCGCTCCGCGGCTTGTCGCCCAACGCGACCCTGGTGATGGTGAACGGCAAGCGCCGTCACGGCACCGGCAATTTGCACGTACTCGGCGGCGCTTTTGGCGGCAGCGCGGCTCCGGATATCTCCCTGATCCCGACCGCAGCGATCGACCATATCGAAGTGCTGACCGATGGTGCGGCCGCCCAATACGGCACCGACGCCATCGCCGGCGTGGTCAACATCATCCTCAAGAAGAAGTCTTCCGGCGGTAAGCTGGAGGTCTCCAGCGGCCAGAATTACAGCAATGAAGGCCAGTCCTACGACATCGGCTTCAACATGGGCATGCCGCTGTTCGACAAGGGCTTCGTCAACCTCACCGTCGACAAGAAGTTCCACAACTTCACCCAGAATGGCGGCCCCGACAATCGCTTGATCGACGCCAACGGCAACACTGTTGCGGAAGGCAATATCGGCGCCACTCCGAACGCAGCCGGCGTGATCCCTTGCTCGGGCGGCGTCTGCATCCCGCTGGCGATGCGCCAGGCCATTCCGGGCTATCCGCGCACCAACCACATTTCGGGCGATGCGATGTTCAACCTGACCACCGCGACGGTGAACGCCGGTTACGACATCTCCGACAACGTCCAGCTGTATGCGTTCGGTAGCTTCGGCCATCGCGTTGCCAAGGCGTTCGAAAATGATCGCCTGCCGACCCAGGTCATCGCGGCGCCGGGCTCCAACCAGCCTTGCTCGGCGGCGAACCCGCAGGGCTACAACACGGCGCTCGCCTCCGACGGAGTCACGCCGGCTTGCGCTGTCGGCTTCGCGCAGACCGGCCGCTTTGTCGGTGAACCATCTTCGGTCGCGACCCACGACATCACCGGCCAGAGCTTGCTGGGTAACAATGGCCTGAATTCGAATGGCTTGGTCATCTCCTCCGGTCAGGCGGGCACGCTGTATACCCCGGGCGAACTGGTGTTCGCGCCCAAGGGCTTCAATCCGCAAGAAGCGATGAAGGAAGACGATTATCAGTATAATGCGGGCGTGAAGTTCAACGTCGTGGGCTGGGATGTCGATGCCAATCTCGGCTACGGCAAGGACATGAACGAGATTTATGTCTACAACACCGGTAACCGCTCGCTGTTCATCGACACGCACCAGTCGCCCACGAGTTTCTATGCCGGTGGCTTCACCGCGTCGGAATTCATCGGCACTGTCGATGCCACGCACGGCTTCAATGTCGGAATGGCCTCGCCGTTGAATGTCGCTGTCGGTATCGAAGCACGTGAAGACCTTTACCAGATCCGCCGGGGTGACTTCGCGTCCAGCTACAAGGAAGGTTCGCAGTCCTATCCGGGCTTCGCGGCGACCGATGCGGGCACGCACAGCCGCAAGAATTATGCGGGTTATGTCGATTTCGCGCTGGCGCCCATTCCGGAACTCCAGATCGACGTCGCCGGACGGTTCGAGCACTACACCGATTTCGGCGATGCCAAGATCGGCAAGATCACGGCCCGTTACGACATCACCCCGCAACTGGCCGTTCGCGGCACGTTGTCGACCGGCTTCCGCGCGCCGACCCTGGCGGAAGAATTCTACTCGGCCACCAACGTCACCCCGACCGCTGCCACCGTGCAGCTGCCGGCAGACTCCAACGCGGCCAAGGTTCTGGGCATCAACGATCTGAAGCCTGAGAATTCGACGCAGTACAGCCTGGGCATCGTCGCCCATCCGCTGGACGATCTGAGTGTCACGCTCGATGCCTACAGCATCGCGCTGGGCAACCGCATCGTTCTGACCAGCACCATCAACAATGTCGGTGGCGCGATCAATTCGCCGCTGGTCACGCAGGCGATCCTGGCCCATGGCAACACGCTGGATCCCACCGTGGTGCAGTCGGGCGTCACTGCCTTCATCAACGGCCTCAACACCCTGACCCAGGGCGTCGATCTGACGGTCAACTATCCGACCGACTTCGGCGATTATGGTCTGGTCGACTGGACGCTGGCCGGCAACTACACCCAGACGTCGGTCTCGGGCGTGGCTCCGGTCCCGGCAAAGCTGCTGGCCTCCGCGCCGAATGCGACCTTCTTCAACTTCTCGAGCCTGTTCGCTTTTGCGCACCGCGCTCCGCAGGAGAAGATCAATCTGTCGGCCAACTGGTCGCTGGACCAGTTCGGTATCACGCTGCGTGAGACCTATTACGGCCCGGTTCACGGCTTCGGTACGCCGAATGGCGGCGCTCCGTTCTATACGGAGAACCAGGCTGCGGTCGGCCTCACGGATCTGGAAGCGCGGTATGACATCACCGATCAGCTCCAGTTCGCGCTCGGCGGAAACAACATCTTCGGTATCCGCCCGAACACGACGCCGTTCGTGACCAACACGCCCAACGTCAATACCGGCGCGGCGCAGCTGGTCAACACCGGCTCCAACATCGACCACAATTATCTCGGTTCGGCCTACAATCCGAACGGCGGCTATTACTACGGCCGCATCACCTTCAACTTCTAAGTCCGGTTTTGATCTGAAACCTGACTTGTTATCAGCCCGCCTGTCTCAACATCTGGGATAGGCGGGCTTTTCTTTGGCTATTGCCGAAGCCGAACCGGGGAGGTAGCTTTGGAGCAACGGGTCCAAAGCGGCCCGATACGCTCGGGGCAAACGAACGGCGGCAAACAACATCTTGGGAGGATGTTCAGGCCATGACTCGCAGCGATGCGATGACGGCCGCGAAGGGCGCGTAGATCTTATCTGGCTATGTCCTGAAATTCTGCGATGGCGGCAAACCGTCATCGCGTGCCGGTCCGCGTCGCGGCGCGTGACGGGCTCCGGTTCCACAATTTTTCACATTCGTTGAGAAGGCTGAAATGACAATGACGATGAAGAAGAAGCTGATTGCAGGCGCGGGGCTTGGCGCGATCCTTCTGGGCGGTTCGGTTGCGTTCGCGCAAACGGGCCAGAATGTGGATTGGACGGCGTATACCGGCGACATCACCGGCAGCCGGTTCAAGTCGCTGGACCAGATCAACGCATCCAACTTCTCCAAGCTGGAAGTGGCCTGGCGCTTCAAGACCGACAATCTCGGCAACCGTCCCGAATTCAAGCTGGAAGGCACGCCGCTGGAAATCGGTGGCGTGATCTATACCACCGGCGGTTCGCGCCGCGCGGTGATCGCGCTGGACGCGGTGACGGGCGAGCTTCTGTGGGTCCATGGCGAGAAGGAAGGCGCGCGCGGCGCCGCCGCCCCCCGCCAGCTTTCGGGCCGTGGCGTCTCCTATTGGACCGACGGCAAGGAAGCCCGCATTCTCTATGTCACGCCGGGCTATCAACTGATCGCGCTGGATGCCAAGACCGGCCAGCGGATCACGAGCTTCGGCACCAACGGCGCCGTCGATCTGAAGGCGGATGACGACCAGAAGATCGAGCCCGACCTGACCACGGGCGAGATCGGCCTGCATGCGACGCCGACCGTGGTGGGCGATCGCGTGCTGGTGGGCTCTGCTTTCCGCGAAGGCTTCACGCCGACCAGCTTCAAGAACAACAAGGGTTCGGCGCGCGCCTTCGACGTGCGCACCGGCAAGCGCCTCTGGCAGTTCCGCACCATTCCGCAAAAGGGCGAGCCCGGCGCGGAAACCTGGCTGGACAATTCCAACGAATATACCGGCAACACCGGCGTGTGGACCGAGATGACGGCGGATCCGGTCGCCAATCTCGCCTATCTGCCGGTCGAGCAGCCGACTTCCGACTTTTACGGCGGCAAGCGTCCGGGCAACGGGCTTTACGGCAACAG
>CAYWWT010000123.1:2268-8052 GCA_964461855.1 uncultured Rhizobium sp. | reverse complement strand
TCTGGCGCCCACTCGCGGGCTTTGCCCGCTCGGTGGCGCTCAGTTTTTGTAAGCTCGCTCCGCTCGCTAACAAAAACTGGCGCGCCCGAAAGGATTCGAACCTCTGACCCCCAGATTCGTAGTCTGGTGCTCTATCCAGCTGAGCTACGGGCGCGTACCGGTTTGAAGGGCGCGAACCTATTGAGGCCTTTCTCCAAAGGCAAGCGCGACCAGCACTTTATCCGCGACGTGGCGCCGCTGGCCATTTCGCTGCGCCTCCGGGCGGGCCAACCTGTGCCAAGTCCTCAAGACGATTGTGTAAAACGGCAAAAGCGGCGGCCCACGCCCTTGTCGCCCCCTCTGGGCCCCGTTAAGACTAAACTCCCGGATCCTGGCCAGCGGGCGTTGGCCGGATGGGTTGGGAATTGATGCGTGCCGCCCCCCTTTTTTGGGGCAGGGGCGCCGGCAGCGGAGAGCGGAATGAGGGGAAATCCAGCCAAACGGGGCCTCAAAACAGGCCTTCTTCTGGCATGCGTGTTTGGCGCGGGCCTGAGCCTGTCTGCCTGTTCCGATCTCGACAATATGTTCGCGGACGGCAGCGAGGATGTGGCCGCCGCCGATGTCGCGGCCCCCGCCGGCCCGGGCACGCCTTTGCCGCCACCGACTGCCGAAGCGCCGCCGTCCGCGGCGGGTGGCGGTGCGCTGGTCGCCACCATCAATCCAGTCACCATCGATCCGGGTAGCGATACCGGTACCCAGGTCAACAAGACCATCCAGGCTCTCCGCGCCCAGGTTTCGGGCCTGGAAAGCAAACTGGGCGGCAATGCCCAGCGCCTGGCGGATTTGCGCAACAATGGCGCGGCCTCGGCCACCGCCTATCAGGAATCCAAGGCGCGCATCACCGCCCGCCTGCAGATCGGCACCACCAAGGGCAATCCCGAATTGGTGAGCGAATGGAATTCCGCCCAGACCTCGCTCGACGCCTTGTCGGCCAATATCAATCAACTGACCGCCTTGGGCACCGACGTCACCAATGATTCTTCCACCGCCCATTTCGTGCTGAACCAGATCGGCGCGACCTTCAATGTGTCAGGCGCAGTGGATGAGGATCATCGCCAACTGCAATTGCTGGAAGACGAGACCAACCAGACCATCGTCCTGGTCGACCGCCTGTTGAAAGAAGTCTCCGACAATGTGCAGCGCCAGACGGCCTATGCCGCCAACGAGCGCAGCAATCTTGCGATCCTGTCTAACTCGATCAAGTCGGGCGAGCTTTATGGCGGCGCGCCGGGCCTTTCCGCCGCTGCGGCCGTCAGCAATCTGCAATTCGCCGGTGTCGGCACGCCGCTGGTGGTGGTGCGCTTCGATCGTCCCAATGTCGATTATCAGCAGATTCTCTATGCGGCATTGAATCAGGCGCTGCAGTCGCGTCCCAATGCCAGCTTCCAGGTGGTGGCGGTGGCCCCGACCCGCGGCAATGCCGCTTCGGTGCAGATTGCCCAGACCACTGCGCGCCGTCATGCCCAGGAAGTGATGCGTTCCATGACCGATATGGGCGTGCCTGCTTCGCGGCTGAATGTGGCCTCGTCCACCGATCCCGGCGCCGCAGCCAGCGAAGTGCGGGTTTTCCTCCGTTAATCGGAGAGCACCAAAGAAAGAGAAAAAGCCTCGCTGAAAAGCGAGGCTTTTTGTTTCAGGCTTTCACCACCACGACGAACAAGCGCTGGAATGGAAAGAGTGTTGTGCCATCGGCGCGGCGCGGATAGGCGGCGCTCAATTTCGCTTTGAACGTGGCGATGAACGCCTCGCGGTCGGTGCCTTCCAAGGCCTGCACGAAAGGGCGCAGGCCCGTACCCGACACCCAGCGATAGACGGCATCCTCGCCCTCCAGCACCTGAAGATATTTCGTCTCCCAGATATCCAGCGCGACGGCCTGCGGCTTCAGCCAGTCGTAATAAGCCCTGGCATCCCCACGCTCGGTCTCGCGCGCCTTGGTCAGCTTCGTCTTCCAGCGCGGATCGCCGGCGGTCTCGCGCATCAGGACATGGCTGGGCGCATCGAAATTGACCGGCACCTGGAAAGCGAAGACGCCGCCCGGCCGCACGAACGACATCAGCCGGGGCAGCAGCGCCGCCTGATCCGGCAGCCACTGGAAGGTGGCGTTGGAGTAGATCAGGTCGCAAGGCGCGTCCGGCTCCCAGGCGGCGATATCGCCCAAAACCCAGCGGGCCGGAACGCCTGAAGCCTTGGCTTCTTCCAGCATGGCGGGGGAACTGTCGAACCCTTCCAGCTCGGCGGCCGGCCAGCGGGCCGCCAGCAATCCGGTCGAATTGCCCGGCCCACAGCCCAGATCGATCACCCGGCCGGGGTTCTGCAAGGGCACCCGGGCCAGAAGATCGGCGGCGGGCCGGGTGCGCTGGCCGCCGAAGGCGAGGTAGGTGGCAGGGTTCCAGGTCATGACGGCCTTTCCTTAAGCCAAAAGGGCATTCCTCCGTGAATGTAATTTTATTGCGCACGCTGGAAGGACGGCGGTTGACAGAAGCGGCCTGGAGCCATAGAAACCGCGCTCTTTTCGCCTCTGGAGCCGCCTATGAAGCGCACCTATCAGCCGAGCAAAATCGTGCGCAAGCGCCGTCACGGCTTCCGTTCGCGCATGGCGACCCCGGGTGGCCGCAAGGTCGTGGCCCGCCGCCGTGCCCATGGCCGCAAGAAGCTCTCTGCCTGACACCCCAGCCCCCGGGCTGCCAATAGAAGGTCTGCGTATCGACCGGCTGCGGAAGCGCGCCGATTTCCTGGCCGCGGCCCGAACCCTTCGCCGTGTCGTGGGCGTGGTGACCCTGGAAATGGCGCCGACGCCGGCGCCTTGCGCAAACACGCTCCGTCTGGGTTTCACCGCCAGCAAGAAAATCGGCAACGCGGTGGCGCGCAACCGCGCCAAGCGACGCCTGCGCGCCGCGGCATATGCACTTCTTCCCCTTTCGGGGCGCGCCGGCCATGACTATGTTCTTGTCGCTCGCGCGGGCATCCTGGTCCGCGATTTCTCTGCCCTCAAGGGCGACATCGCCGAGGCGACGCGGGCAGCGCACCGGAAGCTGGACGCCCAGTCCACCGGCAGCAATCAGGTTTGAGGAGCGAATGACGCGATTTCTGACATTCGCCCTGTGTGCGCCGATCCACTTCTACCGCCATTTTCTTTCGCCGCTCAGCCCGCCGGCCTGCCGCTTCCAGCCCACCTGCTCGGCCTATGCGCTGGAAGCGATTCAAACGCACGGCCCCGTGCGCGGGCTTGTCCTCGCGTTTCGCCGCATCATCCGCTGCCATCCCATAAGCTGGCTTGGCGGTGCTTCGGGTTTCGACCCCGTCCCCAAACATCCTCAGGCGTGAAATCCAGATCATGAGCGGCAACCGCAACAATATGATTCTCGCCATCGCGCTTTCGGCGCTGGTGATCTTCGCCTGGCAATATTTCGTCGCCGGGCCCCAGATGAAGGCGGAACAGGCGCGCCAGGCTGTGCTGGCGAAACAGGAAAAGACCAAGCCCGCGCAGCAGGCGGCAGCGCCCGGACAGGCGCCGGGCCAAGTGCCCGCCATGGCGGCTGCGACAACACGCATGACGCGGGAGGCGGCCCTTCAGGCGAGCGGTGCGCGCGTCGTCATCGACAGTCCGTTGCTGGACGGCTCGCTCGCGCTCAAAGGCGCCAAGCTCGACGATCTCCGGCTCAAGAAATATCACGAGACTTTGGACCCCAAGAGTCCGGAGATCGTGCTGCTCGCACCCAAAAGCACCGAATATCCCTATTACGCGCAGTTCGGCTGGATCGGACAGAAAGTGCCCGACGACCAGAGCGTGTGGACGCAAGAAGGTAGCGGCGCGCTGACGCCGGGCCATCCTGTGACTTTGACCTGGGACAATGGCCAGGGCCTGGTCTTTACCCGCGTCATCTCGATCGACGATCAGTATATGTTCGCCGTCAAGGACAGCGTCGCAAACAAGTCGAGCCAGGCCCAAACGCTTTATCCTTTCGCCTATGTCGCGCGCGAAGGTGTGCCGAAAGAGCAGACCAGCTGGGTGCTGCACCAGGGTTTCGTCGGCGTCGCCGATGGCAGCGAAGTCGACGGCAAGTATGACGACTTCAAGGAAGACGGCACGCCGCCCAAGAATTTCTCATCGACCGGCGGCTGGGTCGGCATCACCGACAAATACTGGATGGCGGCGGTGATCCCGCCCCAGACCGAAACCTTCAATGGCGCCTATCTGGGCTCCAAGCTCGGCAACGACAAAGCCTATCAGGCCAATTACCGGCTGGGCGCGCGCACGCTTGCGGCGGGCGCGGAAACCTCGGTCACCCACCGGCTGTTCGCGGGTGCCAAGGTGGTGGACATTCTTCGCGGCTATCAGAAGAACGAAAGCATCGCCCATTTCGACAAGGCGATCGACTGGGGCTGGTTCTGGTTCCTCACCCAGCCTTTGTTCTGGCTGCTCGACGTCTTCTACAAATTCATCGGCAATTTCGGCATCGCCATCCTGATGCTGACGGTGGTGGTGAAGCTGTTGTTCTTCCCGCTGGCCAATGCGTCCTTCAAATCCATGAGCCGGATGAAGAAGGTCCAGCCCTTCATGGAAGAGATCAAGAAGGCGCATAAGGACGATCCGCAGCGCCAGCAGCAGGAAATGATGGCGCTGTACAAGCGCGAGAAGGTCAATCCGCTCACCGGCTGCGTGCCGATGCTGATTCAGATCCCCGTCTTCTTCTCGCTCTACAAGGTGTTGTTCGTCACCATCGAGATGCGCCAGGCGCCTTTCTATGGCTGGATTCACGATTTGTCGGCACCCGATCCGACCTCGATCCTGAATCTGTTCGGATTGCTGCCCTATCACATCCCGGCGTTCGTGCCGGCCTATCTGTCGATCGGCATCTGGCCGATCCTGATGGGCGTCACCCAATTCGTTCAGACCAAGCTCAATCCCGCCCCGACCGATCCGGTGCAGGCCAAGATGTTCACCTTCATGCCGCTGATCTTCACCTTCATGTTTGCCACGTTCCCGGCGGGCCTGGTGATTTATTACACCTGGAACAATCTTCTGTCGGTGACGCAGCAATATTACATCATGCGCCGCGAAGGTGTCGAAGTGCACCTGTTCGAGAATCTGAAACTCTCGAAAAAGAAAGCCTGAAGGTGAGCGCGGCAGAGCGCGAATTCGCGCGCAAGCTGTTCGCCGGTCCGTGCGATTTCTTCTGGGGCACCGGCGACATCAACAGCCTGCCGCCGCAAAGCCTGCCCGAGATCGCGATGGTGGGCCGGTCCAATGCGGGCAAGTCGAGCCTGATCAACGCCCTGACCAATCATAAGGGGCTGGCTAGGGTCAGCCACACGCCGGGGCGCACGCGCGAGATCAATTTCTTCAATCTCGGCGGCAAGCTGATCCTCACCGACCTGCCCGGCTATGGCTATGCCAAGGCCTCCAAGACTCTGGCGATGGAGTGGCAGACCCTGATTTTCGCCTATCTTGCCGGACGCGCCTCCCTGAAGCGAGTGGCGCTTCTGATCGACAGCCGCCGCGGCATCATGGAGATCGACAAGGCGGTGATGGAACTGCTGGACCGCGCCGCGGTTTCTTACGGCGTTGTCCTGACCAAGGCGGACGAACTCAAGCCCGCCGGGATCGAGACTGTGTTGCGTGAGACGGCGGCGGAAGCGCGCCGCCACACCGCCGCACTGGAGGAAATCCACGCCACCTCTTCCCGGGATGGGACGGGTGTGGTCGAGTTGCGCCAGAGCATCGCGGCATTAGCGTCTTGAAGC
>CAYWWT010000123.1:0-2168 GCA_964461855.1 uncultured Rhizobium sp. | reverse complement strand
GGAAGACAGATGGGGGCTGCTAACAAGGGTTGGCGTGCAGCGCCAACCCGCGTATAAGGCCCCCGTTTTATCGGGCGTCCCCAGATGGCGGATGAAGGCGAAGAAAAGAATCTGCGGTTGATGGCGCGCTGGCGCCAGACCGGCCGCGTTCTGGTCGAAGCCCTGCCCTATATTCTCAAATACGACCAGAAGACCATCGTGGTGAAGTATGGCGGCAACGCCATGACGGGCTCCGGCGGCACCGACGATTTTTCCCAGGACATCGTCCTGATGAAACAGACCGGCATCGACCCGGTGGTGGTGCATGGCGGCGGCCCGCAGATCGGCGCCATGCTCAAGAAGCTCGACATCCAGTCGCGCTTCATCGACGGGCTGCGCGTCACCGACCAGGCCGCCGTGGAAGTGGTCGAGATGGTCCTGACCGGCTCGATCAACAAGCACATCGTCACCGCCATCAACGCGGCGGGCGGCCGCGCCGTGGGCCTGTCGGGCAAGGACGGCAACATGGTGGTGGCGCGCAAGCTGGCGCTGAACAAGACCGATTCCGTCACCGGCAAGACCATGGTCGAGGATCTGGGCTTTGTCGGCGAACCCGAGCGGGTAAATCCCGAAATCCTTCACACCATGATGAAGTCGGAGATCATTCCGGTGATCGCGCCGATCGGCGTTGGCCCCAGGGGCGAGACCTACAACATCAACGCCGATACCGTCGCGGGCGCGGTCGCGGGTGCGGTCAAGGCCGAACGCCTTGTCCTTCTCACCGATGTCGAAGGCGTGCTCGACCAGGACAAGAAGCTGATTTCGCACCTGACCGTGACCGAGGCCAAGGCGCTGATCGAAAACGGCACCATCTCGGGCGGCATGATTCCCAAAATCCGCACCGCCATCGAGGCGGTCGAAGCCGGTGTGCATGCCGCCGTCATCCTCGATGGGCGCATTCCGCATGTGCTGCTGCTCGAACTGTTTACCGAGCATGGCGCCGGAACCCTGATCACGGCCGGCTGACGGCAGCGATGCGCAGCTTGCTGGCAGCTTTGGCGATGCTGGCGGCGAGCGGCGCGCTTGCCTCGCCTGCGCAAGCCGCTCTGAAGCTCTGCAACCGCACCAGCTATGTCCTGTATGCCGCCACCGCCGCGGTGTCGGATCGCGGCTCTTCCGTGAAGGGCTGGACCCGGATCGCGCCCGGCGACTGCCAGACCGCCCGCCCCGAACGGCTCTCGGCGCAAAGCTATCTGGTCTATGCCCGCTCGGCGCTGGCACATTCCGGCCCCGGCCGCGCCTGGGGCGGCGACTTTCCCCTGTGCGTGAAAGACGATGATTTTGTCTTGAACCGCAAAGGCAATCCGGCCGGTTGTGACGGCGGCGCCTTCGCGGTGCCGTTTGCGACCGTGGAAACCCACAACCGCCCGGACTGGACCATGAGCTTCGACGAAGCGCCGCGCCTGGCCGGTTTGCTGGACGCGCAGCTCGCGGGCGTCAAACGGCTGCTCAGGGACAATGGCTATAAGATCACCGCCATCAACACCAAGCCGGACAAGGCGACAGGCGCGGCCCTTGCGGATTTCCGCAAGAAAATGAAATTCGCGGACCGCGACGGCAACGACAAATTGTTCGCGGCGCTGGAAAAGGAAGCAGCCAAACGCGGCACGCCGCAGGGCTTCACGGTCTGCAATGACACCAACGCCGATATCGTCGCCGCGCTGGCCGAGCCTGCCGGAAATGATGTGGTGTCGCGTGGCTGGTGGCGCATCGCGGGCGGCGCCTGCGCCCGCCTGATCACCACCCCCCTGAAGGGATCAGCGGTCTGGCTTCTGGCGCAGAAACCTGCCGGCGCGGCGACCGTTTTTGGCCCCGACCAGTTCTGCACCGCCAATCAGGAATTCGAAATCAAGGGACGACGCAATTGCGCGCAGCGCGGCTTCGTCCCGGCGGGTTTCGCCCGCATCGCCACGGGCGGCAAGAGCGGCGCGGTGGTGCATGTCGGCGCGAAGGGGCTGATCGCGCCGGCGACGATCCGTCAGACCGGAATATCGAAATAGGAGAGATGCCAGCGCATCTCTTCCTTGCTGAGGGGAAAGTTGATCCCACCCCGCGCCGGCAGCAATTCGCGGCCGCTGCGCTTCATCACCCCCGTCTGAATCTTGAAGGCCGTGCGCGTGCCGAGCTGG
>CAYWWT010000122.1:0-8057 GCA_964461855.1 uncultured Rhizobium sp. | reverse complement strand
AAATTCCGGAAATTCAAGGCTTCGGTTCACATGCCGCGTTAGGGTCTTCTGCTCGGTCATAAAATCCTCCCCCCAATTTCCTGTTTGGAGGTGCAGGCTATCCTGATATCGGGCTTGGAATTCCCTGTTATTGCGGACAGATATTGAGCGCGTTCCGCCGGAAACGTCGAGATTTCGGGCAATTTCGAGCCTCAGGCCTTTTTTCGGCAGTGTTCGAAATTTTCCCTGCCATTGGACCAAAACCTCGCCGAGATTGGTCGGGCAAGGCGCCTGCACTACCAATTGTTGTACAGTATACCTATTAAGGCTGGCGGGCCTTCGCGGACATGGTCTTACCTTTGTATGCGTCGGCAGATCCCAGAGTACCGAGTGGCTACGTTCGCTAATGAGCCCGAAAACTCGCCGATTGCGATCAGGTGATATCGACGATCAGCCGCAGATCGATCCTGCGCCCGGAATCAGATGAGAAACCATAAGTCCCCGCATTCGAAACCTGAAAGGAGCGCACGTTCAACATGTTCATCACCGCGAACTTCAGCGACGCAGCTTCGTCTCCCATCAGGAATTCGTAGCGCGCGTCCCAATCCATTGTCGAGTAAGCGGGAATCACCGCGACATCGTTTATGGTGGCTGGGACGCTGCCGAAATGATTGAGGCCCAGGTCGAATGAGATCCCGTTCATCCCTGGTGGACGCCAATTGACGTCGAATATTATTTTGCGAGGCGCGACGCCGACGGGTCGGTGTCCTGTGATGCCCAAACGCACAGCCTCGCCGCCTACGGTCGGATCTGACACCACAGCGCCCGCCACGACATCGAGTCGATCCGTCAAATTACCGGAGAGCGATAATTCCACCCCCTTGTTCTCCAAGGTTCCTAGGTTGCGATAGACATGGGCGGGATCGAGATTGAAGTAGAACTTCTTGAGATCGAATATGTCGGCGACCAGGCTGAGCCCGGGCAGAAGCTTCCAGCGTATGCCGCCATCTTCTTGTCGCGTGATAGTCGCGGGGAGGGCCTGATTGCTATTGATGGCGTTGCTGGGGGAAATTCCGTTTTCCTCCAAGCCTTGGGTATAGCTGCCGAAGATTTGCAGCGTGTCGGTCAGATCGGCAGTTGCCGAGGCGGTCAACAGCCACGGAGCGGCGTTCAACTCGGTGGACCCTGTTGCCGGGGCGACGGTACGCTTGTGATAGCGCACTTTCTGAACGCCCAGGCTCATTTGCAACTTGCTATGCCATGCCACCTGATAACCCAGGCCTATCCAGCTTTCGTCGACATGGTCGTGAATTAAGGGCGCGAACGAAATGACGGGCTTAGGAGCAGTAATGTACTGGTTGATGACCTGTGGTCCTACATCAGCCGTTACAGAGTTGCCGTAACGCCCGTTCCAATTTCGACCGCGCAATGAGAGGATCAAGCGCTGGACAAGCTGGCTCGTGCCAAATGTTTTTTCCAGCCGGAATTCGCCACTGGTGGAGCCCAGATAGGAAGCCGGGCTCACCTTCACCTCCAACTCGCCTCGGCCTGAGCGGTCAAGACGGGCAAGCTGGGGAAAAGCGTTTTTGGGACTGGCAAATTCGGAACGGAAGATGCCCAGTCGCGCCCTCCATGACGAGAGGGTGAAATTTACCAGCGAGCCGTAATTGTAGCTGAAATCGCGATGCGTTGCCCAATCAAGTCCCGAGAAGTGACGCCCCGGCATGGGGTCGGGGAGGAAATCACCGTTCGGTTGATACGATTCTCCCACTTTGCGGATGTAGGTGTCTTTGCGCGACCAGAAGGGCAAAATTTCCAGCTCGGGCAGCGGCAGCCAGCGCGCAAGGAGGCCAATATTGCTTTCGTAATTGGAGGCACCGTCAGGAAACAGGTTGTGGTCCGTACCGACGCCGCCGCCGAGGCTAAAGCTTTCTGCCAGTGGCATCACGCCGTCAAACTGAAGGTTGTAGGTCCCCCAGCTATTACCCTCGGCGAACGTGCTGAGCCTCGCTTTGTCACCTGGCGTCCTCAGAGAGAAATCCACGATGCCGGTAGGTGCGGGGAAGGCGAAGCCCTGTGCGGCGATGCCCACACGGATGCGAGACGAGGCTTGGATCCGGTCGTTCGCGTCACCCACTTTGTCGAAATAAAGCCCCTCGATTCGCTCGTTCCCTGCCAGAATCGGTGAAAAGCCGCGGACGTTATTCTCGTTGTAGATGCCGATCCGCTCATTGCCGACCGAAGTGCCGAACGCATCATCGGCTTGGGTGACGGCGTTCTCACCGGCGCGTTGAGCGTGCGCTGGAAGTACTGCGAACGCGGCGAAGAGACACGCAGCCGCTTGTACCGCGAGCGCGACGGATCGTTTGTGCTGCACTATCGGCCCCCCAAGGCGTTCGTAGCTCGGTGTTTAATATCTCAAGCAGCAGGGTGGGTAAACCATAGCCGTAAGCAGGAGGCCTTCACGTAGAAACACTTCAACCGATTATCTCGGTGCCGCTCAATTGCGTGCATGGCGGAGCGGCTGCAGCGATCAGGACTGTTCGGCCGTTGGGAGAATTCGAATCTCGTATCGCTGCATGGAAAACTCCCAATTTTCCACATTGCTAAATGCTTTGTCGAAGCGCTGGGATTTTCAAGACAGAATTCGTGGCATGTTAGTGAGCCGGCCTTGTTGCTACCGCCGATTGGAGGATCTTGCCGTTGTGGTCGGTCATTTCGACGGTACCGGCTTGCCTCTCAGTCCATAGGTCCCTGGCGCTCGCGTGCAGCTCCACCACCGCTGCCGCCATATCGGGAAATATCATTCCCTCTTCGTCTGGGATGAACTGGCCGTCCGTTCGAATGTGGAAATAGAGGCGCTCCATGGGGTGTCCTTCCTTTGGGGGGCGGCGTTCACATAGGCCGGCGCAGCCCGGACGTAAATCCGACAAGTTAGTAGAAGCCGTAAGGGGGGCGATCTAAACGATGCCGACCGCCAGCTGCGCCCAGACCGGCGCCAGGGCGGCCAGAACAGTGACGCCTGCCCAAGCTCGATGCACCCTGCGCGGTAGCCAGGCCGCTGCCATCTCATATGTCAGGCCCGCGGTGATGAGCAGCGCTGCGGCAATCACAAAATCGCCCGGGCCCCACGCCACTTCGCTGGTGATTTGCATCGCGACCGCAGGCACTGCCAGGACTGCAAACGTAGCGCACATTATCCATTGGAAGCGCAGCCGGCGCATCATCTTCAGTTCCGCGGGTTCAATTCGATTTTAATAGCCTGGACGAAATGGCCAAGGCTCACCTTCGCGTTCTTTTCTTGGTCGCCGCAATAACGAACTCGCGCATCCGGTCCCCTTTCCATGGAAATGTTTGGGTTCCAAAAAGTTGTCGCCGAGTTGGGAAAGGCGCGGCGGGCAAGAAGAGTACTTGCTGCACGGGAATTGCCGCCTCTCCTGGTTCAGAGAAAGATCTGACATCAAGAAAGGCCCTGAGACATCCGGATCGGGGCGGCAATACTCAGGCGAAAACAAAGGCGGCCTCGGGGACTTTCCCGCCGGCTGCGCCGTTCAGCACTGTCCAGTGTATGGTTTCGTCAGCGGAGATCTCGGCGAAAAGCTGGGCCAATCGACGATCATGGAGCGCTTCGACCTGTCCGGCATAGCCGGCAGCGGCGGCGCGCTCGAGTCGGGTTGCAAGCGCGATAACGTCACCCTGGCTCTTCAACTTCGACAGTTCCAATATGCGCGCATATTCGGTATCCGCCAGAGGCTCTGCCGGCGTCACACCGGCCTGACGGATCAGCTCCGCAAGCGCATCCCGGTGCTGTTCATGGTGGCCCTTGAACAGGAGTGCCACCGACAGAGTGTCTGGAGCGAGCAAACCGCTGACGCCGGCCAAGCGGTATGCGGCAATGCCTTCATGCTCAAAGGCGAGGGAGGTCTGCAGTATCTCGAGGTCCGCCTTGGGGTCGATTCCCACGAGGCGGACCGCTGGTTTGATGCTGGTATTGTTCATCGGGCTTCCTTTTCGATCTGCAAGCGAGAATATCGCCGGGTAGATCGTGCGATCAGGGAAACCCGTCGTCCAATGACGACGCAGTATCAATTATATGACCGCGGGTTATGAAACCGGTGTGGTGCCATAGTTCCTATGCCTGCGGTCGCTGGTATATTCACGACGGCGGTGGCTCCGTAACCTGTTCTGTGTCCGGCCCGGGAAATGTACGATTGCGCGAGCCAACCTATTTGATCGGCTGCAGCGACGAAATCGCGGCTCCAAATGTGGTGGGGTCTCCCTCGACCAGCTTGATGAGGCGTCCACGGGCGTCGATGAGCGCAACGGCGGGAAAGCGCTTCACGCCGAACGTACGGAACGCGGCCCCGGTGGAATCCACTGCCAGGGGGAAGCGCGATTTCATCTTGGACTCGTAGTCGGCCAAGTCCTTGGGCGTCGTCCACAAGTGGTTCATCACGCCGAACCATTCGATGGATTGACCCGCGGCCAACTTGTCGACCTGCTCGCGACCCTTTTTGCACCTCGCCGCCTCACCGGGCTGGGTGCTCTTCACATAGCTCTCGCACCAGGTGGCCGAGAAGTAGATCGCACGGGGATGAGAGGCTGCGCCGTGCGGCAGAGTGACGGATTTTCCATCCGAAGACTGAAGTTCGATGGGCGGGATTGTGTCGCCGGCTTTCAGTGTCACAAGCTTGGCGAGCTTGGTGATTGCGACGCCGGCCGGCGTCGCTTTGCTCGCCAATGCTTGCTTGATTGCGGCGTCCAACTTAGGCCCATCCTGATGGCCAGCGAAAATGACATGACCATCTCGTCCGATCACCAGGTGAACGGGAGTTGCGTTCATGCCGATCCATTCGCCAAGCCGGCCGTCGTCGATGACGACCGGCATTTTCAGGTCAAATGCTTGGGTAAACTGCTTCACCTTCCCGATGTCGTCGCCCACTCCGGCATTCACCGCGATGACCGCCATTTCATTACCATAGGAAGCAAAAATCTTTCTCAGGCCCGGCATTTGAACTCGGCAAGGAATGCAGTAGGTCGCCCAAAGCTTCAGATAGACCGGCCGCTTCCCATAAAGATCCGAGAGGTTGATCGATTTTCCGTCGATGGATTTCAGCGTGAGCGCTGGCGCAGGCTTGCCGACAAGCTTTGCCAAAACCGGATCCTCCGCAATATAGCCTGGATCATTCGCTGGGAGAGCGGCAGCCGCCCGATTTGTATCGCCGGCAGGAGCGGCTTGAAGCTGCGCGCTGTACACGCAGCAGGACATCAGAAAGAGCGAAACCTTGGCTAGACGACGCATAAACGTAATTCCTCGCAATTGGCGGCAATCCCATGATCCAGATCGATCGGTTGAGCGTTAAGCGGGTTGTTCATCGGTTTTCGGACATTCACACGGTTTCGATCGATGTCATTTGACCGGGGTGGTCAGCACCGCATCATTGGTGTCAACGACAAATACTGCGAGCATCTTCGCCGGCTCGGTCTTGCTCGCGTTGCGGCTGATCGAATGGATCGCGCCCGGCGGTTCGTAAAAGCTCTCGCCCGCCCGATAGACGCGCGTCGCGCCGTCATTCACCTTCGACTCGATCGCGCCCGAAATCACATAGGCGTAGATGAAAGCCGACTTCGCGTGGGTGTGGGGCGCAGAGGCACCTCCCGGCGCATAATTGACTTCCATGGCTATCAACGACTTGCCAGGGATATTGGGGATCGCGATCTTGAAGTTTTTTGCGGCAGCTTCCGTCCCACTGTCATGCGCAGAGACAGGGCCCGCCACCCAGAAGCCGAGGGCCACGCAGGTAGCGGCGATGATGGTTCTGACCTTCATTGGCTTCTCCTTCTGCTGCCTGGAACCTGCTCTTGCGTTGGGCCAGAAAAAAGCACCAAAAATGCAAAAAAATGATGTACTACGCAGGCATGACCAAGCCCCTGAATCTGCGGGTCGACCGCTCGGTCAAGACGCCGCTCGCCGAGCAGATCCGATACGGAATCGCGACCGCGATCCAAAGAGGCGTACTCGAACCCGGCGCCCGCCTGCCTTCTTGGCAAGATCTGGCTGCCCAGCTCGGCGTTGCCCGGGGCACGGTGCGGACAGCCTATGAGAAACTCGACGCAGCCCAACTGATTGTCGCGTCGCGTGCGGCCGGAACACGCGTGGCTCCGCGTCCTCGCGCCGTGGCGCAGAGCGAGCGGCGGCCGGATACCGGGTCGTTCCTGAAGGCCTATCAGGAGATGACCCAGGGGCCCGCCTTCTTCCAGATGGGCGTTCCTGCGACGGAGACCTTCCCGGCAACACTCATCGCGCGCATCCGTGCAAAGGCTATCCGCGTTGAAACGAGCGCGGCGCCCATTTATCCCGATCCGTGCGGCGAGCCCGAGCTTAGGCGAGAGATCGCAAGTTACCTCGCAATCGCCCGTGGCATCGACTGCTCGCCATCGCAGATCATCGTCACCGGTGGATTTTGCGCCGGGCTTGGGCTTGCGCTCCGGGCGCTCGGGGTTGAGGGACGGAAAGCCTGGATCGAAGATCCGGGCTTTCCGTTCACTCGGAAGGGCCTTGAACTCGCACAACTGTCTCTCGCGCCAATTCCCGTCGATGTGGACGGCATCGATATCGATCATGGCCTGCGCCACGCCCCTGACGCCAAGCTAGTGGTGGTGACGCCCGGGCAGCCGGCGCCGCTCGGACCAACATTATCGCTGGGGCGGCGCCTCCGATTGCTTGAATGGGCCGCCGCGAGCAAGGTGTGGGTCATCGAAGACGATTATCTGAGCGAGCTGCAACTGGCTGGACGGGCTGCTCCGGCGTTGGCATCGCTCGACCGCGCTGGGCGGGTGCTCCACCTCGGTTCATTCAGCAAGACCATCAGCCCCACTCTCCGCCTCGGATTTATCGTTGCGCCGAACGATCTCGTGGCTCGCTTTGCCGAGGTTGCAACATGTCTCGCGCCGGCACCGGGACCTTCGGTGCAGCTCGCGACCGCTGAGTTCATGCGGGAAGGCCATTATCTGCGTCACCTCCGCCGTTTGAAGCGCGCCTATGCCACCAAGCGTGAGGAGTTGCTGGCGCAGCTTCGGCTCCATTTTGATGCAGATAACATCATAGCGACGGGCTTGGCTGTCCTGCTGCGGTTGTCCGATGGTACACCGGATCAGACTATTGCACGCGAGCTGCTGTCTTTCGGCCTATCTCCATCTCCGCTTTCTGCTTGGTATGCTTCTGCGAAGACCACCCGGTCTGGACTCTTGTTGGGTATTGCGACTTCACCGACCAAGGAACTCGCGAAATCCTGCGACCGCCTGGTCGATATTATCCGCCGTTTCAGCTGAATCCCCGGTCCGCGCGGATTGCGCGCCGATTTCTCACGGACGAACACGGATGACCGTTTTGCCCGGACGACGTTTGGTCGGGTTGAAGGCGGCAACAGCATCGTCAAGGGGCGCGACGGTGCCGATGTGCGTCCGCAGCCGTCCGTCGCGCACCCGCTGGATGATTTCGCTGAGTTGGGCGCGGTCGGCCTCGACCACGAAGTCCACCGCCAAGCCGCCAACAGGCCGCGCCTCGGACGGCCCGACGATGGACACCAAGCTTCCTCCATCTCGGACCATGCCCGCAGATCGCTTGCCGATATCGCCACCGATAAGATCGAACACCAGGTCGACTTGGCCGGCGTCTTCCAGGCGTTCATTGTCGAGGTCAACAAACTCGTTCGCGCCGAAATCGAGCGCCGCCTGGCGGTCGGCGGCGCGTCCGGTGCCGATGACATAGGCGCCGGCCAATCGCGCGAGCTGTGTCACCATCGAGCCGACAGCGCCGGCCGCGCCATGCGCGATGACGCTCTGGCCTGCCCGAAGACGGCCGAGCTCGAACAGTCCCTGCCATGCAGTCAGGCCCGAGATCGGCAGGCTCGCGCCTGCCGTGAAGTCTACATCGCCAGGCAGAGGCGCGAGGTTGCGGGCCTCGACAGCCACATATTCCGCCAAGGTGCCATCGCGTGACCAGTCCGTAAGGCCAAACACCCGCTGTCCGACCGACAGTCCCGTCGTGCCATAGCCGAGGGCGGTAACCACGCCGG
>CAYWWT010000121.1:0-8084 GCA_964461855.1 uncultured Rhizobium sp. | reverse complement strand
ATTCCATCGTGCGCGGCACCACCTCCAAGAAGATCGTGGAGATGGTGCGCGATGCGGGCGCCAGTGAGGTGCATTTCCGCGTTGCCAGTCCGCCCACCACCCATTCCTGCTTCTATGGCGTGGACACGCCCAACACCGACGATCTGCTGGCCCACCGGATGGATGTCGAAGGCATGCGCCGCTTTATCGGCGCCGACAGCCTGGCGTTCATTTCCATGAACGGACTTTATCGCGCCATGGAACGGCCGGCGCGGGATTCGCGCGCGCCGGACTTCTGCGATGCCTGTTTCTCGGGCGAGTATCCGATTTCCCTGACCGACATTTCCGGCGGCGCGCGGGATCGGCAATTGTCGCTCCTGGCCGACGTCGCCTGACGTCATCACCTGTCATGGCCCGCCAGCCAAGCGCATGCGGCCATCCATGACCCCGAGCTGAGATCATGAGCAGAAGATTCGAAAACAAAATCGCTCTTGTGACGGGCGCCTCCCGCGGTATCGGCCGCGCCGCGGCCATCGCATTGGGACGCGAAGGCGCGCATGTCATCTGCGTCGCCCGCACCGTGGGCGGGCTGGAAGAAACCGACGACGCCATCCAGAAAGCGGGTGGCACGGCCACGCTGGTGCCGCTCAACCTCAAGGATTTCGCCGCCATCGACCGGTTGGGTGCTTCCATCTTCGAGCGCTGGAAGAAGCTCGACGCCTTCCTGGGCAATGCCGGGACCTTGGGATCCTTGACACCGCTGACCCATCTCGAGCCCAAGATTTTCCAGGAGCTGCTGGAGATCAACGTGACCGCCAATTGGCGGCTGATCCGCTCTTTCGATCCCTTGCTGCGCCAGTCCGATGCGGGCCGGGTGCTGATGGTGAGTTCGGCGGCGGCGCGCCGCAACACGGCCTTCTGGGGCGGCTATGCCATGAGCAAGGCGGCGCTGGAAACAATCACCTTCACGTATGCCGCCGAATGCAGCGGCACCCATGTGAAGGTCAATGCATTCGATCCGGGGCCGGTGCGCACCATCATGCGTGCCAAGGCGATGCCGGGCGAAGACCCTGCGACGTTGCCGCGCCCCGAAGAACTGACGCCGACGATCCTGGACGCCCTGTCGCCGTCCTGTGAGACGAATGGCGAGCTGATCAAGTTCGGGAAGTGACCCGACAAGGTCAGTCATCCCCGGCGAGGCGCGTGAGCGCCGAGGGAAGGGGAGCCTGGTCCTTCGCCCCGCTCGCATCTTCCACCTGGTTCCCCTTTCCCTCGCGATGGCGTTTCACGCCTTCGTTCGGCCGGGGATGACACGCTGCGCGTGTCACTTCGGATCGTACGGATTCTTGGTATTGCGCATGATCAGGCGCAAGGACGTGCCCTTGAGATCGAAATTTTCCCTGAGGCCGTTCACCAGATAACGCTGATAATCTTCGGGCAGGGCGTCGAGCTGGTTTCCGAAGAGCGCAAAGGTCGGCGGCCTTGCCTTGGTCTGGGTCATATAGCGGATACGCACCCGCCGTCCCCGGATCGCGGGCGGCGCATGGCGGGACAGCGCGCTTTCCAGAAAGCGATTGAGTACCGAGGTTGTCTGACGGCTGTTCCAGGCGCGGTCGGCGGCCATGATGGCTTCGGGCAGTCGGTCCAAGCCTTCGCCGGTGCGCGAAGAGATCGCCACCAGCGCCGCACCTGCCAATTGGGGCAGTGACTGGTCCAATTGGTCGCGCAGCTTTGAAATCGCCCCGTTCTTGTCCTGCTTCAAATCCCACTTGTTGACTGCAAAAATCACGGCACGGCCTTCGCGTGCGATCAGGTCGGCGATCGCCAGATCCTGCTTTTCGAAAGGCTGGGTAGCGTCGATCATCACAATCACGCAATCGGCGAAACGGATCGCCTCCAGGGTCGAACCGACGGACATTTCCTCCAAGACCTCGCCCGCCACGCGCGCCTTCTTGCGCAGGCCTGCGGTGTCGTGGAGCAGGACTTCCCTGTCTTCGATCCGCCAGGGTGCGGCAATGGAATCGCGGGTCAGGCCCGCTTCCGGCCCGGTGATGGAACGGTCTTCCCCCAAAAGCTGATTGAAGAGGCTGGACTTGCCCACATTGGGCCGGCCCACCAGAGCCAATCGCAACGGCTTTGTGCGGTAGTCGAACGTGTCCTCTTCGGCTTGTGCATCCTCGGATTCGTCATCCGTCTCGAACGGTTTTTCTTCATCTTCTTCGGGCCCGGCAATTTTCGGGGCGAGCGGTTCCAGCGCCGCGGCCAGCCCTTCCATGCCCAGTGCATGCTCCGCGGAGATTTTCAGCGGCTCGCCAAAGCCCAGCGCAAAGACATCGGCCAGGGCAGCCGGTTCGATAAGGCGGCCTTCGCACTTGTTGGCCGCCAGGATCACCGGCTTGCCCGTGCGGTGGAGCGCGGCGGCGATGATTTCATCGCCCGCGGTAACGCCGGCCCGGGCATCGATCACGAACAGCAGTGCGTCGGCTTCCTCGATTGCCGCCAAGGTCTGGCCGGTCATGCGTCCGCTCAGGCTTTGCGGCGCGGAATCCTCGAAGCCGGCGGTGTCGATCAAGCGCAGGGCCATCTCGTCGAACACGACATCCGCCACGCGCCGGTCGCGCGTCACGCCCGGCGTGTCATGCACGATGGCGATGCGCCGTCCGGCGATGCGATTAAAGAGGCTGGATTTGCCGACATTGGGTCTGCCGACAATCGCTAATGTGAAAGCCATGGCACGCCTTTATTTCAGCGCCACCAACTCGGCGTCGTTGGTCAGGATGTAGAGCGTCTCGTTCGCCACCACCGGCGCGATGCTGGTGCCGCCCGGAATCTCCACCCGCCCCATCAGCGCGCCGGTATAGGGCGAGAGCGCCTGAGCAAATCCGCTGGAGGAAACCAGAATCAGCTTGTCGGACACCAGCACCGGTCCGGCCCAGTCGATGGGATGACGCTTGCGGTCGGGATCGGTGAAGGCGGGAAGCTGATGGATCCAGCGTACCCGGCCTTCCTTTCGCGTGAAGGCGATCACCTTCTGGTCGCCGGTCACGACATAGACATAGTCGCCCGCGACCCATGGCGTCTGGGTGCCGCCGATATCGCGCGTCCAGGCGCGGTCGCCCGAAGCCAGCGCGATGGCCGCCATCACGCCGGAATGGCTGATGGCGAAGACCATGTCGCGGTCGATCACCGGGCGTGCGGCGATGTCGTTCAACTCGGACAAAGCCGTGACCTGTCCGGAGTGGGAGAGGACATCGTTCCAGGCCTGCTGGCCGTTCTGCACCCGCAGGGCAAAAAGCTCGCCCGAGGTATAGGGGGCGATGACGAACTGTCCCGAAACCGCGGCGCTGGTGGAAGTCAGGATGCCAGCGGATTCCGCAACACCTTGCTGGTCCCACAAGGTCCGCCCGTCGGTTTCCGCCAGGGCATAGAAGTGATTGTCGTGGGTGGAGAAGAAGATGCGCCCGCCATTGACCACCGGCGCGTTGGCGATGGGCACGCCCATGTCGTGGCGCCACAATTCGCGTCCCGTGGCGGCGTCCATGCAGATCAGAACACCGAAGCCGGAGGTGACGAAAATCTTGCCATCGTCAAAAGCAACGCCGCCGCCCATGCCGGTGACGGGCTCCACCGTGTTGGGCTTGCCCAGGAGGCCCCAAAGGGTGGGCATGTCGGTGCCGTTCTTGGGCGCCAGCCGCTTGTCCCAGACCGCCTCGCCGTTGGCGGCGTTGAAGGCATAGACATGGGCCTCGGAATCCAGAACGAAGATACGCCCGCCGCCCACCACGGGTGACGCGGTGAGGCGCGATGTCGAATCCGATCCCTTGCCGGCATCGGCATCCCAGATCTGGCGCAGATGACCGGATGCCTGAAGATGATAGACGGCGTTGGAGGCGAAGCCGCCAGGCTGTGCCCATTCCGGATTCTTGTAGGGCGCGGGCAGGACCACCGGGGTCGCTTCGAGTGCGGGGTCGGGCTTCAGCGCGTCATCGAGTGCGGTGAGCGGAATGCGTTCGCCGCGCAACTTGCTTTTGTTGTTGGGCGCGAACCAATCGCTCACCGTGTCGCCCACGCCTTCCCAGACGCTGCAACCGGAGAGCAGAAGAACAGCCGCGAGCGCGCAGCCGAAACGCAGGCGCTGGGATTTGCGGATCATGGCGTGGCCGGCGCTCCGGCAGGTGCCGCGCCGGCTGCGGCGGGCGGCGCTGGCATGGCATCAGGCGCCGGCGGCGGCGCGAGCGGCGGTACGGTCCCGAAATCTTTGGCGCCGCCCTGTTTCAGGAAGGCGGCCATGGCGCGGGCGCGCACGCGCAACTGGCCGGGCGAATTGGTGTCGTTGGCGAGCGCTTCGAATTCCTGTGCGGCTTTCGGCATCTGGTTGTTGTGATAGTCGCTATAGGCCAGCACTTCATCGGCCAGCTGCTTCCATGCACCAGTGGGTTCGCGGAGCGGCGCCAGCAGGCTTTCCAAGTCCGTGCGCGGCGTCGTGTCGACAATGGCCCAGGCCTGGCGCAGCCGCGCGACCGCGCCGGGTCCGCCTTTGTCCTCTGCAGCGATATCCTTGTAGATCGCCAGCGCGCTGTCCTTCTGTCCGGACGCCAGCATGCTGTGCGCCTGCTCCAGGCGGGCGAGCAGCGCATAACCCTTGGGCGCGCTCTTGGCGATGTCCGCGAACGCCACTGCGGCAGCCTTGGGGTCCGTGATGCGCTGGGCGGCGATGAAGGCCACCGAAGCCTTGTCGCGCTCGGTCTGCTGATAGCGTTGCCAAAGCTGGAAGCCGGCGATCCCCACAATGACCACCGCGCCCAGGGCGATGACATAGTCGCCATAGTTCTTCCAGAATTTCTGCAGTTTTTCGCGGCGGACGTCTTCTTCGACCTCGCGGAAAATATCGCTCAACGGAAGTTCCTTTCGGTCGCGGCCTTTTCAGGGAAGCCCTTGAGGGCATGTGCTAATTAGCCCGCTCCGGGGCGCGTGCGCAATGCGGCTGCGGTTCATCTTTCGCGGCCTCGATTTCGTCCTGCGCTCCTTGTGTTGACACAGACGGCTTGTTGTTGATAGTTAAGTATATGCTTAACTATAAGAACGACCTCGATCTAGCTTTCCAGGCGCTGGCCGACCCCGCCCGCCGGGCCATGATGGAACGCTTGGCGCAGGGGCCGGCCAGCGTCAGCGAATTGGCCAAGCCGCTGCCCATGTCGCTGCCCGCCGTGATGCTGCACCTCAAGGTCCTGGAGGAGAGCGGGCTCGTCAAAAGCGAAAAAGCGGGACGGGTGAGAACCTGCCGGGTCGATCCCAAGGCGCTTTCACTTGCGGAGCGCTGGATCGCCGAGCGCCGCCAGATGTGGGAGCGCAATCTCGACCGGCTGGGCGCTTTCCTCGATCAGACAAAACCGGAGACCGAAGAATGAGAAAGCTTGTTTCCCTGATTCATCTGTCGCTGGACGGCTTCTGCGCCGGACCGAATGGTGAAATGGATTGGATCACCGTCAATCCCGCCATCTTCGAGGATGCGGATCGCGTGATTGCGACGGCAGGGGCGGCGGTTTATGGCCGCACCACCTATGGCATGATGCGTGGCTATTGGCCGACCGTCCTGAACGACGAAAAAGCGCCGGAAGACCGGCGCGCACATGCGCGCTGGGTGGAGGGCATCGAAAAGATCACCTTCTCGCGCAGTTTGCAGACCAGCGATTGGAACAACGTTCATCTGAAGCGCGACGTGAAGGATATTACGGCGCTGAAGCAGCAGCCCGGCAAGAATCTGCTGATCTTCGGCAGTCCGGGCCTGGTGCGGAGTTTCCAGGCGCTGGACGCGATCGATGAATATTGGATGTTCCTCAACCCGGTCCTTCTGGGCGCCGGTGTGCGGTTCTTCGAGGAGGCGCACAGAACGCGCTTCCGTATTGCCGACGCCAAGCGGTTTGAACCGGACGTGATGCGGTTCCATTACGTCCGCCAAGACGCGCAATAAACTTCAACCAAAGGTGCAGTTCATGACCAGCCGTTCTATCGTCCATGCCAGTTTCACCATCACCCGTATCTGGAACGCGAGCCCCGCGCGCGTATTCGAGGCCTTCGCCAAGGAAGAGGCCAAAGACAAATGGTTTTCCGGAGGCGGCAATTGGACATTGGTGTCGCGCAGTTTCGATTTCCGGGAAGGCGGTATCGAAACCCTGGCAGGGCGATGGGAAAGCGGCACGGTGACGCGTTTCGATTGCGTCTATCGGGATATCGTGCCGCCCACTGAAAATGGAGAGGGGCGGATCATCTACACCTACAATATGTTCGTGGATGACCGGAAGATTTCCGTCTCTCAGGCCGCCATCGAGATCAGGGCGGAAGGCAAGGGCACCAGGTTCTTGCTGACGGAATATGGCGATTATCTCGACGGCTATGACGATGCCGGCTCGCGCGAGCATGGCACCAATCTGCTGATGGATGCGCTGGGAAGGTCGGTGGAGAGTTGAAAATGCGAAATATCGAGCTGGCGCGGCGTTACTACGAATCCTATGAAACAGGCGATCGGTCCTTCGTCGAGCGCAATATGGCGGACGGCTTCGCTTTCACCAGCCCCGTTGACGATCGCATCGATCGCGACGCGTATTTTGCGCGTTGCTGGCCGAACCATGTCAGCCATCGCAAATTTCATTTCGAGGCGATCATGGAAGATGGCGATGTCGTGCTCGTGGTCTATCGATTGGAAATGCGTTTCCCCAATAGGGTGCATCCCGATGCCGGCTTTCGCAATGCCGAGCGCCTGACTTTCGAAAATGGGAAATTGAAGAGTGTGGATGTTTTCTTCGGCGATCCGCCCGGCGGCCTGACCCGGCGCCAGTTCGCCGAGCAATCCGGCGCAGCATAAAAGGATCGGGCGCATAAAAAAGAAAAAGGCCGGGTTTACCGCCCGGCCTTTTTGTTTCGATAGCGAAGCGGTTAGGCTTCGGTTGCTTCCTCGGAAGCTTCGCCGTCCTCAGCCGGAGCGGCGCCTTCCTCGAACATGTCTTCGGCGGCCGCGACCGCGTTTTCCTGTTCGGTGCGTTCGGCCAGGACATTCTCGCCGCGCGCCTGGCGCTCGGCTTCGTCCTCGCTGCGCGCGACATTGACGGTGATGTTCACGCGGACTTCCGGATGCAGAACGACCGGAAGCGTGAAGAGACCGATGGTCTTGATCGCCTGGCTGATCTGGATCTGGTTGCGGTCGACCTTGAAGCCGCCCGCTTCCATCGCACCCGCCACGTCGCGGGGGCTGACCGAGCCATAGAGCTGGCCGCGGTCGCCCGCCTGACGGATCAGGGCGAAGGACTGGCCGCCGAGCTTCTTGGCGATGGCCTCGGCATCCTTCTTGCGGTCCAGATTATGGGCTTCGAGTTGCGCCTTCTGGGTCTGGAAATATTCCCGGTTGGCCTTGGTGGCGCGGAGCGCCTTTTTCTTGGGAAGCAGGAAGTTGCGCGCGAAGCCGTCCTTGACCCGGACTTCGTCGCCCATCTGGCCCAGCTTCTCGACTCTTTCGAGCAGAATGACTTGCATGGGATGGCCTTCCTTACTTCACGACATAGGGAAGCAGCGCCATGAAGCGGGCGCGCTTGATCGCGTTCGCCAGCTTGCGCTGATTCTTGGTCGAGACTGCGGTGATGCGCGACGGCACGATCTTGCCGCGCTCGGAGATGTAACGCTGCAGGAGCTTCACATCCTTATAGTCGATCTTGGGCGCGTTGGCGCCGGAGAAGGGATCGGTCTTCTTGCGCCGGAAGAAGGGACGGCGCGCGCCGTCGCGATCTCCGCCGCGTCCGCCTTCGCGGTCGCCGCCGCGTTCGCCACGGCCTTCACGATTTCCGCCGAAACTCATTGTGCGGTCTCCTCGGTGGTGGTGGTGGCGGCTTCGCCTTCCGGCTTGTCGCTGCGGTCGTCACGGCGATTCTTGTTGGACGAGACGTCGAACTGATCGACCTTGACGGTGATGTAGCGCAGCACGTCTTCGTTGATCTTGAGCTGGCGCTCCAGTTCGACAACCGCGCCCGACGGGGCGTTGATGTTGAGGAGCACGTAATGGCCCTTGCGGTTCTTCTTGATGCGATAGGCGAGGCCGCGCAGGCCCCAATATTCCT
>CAYWWT010000120.1:0-8139 GCA_964461855.1 uncultured Rhizobium sp. | reverse complement strand
AGAACGCGGACGACAAGGCGAACGCCGAACCGGAGGAATTCATCCTGCCGGTCGATCACGGCAATGACCGCTGCGAATGGTTCGTGGTTCTGACCGACGAGATTGTCTGGGACGTCAAGGACAAGAACAGCGGCAGGAATCGCGCCCGCGTCATCATGAAAGCGGGCGACGTCTCCTGCATGCCGGCCGATATCCGCCATACCGGGTATGCCGACAAGCGGTCGATGCTGCTGGTCTGGGAAAATGCCTCGCCCAAGATTCCAGAACTGATCCAGTCCGGCGAAGCACCCGTCGTGTCCGTCAGCTTCTGATCGCGCACACATGGCAAAGGCAGAGCCCCTGGCCGCTTCGGCTATTCAGACCCGTCTCCTGATCGGCGGGAAATGGATGGACAGCGCGGCCGGAACCGAGATCGATGTTTTCAATCCCTATGACGGCAGCAAGATCGTCTCCATCGCCGAGGCGCGTGAAGCCGATGTCGACCGCGCTGTGGATGCGGCGCGAGCGGCGGCGCCGGGCTGGGCGCGGCTGGCTGGCCATGAAAGGGCCCGGCTGATCTACAAGCTCGCCGATTTGATCGAGGCCGATGCCGATCATCTGACGCGGCTGGAAGCAATGAACACCGGCCATCCCATACGGGATTGCCGCAATCTCGACCATCCGCGCACGGTACTCACTTTCCGTTATTTCGCCGGCATGGCGGACAAGATCGAAGGTGCCGTCATTCCCGTCGATCAGGGGTTTCTCAATTTCACCGTGCGCGAACCCATCGGCGTGGTCGGCCAGATCGTGCCCTGGAATTTCCCCCTGATGTTCGTCAGCTGGAAGCTCGGTCCCGCCCTGGCGGCCGGCAACACCGTGGTGATGAAGCCGTCTGAAATCACGCCCCTCACCACCTTGCGGGTGGGTGAATTGATCGAGAAGGCGGGCATTCCGCCCGGCGTGGTCAACATCGTTCCCGGTTACGGCAATACGGCCGGTCAACGCATCGCCGAGCATCCGGATATCGGCAAAGTCTCCTTCACCGGGTCAACCAATATCGGGCGCAGCATCGTGCGCGCCTCTGCGGGCAATCTTAAAAAAGTGCAGCTCGAACTGGGCGGCAAGGGTCCCAATATCATTTTCGAGGATGCCAATATCCCGGCGGCGGTGGGCGGCTCCGCCTTTGCAATTTTTCACAATCAGGGACAGGCCTGTATCGCAGGGTCGCGCCTGATCCTGCATGAATCCATCGCCGAGCAGTTCCTGGAGAAATTCGTCGCGCTCGCCCGCTCGATCCGGCAGGGCGACCCGCTCGATCCAGAAACCGAGATGGGGCCCCTGACGTCCCGGATCCATCACGAGCGTGTGTTGAGCTATGTCGGGCTGGTGGAAAAGGAGGGCGGCAAGATCCTTTCCGGCGGCAAGGTGCCGCCAGGTGATTTGTCCAAGGGTTTTTTCGTCGAACCCACCATCGTGCAGGCGGGCCCCGAGCATCGCGTTTCGCGCGAGGAAGTGTTCGGTCCATTCGTTTCAGCCACCGTCTTCAAGGATGAAAAAGACGCGATCGCCATCGCCAACGGCACCGATTACGGCCTGGGCGCGGGCCTGTGGACCAGGGACGTGCAGCGCGCGCACCGGGTGGCCAAGAATCTGCATGCCGGCATGATCTGGATCAACAGCTACAAACGCGTGCACCCGGCATCGCCATTTGGCGGCTTCGGCCAGTCAGGTTATGGCCGTGAAATGGGTTTCGAGGTGATGCGCGAATATACGCAGGTCAAATCGATCTGGCTCAATGTCGATGCGGAGATACCACCCTTCTACAAGCGCTGATCTCCAATAATAAAAAAATCGGGGGAGTGACATGGACGGAAAAAAAAGCTGGGACACCGATTATGAATGGAAAACCGTCGCGCTCCTGACTTTGGGCTTTGGCCTGGTGGGCTTGGACCGCTGGATCGTGGCGCCGCTGGCGCCTGCGATGATCGGCGATCTGCATCTTACACCACAAGACATCAACAATCTGGTGGCGATACTGGGCATCGCCTGGGGCGTGGCCGCGATTTTCCTGGGCGGATTGTCCGACCGCATCGGCCGGCGCAAGGTTCTGATACCGGCCATCATCGTATTCTCGCTCCTGTCGGGCTTTTCCGGCATGGCGATGGGTATGACCAGCCTGCTCCTGATCCGCGCGGTCATGGGTGTGTCGGAAGGCGCTTTCTGTCCCACAAGCTTTGCCTGTGTTGCCGAAGCCTCCGAGCCGCGCCGTCGCGGCTTCAACCAGGGTCTGCAGCAATCCGCTTTCGCCCTGTTCGGACTGGGTTTCGGCCCCATCATCGCCACGCAGCTCCTGGGCGCCGGCATGTCCTGGCGGGGCGTGTTCCTGCTGGTGGGCATTCCCGGATTGATTCTGGCGGGTTTGCTTTGGATGGTGATCCGCGAGCCGGTCACTGCGAAAGGCCATAGCGACAGCGCCGAGCGCGCGCCGCTCAGCGCGGTGTTCAAGCATCGCAACGTGCCCCTGGGCATGCTGGCCTTGCTCTGCTCCATGTGCGGAATCTTCGTGCTGTCGGCCAATACGCCGATCTATCTGACCTCCTATCTCCATCTCAGTCCGGCGCAGATGGGCTTCGTCACCTCGGCCATCGGATTTGGCGGCTTTCTGGGCCAATGGCTGCTGGCCTGGGCTTCCGACTATCTGGGGCGCAGGCTGATGGCGATACTGGGCTTCGCGGTGGGAGCCGTCTTCGTCTGGCTCTTCATTCAGCAAGGTCCCGATCCCGTCATGCTCTTCGTGCTGCTTTTCATCGGCGCCGGCTTTGCCTTCGGGCTTTTGTCGCTGATCACGGGGCCGATTGCGGTGGAAGCCGCACCACTGGGTTTGATCTCCACCGCCGCCGGCATCATCATCGGTGCCGGTGAAATCTTCGGCGGCGGCATTGCGCCGGTGATCGCCGGTACAATCGCCAGCCGCTACGGCATCCAGGATGTGCTTTATTTTGCTTTGGGCGGCCTGGTGCTCGGCACCGTGGTGAGCCTGTTCCTCAAGGAGACGGCGCCGCGAAAGGTTCAAGGCGGTTCGGATCTGGATCGGCTGGAAAACCGGATCGGTTCGGCGCTGGAAGGCTAATGGTCTTGTGGGCCGCGTCGTCGATATAGCGACAGGAAGGAGAAGCCATGGCAGGCGATCTCGAACTGCTCCTCGCAAGATTTCATGACGACATTGTGCCGTCTTTGGCGGGCATGGAAGATTCGGTATGCGCCGAAATCCGCCGCCGAAAGCAGGTGCGAAACCTCTTGCTGGGAGAGGCGGGACGAAAAACCGGCATTGCGGCCGCGGCGCTTCTGCTTGGTGTTGCCATCGCGGCAACCCGTCCCCTGCCGCCGCCACGGACGGTGAGCATTTCACTTCTGCTGACGGAAGTTCCGCCGGCTTCGCTCCTGGAATAGGCAATGGGCTGGAAAAGCATTCTGCTGACCGCCCTGGTGGCAGTCTTGTTCGGTTTCGCCGGCGCCGAGCTGGGCTTGCGGCGGGATGCGACCGCGCCGGAGGCCCGCAAGGTCACGCTCAACGAGACGATCAATCTGCTGCTGGAACAGCAGATCAATCTGACCATGGCGCAAAAATCGGCGATCGGCACGATCAACGCGCGATACACCCATCAGCGCAACCAGCTGATGGCCAATCTCTACATGGCACGCGCGCAGCTGGGTGGCGCCTTCTCGGAAAACATGACCTTGTCCGGGCCCACCAAGGAAGCGATCGTCCAGATGCAGGAGATCGTCGGTGCTCTGCAGACCCTCACGATCGCCTATATCGTCGATATCCGCAGCCAACTCACGCCGTCCCAGCGCCAGCTCTACGATCAGAAGGTTGTGGAGATGCTGATGCGGGACACGCCATGAATGCTCTGGCGCCCAATGACGCTTTCCTGGTCGCCGCGACGCTGGCGGGAGACGAAAGTGCTTTTGCGGTGCTGGTTGGACGCTACAAAAGATCTCTCTATCGCTATGTACATCGCTATGTCCGCGACGAGAGTGAAGCGCAGGATGTCCTGCAGGAAGCCCTGATTGCGGCGTGGCGCGGGCTGAGAAGTTACGATCCGCAGCGCCCGCTGGAATTCTGGCTGCGCCGTATCGCCCTCAACAAATGCCGCGACCGGGCTCGCCGTCAGGCGGTGCGCCGCATTCTCATGCCTTGGACCGGCTGCGCCCGGGAGACGGCCGATCCATCTCCAGGCATCGATGAGAGCATGATCGAAAACGAGCAGCACCGTCTTGCGCGCGACGCCATCGACGCATTGCCCGAAAAATTGCGCGATCCTCTCATCCTTACGGCGTTGGAAGGCCTGTCTCAGGGAGAGGCCGCGGAAATACTCGGCATTACCGTCAAGGCGGTTGAGGGCGCCGTCTACCGCGCCAAAAAGCAGCTCACGGAAACATTGCGGTTGAAGACGCAGCCTTCTGTGCGCGCCCCGCGCCCGCGTATGCGAGCCGTCGCTGAATCGCGCTTCTGCAAGATCGATTCCATCACCTGGTGACGCGCGGTTTTCGGCTTCGGTGCCGGTCTCGCGAGGGAAACTCTTTGTCTTCTCGTATTAGAGGTCGATACCGAGGAGGCCGTATGTTCTACCGCGCGTTCAGGACCGGTCTGCCCTTGCGCCATCCGGTGATCGCTTTGTCTTTTCTGTTGGCGTTCGTGCCGCAAGCCTGGGCCCAGGTGGCCCGTTCGGAGACCATGACGGTCACGGCCGAGCGGCGCCAATTGATGGGTACCGCCCTGACCTCCAGCCAGGGCGTTGTCGTAAATGACGAACTCGCGCTGACGCCGGCCTATCGCGCCGGTCAAATGCTGGAGACCGTTCCGGGCTTGGTGGTCACCGCCCATAGCGGCGAGGGCAAGGCGAACGAATATCTGTTGCGCGGCTTCAGCCTGGATCACGGCACCGATCTGGCGGTGAGCGTGGACGGGATGCCGGTCAATGAACCTACGCATGCCCATGGCCAGGGCTATACCGATCTGAATTTCATGATTCCGGAATTGGCCACCGACATTCAATATACGAAAGGGCCTTATTTCGCGGCCAAAGGGGATTTCGCGTCGGTTGGTACGGTCGATATCGGCTATCTCAACCATATCGACGACCAGGTGAACCTCACCGCCGGCACCCTGGGATTTGCGCGCCTGTTCGCAGCGGGAACGCGAGAACTATCGGGCGGAACCGTTCTTGGGGCGCTGGAATTGCAGCATTATGACGGGCCCTGGGACAGCCCCGACAATCAGCGAAAGTTGAATGCCGTGCTGCGCTATTCGGGCGGCGATGCCGAGGAAGGCTATTCCCTGACCGCGATGTATTATGGCGGCTTGTGGAATGCGACGACCGATCAACCGGAACGCGCCATCGCGCAAGGCCTTATCGGGCGTTTCGGGACACTGGATCCCAGCGATGGCGGCGCGGCCCAACGCGCCAGCCTTTCGGGTGGATATCATACGGAGCTGGGGCAGGGCGCGTTCGAGGCGCACGGTTATGCCGTCAACAATCGGCTGACCCTGTGGAACAACTTCACCCATTTCCTGGAAGATCCGGTCAATGGCGACCAGGAAGCCCAGACGGAAAACCGGCTGACGCTTGGCGGAGGTGCCAGCTATCAGCAATCCCTGGATTGGCTGGGCCTGAACAGCGAAATTTTGGTGGGCGCGGATACACGCTACGACGCCAACCATGTCCTCCGCGATTTCACTCGGGGTCGCCGGGTTCTCGGCGAGGCGGAAAGCGATCGAGTCGGTGAAGCCAGCGTCGGCGCTTATGTCCAAGCGACCATGCATTGGACGCCTTGGTTGCGCAGCGTCATTGGCTTGCGTGAAAATTATTTCACCGCCAGCGACAAGGGCATCAATACTGGCGATGTGTCCCAGGACCTTTTTCAGCCAAAGGGCAGCGTCGTTTTCACCGTGTTGCCGAAAACGGAAATCTATATCTCGGCAGGGCGCGGATTTCACAGTGACGATGTGCGCGGCGTGACGCAGGCTGCTTCGCAGGGGCTTGCGGGCGCGCCGCTGATCGCCCGCTCGACCGGCGAGGAGATCGGCGTGCGCGAGGAATTCCTGCCCAATCTTTCGGCAACACTGACTTTTTTCCAGATCCGGTTCCAGTCGGAGCTGACATACGATCCCGACGCCGGGCAGACTTCGGCCGGCCCGCCCAGCCATCGCGAAGGCATCGAGCTCAATACGACCTGGCAGGCCATGGACTGGCTGGAATTCTATGGCAGCTTCGCCTCCAGCCATGCCCGCTATACCGAGGCGAGCGACGATGGCACGGGCCATATCGGCCACTATATCCCGGCGGCGCCGGCCGCGATCGGAAATTTCGCGGCTTATGTGAAACATCTAGGCCCCTGGAGCGCGGGCCTCGAATACCGGTATCTGGGATCCTATCCGCTCACCCCTGACAATGCGGTGCGAGCCAGCGGCTATGGCGAGTGGAACGCCGAGATAGGTTACAATTTTGAAAGCGGCTGGAAGCTCGAGGCCGGTCTCTACAATATTCTCGGCACCAAAGCCGAGGCAGCGGAGTTCTGGTATGCCGATCGCCTGCCGAATGAGCCCGCCGGAGGCGTCGCGGACCGGCATATTCATCCCTTAGAGCCCTTGTCCGTCCGTTTCACCGTCGGACGGAGCCTCTAGCGCCGCACAAACGCAGCACCTCTCTTTTTTGCATTGCACCGAAAACCGGGCGCATCGATCTCGGTCTTTTCGTGCAGAAGCGTGCGGGCTTCGTGCAAGACGCGCATATCCGCCCGGCTCTAGCTTGCCTTCAAGCATCCGGTGTGATGCGCGCAAAAGGGAGGCCGTCCGGACGTTCGACATTCTGGTCGAGTCGGCTGTTGCATGTCAGGCAGCTGTCGGCGCAGCTATGGACATGCGCAAAACCTGCGCACCCACACACCCGGACGGAAGGACATGAGGAAGCAATGAGGGACATTCACGCGAATCGCGAAGTCGCGAAAAAAAGCGGGGCCAGCCGTTTTGGCTGGACAGCCATGGCAGGTGCTCTGGTTCTCGCAGTGACCACGGCGTCGCCGGAGGCAGCCGGCCAGGCGGGCGGCAATCCGCCCGATGGCAATACGCTCCAGGTCTGTTCATCGGTCAAAGGTGCGGCCTGTCTGAAGGTACCGGGCCAGAACACCCCGATCCCCAAGCAGTTTCAGGAATCCTACAACGTCTATCTGAAGATGAAGGCGGCGGCCCATGGTGGCACACATTACACCAGGGCCGATTACGCCAAGATGCCGGACTGGTCTGGCATCTGGACGCGTGGTGCCGCGCCGGGCAAGCGCAACCCGGGCCTGAAATTCGATCCCGATCAACCGGGCGATCTATCCCAGGGACAAGTGACCGCGCAATTGACGCCCAAATTCGAGGAGGCGTACCGGGAAAAGCTCAAACAGGTGAAGTTGGGCAATGAGTGGGACCAACTCAGCGATTGCCTGCCGTCGGGTTTTCCGCGCTGGCTGACCGAGCCGTTTCTGCGCGAATATGTCGTGCTGCCGGACGAAACCCGGTTGATCAACGAACAGCAGAGCGAAGTTCGCCGCATCTACACCGATGGCCGCGGACATGTATCCGAAGACGAGGCCAAGCCGCTCTGGACCGGCGATTCCATCGGCTTCTGGGACGGCGACACTTTGGTGGTTCACACCATTCGCGTCACCCATGGCCAGTATCAGCGCCAGAATCCGGATTACAGCGGAGCCACCAGCACGGTGGAACGCATCCGCATGGTCAGCCCCAATCTCATTCAATACGACGTGACAGTTTGGGATCCGAAAGGCCTGAAGAAGCCCTGGCATGTGGTGGATTACTACACGCGCGTGACCGTGCCGGGTTCGCGGATCGACATGTGGTCGTGTGAGCAGAACAACAATGTCGTGCGGACAAAGTCTGGCTCGTCACAATTCATCCTTCCGGGAGAAACCGTGACGGTGAAGCGCGCCTATCGCGATCCGGACACCTTCTATCTCACAGACGCCCAGAAGAAGGCTTTCGCCGACGAAATCAACGGCAATTGACGGAAAAGGGGCCCGTGTCGGGCGCGGACAAAACTGGAGCCGGGCCTCGGGGCGCGGGACCGAAAAGGGGGAGTGTAAGATGAC
>CAYWWT010000119.1:0-8148 GCA_964461855.1 uncultured Rhizobium sp. | reverse complement strand
CGGGCTGGAGAAGGACCGCGACGCGGCGGTCTGCCGTTTCTGCGACACCGATTTCGTCGGCACCGATGGACCCAATGGGGGGAAATTTCCCGACGCGGCCGCGCTTGCTCGCGCCGTGCGGGCGCAATGGCCGCCCCATGTCCGCGGAAAGCCCTACGTGGTGTGCACGGGCGGCGAGCCTTTGCTGCAACTCGATCCTGCCGCGATCGCTGCTCTTAAAGAACAGGATTTCGAGATCGGCATCGAAACCAACGGCACCTTGCTGCCGCCGGCCGGCATAGACTGGATCTGCGTCAGTCCGAAGGCCGATGCGGAACAGAAATTGAAACGCGGCAGCGAATTGAAGCTGGTCTATCCGCAATCCGAAGCCAAGCCCGAACGCTTCGCGGACCAGGACTTCGCCCATTTCTTCCTGCAGCCGATGGACGGCGCCGACCGCGCCGCCAATACCGCAGCGGCCACGGCCTATTGCCTGGCGCATCCGCAATGGCGGCTCTCGCTCCAGACCCACAAGCTCCTGGGAATTCCCTGATCCTCGCAGGGGCAAAGCCATGCGGCAGAGGCATGGCGCCTCCGCTGCCTTGGACCTCCACAAACCGTCCCATACCGCCCATTTCAGCGAGGTCGAAAGGGTTGCGTCATGGATTCCTGGTTTGCTTCGCTGGTCCCTGCCTCGCTGGCGTTCGCCATCATCGGCTATAGCCTGTTTCTGGCTTACGCCTGATCCCCGCTTGCGTCAGAAATAGCTGACAATCTTCTCCATCTCCGGACGCGCACGTTCTTCCAGATCGACACTGGACGTCCCGATATAGATAAAGCCTGCAACGCGTTCGCCAGGTTTCATCCCGATCTTCTCTTTCACAACAGGATGATAGGCGTACCATTCCGTCAACCAGTTCGCGACAAACCCCAAGGCATGAGAGGCGATCAGAATATTCTGGCACGCCGCGCCCGCCGACAATTCCTGTTCCCATACCGGCACCTTGATCTGCTCGCGCGCGGAGGAGATCACGCCAATCACCAATGGGGCGCGCAAAAAGCGCTCGCGTTCATCCTCGACGTGTTTGGCACGCTCGCCCTCGGCTTCCAGGACTTCCGCCAGAATATCCCCGAAGCGGGTGCGGGCCTTGCCCTCGAAAACGAGGAAACGCCATGGGAACAATTTGCCGTGATCGGGCACCCGCGCGCCCGCGCGCAAGATTTCCTCCAGCTGTTTGCGGCTCGGACCCGGTTTTTCCATCGCCTTGGCCGAGCCCGACCGGCGGGACAAAAGCAGGTCGATGGCATCGGGGGCAGGCTGGTTGAAGGAAATCTTCTCGGTCATGGCCGCTCTCGCATCCGGGGGGAACCTTTCCCATATAGGCAGGAACAGGGCCCAAGGCCATCGGGCAGCCGGCTTTTGAATTGGGCATTTTGAAAATGCACAAATCCTTGTGCTAGAAACGGGGACCATGCCGATTGCACGTGAAAAACTTGCCACTCTCGACCCGGTCTGGGCCCAATTGCGTGCCGAGGCCGAGACCATGGCGGCGCAAGAGCCCACTTTGGCGAGCTTCATTCACGCCACCATTCTCAAACACGATCGTCTGGAGAACGCGCTCTCCTTCCTTTTGGCCCGCAAGCTTGGCGGCGGCGACATCGATCCTCTTCTGGCGCGTGAAACCTTCGAAGAAGCGTTTGGCGCCGACAGCGGCATCGGAGAAGCGATCCGCGCCGATCTGTCCGCGGTGTTCGAGCGCGATCCCGCCTGTCATTCGGTGGTCGAGGCCTTCCTTTATTACAAGGGCTTTCACGCCCTCGAGAGTTACCGGGTGGGCCATTGGCTGTGGCAGCAGAACCGCCATGCGCTGGCCTTGTTCTTCCAGAGTCGCATTTCCGAACTCTTCGCCGTCGACATCCACCCCGCCGCGCAGCTGGGGCGCGGCATCATGATCGATCATGCCACCGGTGTCGTGATCGGCGAGACCGCAGTGGTGGAAGATGATGTTTCCATGCTGCATGGCGTTACGCTCGGCGGCACCGGTAAGGGCGCGGGCGATCGTCACCCCAAGATCCGCCGCGGCGTCCTGTTGTCGATGGGCGCGAAGATTCTGGGCAATATCGAAGTGGGCGAGTATAGCCGTGTCGGCGCCGGCTCGGTGGTTTTGAAATCGGTCCCTCCCGGTTGCACCGCCGTGGGCATTCCGGCGAAGCTCGTCAACTGCACCGGGCCCGAGCGCCCGTCCCAGGAAATGAACCATTTCTTCGACGACGAGACCGGCTGACGCATACGTCTTGACCCTGCCGGGCCGCCATGCGACGTCACGGCATCCGATTGCAAGAGGACAGCATGACCCGCGGCGAGCTTTGGCGTCTGGAAAAATATCTGCGCAATCTTTTCCGCCTCGACACCATCACTGTCGTGGAACGACCCAAGCAGCAGGATTCCGTGGAAGTCCATATCAATGGCGAATTTGTCGGCGTGCTCTTCAAGGATGAAGAGGACGGCGAGATTTCCTATGCCTTCAACATGGCGATCCTGGAAATGGATCTGCCCGAACCGCCGGCGAGCCGGGGTTGAACGCGGCGAAGCGTCCTAGCGGCGAAAGCCGGTAATCAGCCTATCGACACCTTCTCCGATCGCTTGCCAACGCGCCAGATGCGCGCGTTTGAAGCGAAAAGTGACGCTGACGCCAGGCGCGAGCGGCCTGTCGATCGCAAGACAATTGGGGCTGGGCAGGTCCTGCGCCGGGCGCTCGCAAAGAAACAAGAGCCCGCCGCCTTTCCCCGCGAAGAGATCGCTACGGCCGTAGGCGGAATCGGAGCGGAAGGTATAACGGGTCAAGCCGAAAGGCGCTTCCTCGCCTTCAGGGGCGAGAAGATAAGGCCCGTAAACCCGCTTGAGCCTGGTTTTTGCATCGAGACTCGATGCGTCGGCGCGGATCACAAAATGGATCACAGGCGAATCCGGCGCACTGCCGTTGAAAAGCGCGTCCTCAGCTTCCGAATAGCCGCGCATGTCCGGCAGAGCGGCAACGAGCGGAATGCGATCGCGCCCGGCGCCGGTACGGCCGGCGCGCCTTTCGACATAACGGGCCGGAATCCGGAAAGTCAGCCCCCTGATAGTGAAGGTTACCGCAGCTGTTGCGGCCGCAGGCTGGCTGTTTCGGAACGGGGCAGGTGGCGGACGCAGATAATAGAGCAGGAAAAATCCGCACAGCGCGGCGATCACGCCCAACAGGCCCAAGGGTATCAGCCAGCCCGAATGCTGGTGAATTTCGCCCCGTCTGCCCACAGCCCACCCGTCCTTCCAGTCCGGAACCTTAACATTGCGGCCTGCGCGACATCAGCCGCGGCCCAGGCTTCTCGCCCAATTCTTGCGATGCGTGTCCCTGGAACACCAATTCGCGTCAGTTTGGCACATGAATTCTGGCTGGAAATCGAGGCCCGTCCACGCTCCGGCGCCCCCAAATGCATGCCGAGGGAAAGGCTGATGGCGTTTGGCGCTCAGCTTTGTCGCGACCTGACGGTGCTCTTTTTCGCGCTGGCAGCGGGCCTGACCCTGTCGGGCATCACCGCGAACATCTACCGTCTCCTGGCGCGCAAATCCGAGGGCCGCGGCGCGACCATCCTTTATTACGGTGTCATGGTCTTCGCGGGCGCCAGCGTGCTTCTGGAGAACGCCACGCGTTCCTACCGTAAAAAAGACTGTTCGGCCGTGGCCTACGGTTTCGCGGCAGCCCTTGTCGGCTACTGGTGCTTCATCCTGGGCCTGCTTGTCCTTACCGTCGCTCTCACCGTCTAGAGGACGGTCAGCATCGACGCCACCAGGGGATGGCGCACAATGTCGCCTTCCGTCAGCCGTACGACCGGCACTTCGGCCAGCGGCTCCAGACGATTGGCAATATCGCTCAGACCCGACATCCCCGGCAGCAAATCGGTCTGGTCGGGGTCGCCCGTCAGCACCATGGTCGAGCGCCAGCCCAGCCGGGTCAAAAGCATCTTGATCTGGCCATAGGTGCAGTTCTGCGCCTCATCGATCACCACAAAGCATTCGCTCAAAGTGCGGCCGCGCATATAGGCCACGGGCGCGATCTCGATCACGCCTTCGGCCAATAATGTCTTGAGCCTCTTGGTTCCCAGCCTTTCGGTGAGCGCATCGTACAAAGGCCTGAGATAGGGCGCGAGTTTTTCGTTGAGATCGCCGGGCAGAAAGCCGAGCGACTCGCCGGCCTCAACCGCGGGGCGCGACAGAACGATACGTTGCACCTTGCCGCTTTCCAGCGCTTCGACGGCCTTGGCGATGGCGAGATAGGTTTTCCCGGTTCCCGCGGGACCGAGTGCGAGAACCACGCTCTGCGCATCGATCGCATCCATCAATTGCTGCTGAGCCGAACTCATCGCCCGGATATTCTTTACGTAACGGCGGTCGCGATTTTCCTGGTCGCGATCGTGAGGTGACCAAGGACGATTGGGGAAAAGAGGCTGCACATTTTGGCTGGCAGAAAAATTCTCACGGGACTTCGAACGCTGAGAGCGCTTAGCCATATCTGCTCCATATGCGGTGATGGGTGTGAAAAGCGTGCGAGACGGGAAAGGCCCCGGTAGCGGGCAACGTCCCAGTGCTAAGATACCTCGTGCGATGCTGCACTCCGGCCCCTAAGCGAATCACAACGCCTGTGGTCAGCCTATCGCCTTTCACACCATGCTGGGGATAAATGCGCGCCGCGTCGCATCAAGCTTTTGCGACGGCAGTCCTTACGCGGACGATTTGGCGGCAGGAACAGTGTCGCGCTGCCACAGCCGGCGCATCTTGGTGTCGGACTCAGGTCCGAAATTGAACCAGGCCGCCTTGTCGTGACTGGTGTCGATTACGACCAGGGTATCGATCTTGCCCAGCTTCTGAATCAGTTCGCTGCGCAACGTGTTGAGCGAAACATCCGCGATCAGAATCCAGGATTGCTGCATGAAACGGAACGCCGCACCGAAGCGGAATATCTCTTCTTCCAATCCGCTGATCGAACCCGATTTCATGTCGGCGATGATGATGAAGCGGCTGCGCTCGCCGGTGGTCTGGCTTTCACGGCCAAATGTCGCCGGCTTGGAACTTTCGCTTTTGGCTTTTGGCGCCGCCGCTTGCGGCTCGCGCGCCGCAGGGACGGGAAAGAGAATAGCAAGCTCGCCATCCTCGCTGGCATAACGGACCGGCTCAGCGCCATCGCGCGCGACCAGGGAATGCGGCGCCAGCCGGCCTTCGGCCTGAAACGCCTTCATCTGTTCGAAGGTGTAGGGGCCATAGGCACGGCCCCCGACATTGATGGTCCAAGTCACGGACATGAGCTTCGATTGGATTCGCTGCGGCCGCTAGGCTGCAATGATTGGCGGAAAAAAAGCAAATTACGACAGTTCCGCAAAGGAACAGGGGTACAAAGAAAAAGGGCGCGGCCAAGTATCGGCCGCGCCCTTCGTTGATTTACAGCCATTCCGGCCGCAATTTACATGAACCGCCACTCGCCGCCGCGGCGGCGGCAGGCCGTTCCGTCGCGGTTGAATTCGCGGCCATGGCGGTAAACCACCTGCGTGAAGTCCCGGCAGATCATCCCGCGGCGGCGATATTCACGGTTGGTCACGACATAGCCACGGTCGGGTCCGCGGTTCCAGTCATGGCGTTGGCCCACGGGGCCCTGGAAGCTCTCGTGATAGGAACGGGCGGCATAGGGCCGGTCATCGCAATCCATGTCGCGCGCAATGGCATTGCCGGCAAGGCCGCCCAGCAAGGCGCCACCTACAATGCCCAGCCCATTACCGTGGCCGGCAAGCCCGCCGATCAGTCCGCCGCCGAGCGCGCCCAACACCGTGCCGTTGGTATGGTCCCGGCCGCTGCATTCATCGGCAAAAGCGCCGGTTCCGCTGACACCGAGCGCCAGGATAGCTGCCACAATCATCAGTCTGCTTTTCTTCAACATCATTCTCTCCTGTTCAAAATTTTCTCGGTTTAATCGAAGCGCCAATGGCCGCCGGTCTCGCGGCAGGCCGAACCGCTGCGCGTGAAGCTGCGGCCATCCGGACGGTAAGACGTCTCCGTGAACTCCCGGCAGACCACGCCACCGCGCCGAAATTCCCGGACCGGCGTGAAGTAGCCATAGGAGCGGTCATGCCGCCATTCATAGCGCTGGCCAAGATTGCCGTTGAGACCATCGGCATAGACGCGAAAGGCAACGGGCTGGGCGTCGCAATCGATATCGCGCGAGACCGTGTTGCCCAGAAGACCGCCCAGAATGGCGCCGCCCACCACCGCGCCGCCGTTGCCGCGGCTGGCCGCGCCGCCGATCAGACCGCCGGCCAGCGCGCCGAAAATCGTTCCGGCGGCGGCATTGCCGCGCCGGCATTCGGCTTCGTAGCGGCCCTGCTCGTAATAGACACCGGAAGCGGCCGGCGGCGGGCCATAGGCAGGCGGGGGAGGCGGCGGACCAAAATCCTCATGGCGCATGCGGCGATAGCGGCCGCTGCGGTCGTAATAGCCGTCGCGGTCATATTGGCTGTAATAGCCGTATGGATCGTTGCCGGGCGGCGGCATCGGCTGGGCCTCGGCCACCGTTGTGACGGCGATCACCATGGCGGCCGTCGCCGTCAATAAGCCTTTCATGCGCATCATCGCTTCTCCCCTGCAAATGCACTGCGCTTCACAAGCCCCGAGTGTCAGGGCATTTCACTGAACCTTGTCTGAATGGATTGCGGCGGGAATACGGCATCAAGACGAGACCTCGGACACAGCAGTGGCAATGATTGGAGTCACTTCACCGTGTAGTCCGCCACCGTCCAGCTTCCATTTTCCGACACAAGATCGATCGATTCGATGGCGGTGGCGTTGCGCGCGAAAGCGGTGTCATAGCGGACGGACGCGGTCTGGCCGTCCCGCATGCCCTGGCGGAGCTTGCCAAGCTTAACGTCTTTGAGGGTGCGGGACGACATCGCGCCGAGCGGCGTGCGCATCGCAGTCATTTTTTTCGACCACGCGTCGCCAGAGATTTCTCGGCGCGCACCCGCCGATATCTGCTTATAGGCATCGGTATAGTTGCCATCGTCCAGCAGGGTCAGCCATTGCCGCGCTCGGTCGTCAGGCGATGGCGTCATAGCCGTCGGCGCCCCCGAGCCGGGCGCCTGGGCCCAGGCCGGCACGGCAAGCAACAAGAGAAAGGCAAAGACGGACCAGCGCATCAGGCATCCCGGATATCATCCAGGAGTTCTAACCAGAATAGGAACCAAAAGTTCCCTTGCGATCAGTAGACCCGCGCCTTGGGGGCGATGTACTCCACATCCTGCGTCAGGGTGTAGGTGTGCACTGGACGGTAATCGATCTTGGTTTCGCCGGTCTCGGGGTTCAGCCAAGCCAGCGTGTGCTTCATCCAATTCTGGTCGTCGCGCTGGGCGAAATCCTCGCGGGCGTGCGCACCGCGGCTTTCCTGCCGATTGGCGGCGCCTACGATGGTGACGACCGCCTGCTGGATAAGATTGTCGAACTCCATGGTCTCGACCAGATCGGTGTTCCAGATCATCGAACGATCGGTGACACCGATATCGCTGCGTTGCGCATAGATTTCCTGAATGCGCCGCTTGCCTTGCTCCAGGCTCTCACCAGTGCGGAACACCGCGGCGTCTTCCTGCATCGCTTTCTGCATCGCCTTGCGCAACACAGCGGTGGGCGTCTTGCCCTTGGCGTTGCGGAAACGGTCGAAGCGGGCCATCGCGGCATCGCCGGCATTCTTGGGCAAGTCCGGCTGCGAACTGCTGCCGTGCAATTCCTTGGCCGCCTGCAAACCCGCAGCCTTGCCGAACACCACCAGATCGATCAGCGAGTTGGAGCCCAGGCGGTTGGCGCCGTGCACCGAAACGCAGGCCGCTTCGCCCACCGCCATCAGGCCATGCACCACCGTATCGGGATTGCCGTCGGCGAGGGTGAGCGCGTCGCCGGTATAGGCGCAAGGAATGCCGCCCATATTGTAATGCACGGTGGGCAGAACCGGGATCGGCTCCTTGGTCACATCGACGCCCGCGAAGATGCGCGCGGATTCCGAGATGCCGGGCAGGCGCTCGTGAATGATCTTGGGATCCAGATGCGACAGATGCAGATGGATATGATCCTTGTTGGGACCGACGCCACGTCCCTCG
>CAYWWT010000118.1:0-8161 GCA_964461855.1 uncultured Rhizobium sp. | reverse complement strand
GTTAGGGTTGCGGCGGTCAGTATGGGGCTGGGCTATGACACGATGGCGGTCTGCGCCACCGACGAGCATGGCGCTCCGATCGAACTGGCGGCGTTGGAGGAAGGCATTCCGGTCGCCGATTATTGCGCCAAATGGCATGCGGTTCAGCGCGACCTGGGAGACCGTTTTGGATTGTCCTGGGACAATTTCGGGCGATCCTCCTCGGTACAGAATCGCGAACTCACGCTCCATTTTGCCCGCCAGCTGTGGAAGAACGGTTTTCTGGAACTGCGCACCACCAAGCAGGCCTATTCCGCAACCGATGCACGCTTTCTTCCCGACCGTTATGTGATCGGCACCTGCCCGCATTGCGGCTATGACCGGGCGCGCGGCGATCAATGCGAAAATTGCACGCGGGTTCTGGACCCGATCGATCTTATCAATCCACGCTCGGCGGTGTCGGGCGCGCATGATATCGAGATCCGTGATTCCACGCATCTCTTCCTCAAACAGTCGCAGCTTGCCGACCAGTTGCGCAGCTGGATCGACACCCACAAAAACGAATGGCCGCTGATCGTGACCTCCATCGCCTACAAATGGCTGGACGAGGGCCTGCAGGATCGCGGCATCACCCGGGACCTGGAATGGGGCTTTCCGGTTCCGGATGACATCGCCGACGGCCAGCTCAAGGGCAAGGTCTTTTACGTCTGGTTCGATGCCCCGATCGAATACATCGCCGCGACCAAGGAATGGGCCGACAAGCACGGCAAAGGCGACGCTTGGCGCGATTGGTGGTTCGGCGACAAAGCCAAGGACGTCACCTATTGGGAATTCATGGGCAAGGACAATGTGCCCTTCCACACCATCATCTTCCCCGCGATGATCATGGGCACGGGTGAACCCTGGAAGAAGGTCGATCGCCTCAAGGGCTTCAATTACCTGAATTACGATGGCGGAAAATTCTCAACCTCCGGCAAGCGCGGCATCTTCATGGATACCGCGCTGGAAATCGCGCCGGCCGATCACTGGCGCTATTACCTGACCGCGAACGCGCCCGAGGGCTCGGACTCCAATTTCACCTGGGAACAGTTCGCCGGCGTGATCAACAAGGATCTGGCCGACGTTTTGGGCAATTTCGTCAACCGGGTGACGAAATTCTGCGTTGCGCGTTTCGACGGCAAGGTGCCGGGTGAAGGCGTTTACGGCGAGGACGAAAAAGCCCTGATCGCGGAAATGGACCGGCGCGTCGATCAGTATACGGAATATCTCGAAGCGGCTGAGTTTCGCAAGGCCATGGGTGAGCTCCGGGCGATCTGGGTGGCGGGCAATGAATATCTCACCAAGGCGGCCCCCTGGACCCATATCAAGACCGACCGTGACCGCGCGGCCGTCGGCGTGCGCATGGGCCTCAATCTGGTGCACCAGTTCGCGCATCTCACCTGGCCGGTGATGCCGCGAATGGCGCGGAAAATTCACGAGGCGATCCAACCCATCGCGGGCGACGGTACGATCATTCCATGGCCGGATCAGCCCATGGCCAAAGCACTGGACGAATTGGAGCCGGGACAGCCCATCAACCCGCCCGATGTTCTCGTCGCCAAGATCGCGGACGAGCAGATCGCCGAATGGAAAGAGCGCTTCAGTGGGTCGGCGCCCGGCGCGCATTAGCGCGCGAGCATGCCCAGTGGGCATGCGAGAGGGAGACGACGCTGCGAGCTTGGGCGAGCGGCCGGCATGGCCCCCGGCGCGTCTTGATGCGCGAGCCTGTCCTGTGGGCAGGCGAGAGGGGGATAACGCCGCGCGCGTGAGCGAGCGGCAGGGGGCAGCTTAACTCTTCTGGGTTTCGTTCAGCCGTTCCCAACCGTTCGGGCCCAAAGCCTCGAGCGGCGCGAAGCGCGACTTGTAATCCATCTTCTCGGAATCGCGCACCCAGTAGCCGAGATAGACGTAAGGAAGGCCCCGCGCCTTGGCGGCTTCGACGTGATCCAGGATCATGTAGGTTCCCAGGCTGCGCGTGACTTCGCCCGTATGGAAGAAGGAGTAGACCATCGAAAGCCCGTCGCGCAGCACGTCACTGAGCGCGGCGGCCAGAAGCGTGCCGTCGGGGCGGCGATATTCCACGATATGGGTGTTGACCGGAGTTTCCTCGACCATGGCGACATAATCAAAGAGCCCCATGTCGCTCATGCCGCCGCCGGAATGCCGGGAATCCAGATAGGTCCGCAGCAGCGCGAATTGCTCCCGAGTGGCCTCCGCAGGCACTGCTGCACGCACGATATCGGCGTCGCGGCGGGCGATGCGTTTCTGGCTGCGGCTGGGTGAAAACTCGGCGGCGACGATGCGCACCGAGACGCAGGCATTGCAGCCCTCGCAGGCCGGCCGGTAGGCGATGGATTGGCTGCGGCGAAAACCGGAATGGGTCAGCGCTTCTGACAAAGGCTGGGCGAGGGTGCCGGTCAGGCGGGCAAAGACCTTTCGTTCCACCTTTCCCGGCAGATAGGGACAGGGCCCCCCGGGAGTGAGGAAAAACTGGGGAACGCGGGTGTTGCGCGGATCGGTCACAATTCAAGTATGGCCGGGGCCAGCCGGGGCGGGCAAGAAAATATCCACGTTAACCGACCGGACTTTCAGAGACTGTGGCCGGGCGGCGCCGGGGGAGCCTCGCGCAACAGCACGATGGACAGGCGGCGATTGGCCGAAGCGTTGGGATCTTCCGGCAGGAGCGGTTCGGAGGCCGCCTTGCCCGCCACTTCATAGATCCGATCGGAGCCCAGCCCGCCGTCCTGCAAGACCGCGCGGGCGGCGTTGGCGCGCGCCGACGACAGGTCCCAGGCCGCGCCATTGGCAGTGACGTCATTGCCGGCGGTATGACCGCTGATCGAGATGCGGTTGGGAAGCGTATCGACAACCTGGCCGATCGCGGCCAGCAATTTGCGCGTATAGGGCATGGGGCTGCTGTCGCCCTGGCGAAACATCGGGCGGCCGTCTTGATCCACCAGCTGGATGCGAAGGCCCTGCGGCGTCTGTTCCAGCATCACCTGATGGGACAGGTTGGCCACATCCGGATTGTTCTGAATCGATTGGCGGATCGCTTCGGCGGCATGGGCGAATTCGCCATCCTGCGCCGTCGCGGTGCTGGGCATGCTGTCATTCTGGCTGGTACCGGACGCGCCGCCGCTGACGCCGCTCGCCAGCGATTTGACGGGCGATGCGGGCGAGGGCGGCGACTGTTTCTGCATCACCGACTGGGCGCCGCCGGCATGGGCGGATTCCTCGCCCATGACTTTGCCGCCGAGCACACCGCCCGAGCCCGACACGGTCTGCGCGACGGATTGGGGTGCGAAATAATCGGCGATGCCGCGCTTCTGTTCCGGCGTGGTGGTATTGATCAGCCACATCAGCAGAAAGAACGCCATCATCGCGGTCACGAAGTCGGCATAGGCCACTTTCCAGGCGCCGCCGTGATGGCCGCCATGCCCGCCCTTCTTGATGCGCTTAATAATGACCGTACCGTCGGCCATGCTTCACCACCATTGCCTGGCCGCGACAGTCTTTCGCCGTTCGCTGGCCGGATATACCCGGCCCCGATCATGCATGGACCGCCTTAACCGAGTATGAAGTCGGGGCTGGTTAGGGTTAGCTTATGTCGATGGATTCCCGTGCTTTCCGTAATGCCTTGGGCAACTTTCCCACCGGCGTGGCTGTCGTCACCGCTGCGGGTACCGACGGGCATTTCGGCATCACGGTTAATTCCTTCACCTCGGTTTCCCTGGACCCGCCGCTTCTGCTTTGGTGCATGGATCGCCGCTCACGCCGCCATGATATTTTCGTCGGCGCGGAAGGCTTCACCGTCAGCATCCTCGGGACGGACCACAAAGACGTGTCTTCCCGGCTCGCGCGCCCCGGCGAACATTCGCTGGACGGCATTGCCTTGCGTCCCACCGAGCTGGGACCGCCGGCGTTGGCCGATTCGCTGGCCGTATTCGAATGTCTGCGCGAGCGCATCGTGGAAGCCGGCGATCACACCATTCTTCTTGGCCGCGTACTGCGCTTTTGCCAGCCTGCGACATCGGCGCCGCTGGTTTATTATCGGGGCCGCTACAGCGCTCTCGATCAGAACGACTGAGATTCACAGACATTTGCTTGCGCAAAATCGGCAGGGCGCCAGCCCAGGCGGGCGCCGTCACATCACTGTCACGCAACCGTCATTGTCCTGTAGCCGCTCCCTGCGAATGAGCCCCCGCGCGAGCTTGCGCGGGCATCACAAAGGGACGTTGGACGACAATGGGGAAATTCGGATTAATGATCGGTACCGCCGCGGTTGCGGTGTTGACCGCATCGGGAGCGAACGCGGCGGTCGGTAACGGCACCGGCGCCACCACCGTGGTCAACCAGCCCACCGGCCAAATTCAACTGGCCCAGGCCGACATGCCGACTTCCAACGCCGAATTGGAAGCCCGCATCTCGGCTCTCGAATCCGAAGTGCAGGATTCGCAGATGCGCGCCGCCGAGGCCGCGAACAATCCGCTGCCCGCGCCCAGCGGCTGGTGGAGCAACACTTCGATCACCGGCCGCATGTATTGGGACGTGACGAACATCAGCAACAAGTCGAACGGCGCGCGCGCGACGGGCACCACCAATGGCAACGGCACCAACTTCGATATCAAGCGCTTCTATGTCGGTGTCGATCACACCTTCAACAGCATCTATTCGGCGAATGTGACGACCGACACGACCTATGACGGCACCACAGGTGCCGGCCAGCTTTATCTGAAGAAGGCCTATCTGCAGGCGAAATATGACCCCGCCTTCACGGTTCGCATCGGCTCCGCCGATCTGCCCTGGATTCCCTATGTCGAAGGGCTTTACGGTTACCGCTATCTTGAGAATGTGATGGTCGACCGCGACAAGTTCGGCACTTCGGCCGACTGGGGCGTCCATCTCCTGGGCAGTCTGTTCGACGGCATCGTCAATTATCAAGTCTCGGCCGTGAATGGCGGCGGCTACAAGAAGACGCCGGTGGGCGGCAATACCAACCGCTTCAACCAGTTCGACTTCGAAGGCCGCATCAGCGCCGTCTATCAGGGCTTCAACCTGGCGGTGGGCGGTTATACCGGCAAGCTGGGCGCCACATCCGGCACCAACACATTCCACACGGCCCAGCGTTTCGACGTTCTGGGCGCTTATGTGGCGAACGGCTTGCGTGTCGGCGTGGAATATTTCACCGCCAGCAACTGGACCACGGTGACATCGACATTGTCGGATGGTGCGCATGGCATGTCCGGCTTCGCTTCCTACAACTTCATGCCGGAATGGACCGTCTTCGGGCGTTACGATGCCGTCAATCCGACCACCAGGACGGCGCCGCTCAAGAACGACAATTACTACACGTTCGGCATCACCTACAGCCCGATCAAGATCGTGGATTTCTCGCTGGCGTACAAACACAACAGCGTCGGCCACGGCACCTTGTCCACTTCGAACGGCACGATCGGCGGTTCGAACAGCGGTTCCTACAACGAAGTCGGCATCTGGGGCGATTTCCAGTGGTAGCCTGATGACGCGGTTTCGGCCGCGTCATTCTTTCTTCGAATTTTTCGCGTCCTGGAGCGGCGCAAATGAAAGGATGAAATATGAAACGCACGATCAAAGCGTTGTCGGCGGTTTTGCTGGCGACGACACTCCTGTCCGGCAGCGCGATGGCTGCCACCAACCTGACCGGCGCGGGCGGCACCGCGATCTATCCGGTACTTCAGGTCTGGGCCCAGAAGTATCAGCAGAAGAACGGCAGCCAGGTGAATTACCAGGCGATCGGTTCGGGCGGCGGCATCAAGCAGATCGAAGCCAAGACGGTCGATTTCGCCAATTCCGACAAGCCGCTGATGCATGACGAAATTGCCGCCAATCATCTGGTGCAGTTCCCGCAGGTGGTGATTTCCATCGTGCCGGTGGTCCATCTTCCGGGCGTTCAGGCCGGCCAGTTGGTTCTGGATGGCGTGACCTTGTCCAAGATCTTCCTGGGTCAGATCAAGAAATGGAACGACCCGGCGATCGCCAAGCTGAATCCGAAAGTGCCGCTGCCCAACATGTCGATCCTGACGGTTCATCGTTCGGATGGGTCGGGCACGACCTTCAACTTCACCAATTATCTGGGCAAGGTGAATCCGGAATGGCAGAGCAAGGTCGGTGCAGACACCGCGGTCTCCTGGCCCGGCGGCATTGGCGGCAAGGGCAATGCCGGCGTCGCGGCGAGCGTGCAGCAGACCGTGGGCTCGATCGGCTATGTCGAATATGCCTACGCCAAGCAGTCAAACCTGGTCCATGTCGACATGATCAACGCGGCGGGTCAGCGCGTGAAGCCGACCTTGCAATCCTTCCAGGCGGCCGCGGCGAATGCCGACTTCTCCAAGGTGCAGGATTTCTATTTGATCCTCACCAACCAGCCGGGCGCGCAAAGCTGGCCGATCACCGCGGCGACCTACATGCTGATGCGCAACGACTATCCGGCGGACAAGAACAAGGCGATCCTGCAATTCCTGTCCTATGCCCTGCATGACGGTGCGGCCGATGCCGAGAAGCTCGACTATGTGCCGTTCCCCGACGCAGTGGTGAAGCAGATCGAAGCGTCCTGGAGCCAGACCCTCAAAGTCAGCCCGTAAGACGTTTTACAACGGAAATGACAAAGGCCAGCGAGAGCAATCTCGCTGGCCTTTTGTTTTCCCGGCATATTCGCGCGTAAACAATCATGGCTTATTGTCTTGTGCGTTATTATAACGTGCGTTATCTTCTCAAATATGGGACGGTTCGACCGGGACATGCTGATCTTGCTCCACGATGTGGCGCGGATGCAGCGCACGCGCTTCGATCAATGGGCGCGGGGCTACGGCATGACGCGCGCGCAAGGAATCATTCTGACCCGGCTTGAACGACAACCCGGCCTTTCCCAGAACGAGATGGCGATGCTGTGCGAAGTGGAACCCATTACGGTGGGACGCCTCGTGGATCGCCTCGAAGCGCGCGGGCTCATCGAGCGCCGCGCCGATCCATCCGACCGGCGCATAAGGCGTCTGCATCTTTTGCCGGCCGCGGAACCGGTTTTGGCGGCCATCGAAGACTATAAGAACGCGTTGGAAAATTATCTGACCGAAGGGCTGGATCAGAAAGCCCGGGACACGATCGTGGATGTGTTGCTGCACATGAAACACAAAATGGTGATGGAGACCGCGACCCGCGGACAGGCAACCGCGTCCTCCAAAGCGCAGGCGATAGGACATCAATGAAGCTGGCTTTTATCGGTCTTGGTGTGATGGGCTATCCGATGGCCGGGCATCTTCAGCGTGCCGGCCATGCGGTGACCGTGTTCAACCGGAACCCGGTGCGGGCCCGCAAATGGGTCGATGAACATGCCGGGACCTCGGCTTCGACGCCTGCCGATGCTGCGCGCGGTGCCGATATCGTATTCGCTTGCGTCGGCCGGGACGCCGATTTGCGCCAGATCGCGGTCGGGGAGAACGGGGCCTTCGCGGCGATGGCGCCCGGCAGCCTGTTTGTCGATCACACCACGGCTTCGGCCACCATCGCCCGCGAATTGGCCGCGGTGTCGGAAAAAGCAGGCTTCGATTTCATCGACGCGCCGGTCTCGGGCGGCGAGGCGGGCGCAATCAACGGCAAGCTCACCATCATGTGCGGTGGAAGGCCCGAAGCGTATCAGCGCGCCGAACCGGTCATGGCGGTCTATGCGCGCCAGATGCGGCTTCTGGGATCGCCGGGCGCGGGCCAACTCACCAAGATGGTCAATCAGATCTGTATCGCCGGCGTGGTCCAGGGGTTGGCCGAGGGATTGAATCTGGCACGCGCCACGGGCCTCGACATCGAGGCGGTGGTGGATGTGATTTCCAAGGGTGCGGCGCAGAGCTGGCAGATGGAAAACCGTCACAAGACCATGGCCGCGGGACAATATGACCATGGTTTCGCGGTGGAATGGATGCGCAAGGATCTGGGCATCTGCCTGGAAGAAGCGCGTCGGGCGGGCGTCAGCCTGCCGGTAGCGGCGCTGGTCGACCAATTTTACGCGGAAGTGGAAGGCATGGGTGGCAAGCGCTGGGATACGTCCAGCCTTTTCGCCCGGCAAGAGCATTTGCGTTCCCAGGGAACGCGGAGAGGCGAAGCATGAATAACGAAC
>CAYWWT010000117.1:0-8206 GCA_964461855.1 uncultured Rhizobium sp. | reverse complement strand
GTAGTGGTAGCGCAATCCCTTGGTAAGGGATAGGTCGTGAGTTCGATTCTCACCTACGGCACCAGTTTCCCGGCAATAACTTCAACCTTTTGCACTGCCGGGCTTCGGCCCAATTGCCCGAAGCGGAATGCAAAGTCCCCAATCCGCTTCCAAAGGAGTGCACAATCCGTGCACTCGCGTTCTTTAGCTGCCGACCTGGCAGTGATGCGCATAAGCGTATGGCTCGCATGTCATAAGTAGGGCAACGGACTGATAGGGGTGCGATGTGGCTAGGCCGACCGAGGCGCCTCCACGCGCTTTGCCTTGATCACCAGATAGGCAATGCCGAGAAGGGCGAACCAGATCGGCGTGACCTTCAGCGCCGCCGCCGTGTCGGACTTCTGCGCCAGCGCCCAGAGGATGAAGACAAAGAAGGCATAGACCATCGCAACGGCGGCGTGGCCGCCAGGCATCTTGAAGGTGGACTTTTCATGCAGGTCGGGGCGCTTGCGGCGGTACTGGACATAGGATGCCAGGATGATTGACCAGATGAACATGAAGAGCAGTGCCGAGATGGTCGTGACGATGGTGAAGGCCTCGATGATGCTCTGGCCCGCATAAAGCAGCACGACGCTTGAAAGGAGGAACACGCAAGAAAAGAACAGCGCATTGACAGGAACCTTGCGGTTGCTCAGCTTGCCGAGCCCGCTCGGTGCGAGACGTGACGTCGCCAGTCCGTAGATCATGCGCGAGGTGGAGTAGATGCCGGAATTGGCGCTTGAGGCGGCCGAGGTCAGCACGACGAAGTTCACCACATGCGCAGCAATACCGAGACCCGCGAGCGAGAACATGGAAACGAACGGACTCTTGCCCGGATCGACCTGGTCCCACGGCATCACGGTGATGATGACGAAGAGCGCGCCGACATAGAAGAGCACGACGCGGATCGGGATCGAGTTGATGGCCTTTGGGAGGTTACGCAGCGGGTTCTCGGTCTCGGCCGCAGCGGTGCCGACCAGCTCGATGCCGACAAATGCGAAGACCGCAATCTGGAAGCCGGCCACGAAGCCGAAGAACCCGGTGGGAAAGAAGCCACCGTTCGCCCACAGGTGGGAAACCGATGCCTTCGTTCCATTCGGCAAGACATATCCGGTCGAAAGCATGACGACGCCGGCAATGATCAGGGCCACGATGGCCACGATCTTGATCAGCGCGAACCAGAATTCGATCTCACCGAAGTTTCGGACGTTGGGCAGATTGAGGAGCAGCAGCACTGCTATCAGGCCGAGCGCCGGTACCCAGGGCGCGAGCGCAGGCCACCAGAAGGCTATGTAGCCGGACACCGCCACCACATCGGCAATGCCGGTCACGATCCAGCACAGCCAATAGGTCCAGCCGGTGAAGAATTGCGCCCACGGGCCGAGATAGTCGCCCGCGAAATCCGCGAAGGAGCGATACTCGAGATTCGACAGAAGAAGCTCACCCAGCGCGCGCATCACGAAGAACAGCATGAAGCCGATGACCGTGTAGACCAGCAGGATGGACGGGCCGGCAAGCGAGATCGTCTTGCCCGATCCCATGAACAGGCCGGTGCCGATCGCGCCGCCGATGGCGATGAGCTGCAGATGCCGGTTGGACAGGTTGCGCGCAAGGTGGGGTTCTTCCCCCCGCTTGCTCTCAACCGCGGGCTTCGATTCGATATTCATCAAGTTCCCCCTGTTTGGCGCGCCCTGCTTGTGGCTCGATATAGGCTGGACATGCCCGCCATAGCCAGAGCGACATGGTGCGAGCGGCAAGCCAACGGTTGCCAGTATTGGTACAACGGGCGTGGCGCGTCGCCCATGTGGTGCCAGAAGAGACCGCCATCGCTGTTGACCAGCCCCCGGCCCCATCCGCCGTCCCGGTGGCTCCTGCGCCCGCCGAGAGGCCTTCAAAAGGCGCCTCGTCCGCCGCCCCCCTGGGGAAAAAGCTAAGCCAATGGTGCAATACCATACCCACACCAAGGCACTGAAATAACGCCGCTTTCACTATTCCCCTAAGTAGCGTCCAGCCAGCATTGTAAAATGGCCCAGGCGCCCTAATATCTAATTGTGATGATTACTATGCCCCCCAGAAACGTGCTTCGCGCAAGCCGCATCCACGCAGGCCTTTAACCGGGCGCCGCATAGCGGCGTCCGGTAGCGAACACGTGATTCATCGCAGTTTTCGCAAAATCTCCGGACAGTATTTGAGTTGATCGGTGGTTATCGCCACTGCAGCCCGAATACTGATTTTAAAACGCGGCCTGCACGCTGCGCATCGCGCTTGCAAAGGAAAAGGACATGACATCAACACATACAAACCCGGCTATCTTCATTGCCGCTGCGGATTATGAGCGTCTCACGGCTATCGCAGAGAGCGCGGCCAAAAGAGAGCCTGAGATAGCCGCGTTCCTGTTGGAAGAACTCGAGCGGGCTTCGATCGACGCTCCCTTCGGAGACGCACGGATCGTGACGATGGGATCGCATGTCCGCTTCCGGGATGATACCAGCGGCCGGGTCCTGGATGCCCAATTGGTTTACCCCGATAGCGCAGACCCCGGTGCCCGTCGCATCTCCATATTGACACCGGTTGGCGCCGCGCTGATTGGCCTGCCCGAGGGACAGGTGATGCAATGGCGTGACCGCGGCGGCAAGAACAAAACCTTGACGGTCCTGAAGGTGCAGAACGAATTGGAGCTCGCATAGCTGCTTTATCGTGAGAAGCCCGCGCGCAGGTTTCGGCCGAAGCCTGCCATACGAGACTGATCGAACCTCGCACCGGGACGCCCCGGCAACGGGCGCGCGCGCCAGCCTGAGCGATGCGACAATCGCGCCGCGGGATTTTATTGCGCCCCTGTCGGAAAATCGCCTATAAGATGTATACGAAATACATCTATGTTCTTCGACGTAGCGCAATCCCGTTTTTTCCGAATTAGAGACCGCAACTTTGGAGTGCCGATGCGCGCCCTGACCAAGCTGCTCTGCTTTCCCGGCGATCTCCTGTTGAACCTCACCAGTATAGAGGGAGACGATCACCGCGGTCTGGTGCGCATGCTGGCCAACTCGGTGGTATGGACCACGGTCGGCATATTGGTGACGATCTTTATCGTATAAGCTCCTCCGCCCAGACGGCAATTACCCGTCACGACGGCACCATCACCAAGCGCGCCAATACCTGATAAAGGACGATGGCGGCATCGAATGGCCGCTCTGCAACGGAGACTATCAAATGTCGGACATCCAGCGGATTGATGCCGGTCCCAGACTCAGCGAGGCGCTGATTTACGACGGGAGAGTGTACACATCCGGATTCGTCGCCGAAGAAAAGGCAGGCGGCGGCATTTACGACCAGACGGTCGATGTCTTGAACCAGATCGACGCGATGCTGGCGCGAACAGGGTCGGACAAATCGAGAATATTGAAGGCAAATATCTGGCTGGCGGACATCGCTACTTTCGATGAAATGAACCGCGCCTGGGAAGCCTGGGTCATTCCGAATTCCGGGCCCGTCCGGGCAACCGTCGAGGCGAAACTCGCTGATCCATCCTATGGCGTGGAGATCATGATCGAAGCTGCTCTCAGCACGCCGCGCTGAGCGTCCATTCGCCGGAAACCCACTCGCTATGCGAGCGTTACCGTAAGCTCGCCCAGGCCCTCAAGGCTGGATGTCACGACATCTCCGGCTCGCAGCCAGCGCCGTTGATCCAGAGGCCCCTTTTGCCCCCAGATAACTCCGTGAGGCGTTCCGGTGAAAATGATGTCACCAGGTTTGAGGGTCATGCAGCGTGATGCGTAGCTGATGATCTGGCGGCAATTGTAGATCATGTCCTCGGTTGTCCAATCCTGGCGAACCTCGCCGTTCACGACAGTCTTCAGCTTGAGCCTGTTCGGGTCAGCAACCCGCTTGCGGGTCACGAGCCAGGGCCCGATGGGCGCAAAACCGTCCGCCGTCTTCCCGGCCGTGAATTGGGAGGTGATGTTCTGCAAGCCCCGCGCGCTGAAATCGTTTCCGGTCGCGTACCCCGCAACATAGTCCAGAGCTTCAGCTTCGCCGACATTCTTGCAAGTCTTCCCCATGACAATCACAAGTTCGGTTTCATAATCGAACCAGCTGTCCGCATCGGCAGGCAGGCTGATGCGGCCGTTATGGTGGTTCAACGCGTTGTTATATTTGGCGAACAAGGGAGGCGCCTTGGGAAGCGGCGTGCCGGTCTCCTCGGCATGCTTGCGATAGTTGAAACCCACGCACACAATCTTCTCTGGCCGGGTGACCAATGGCGCAAATTCAAGGTTCGCAACCAGCCGCGCCGATTTCGGCTTGTTCTCGAGTGCCGTCAAGACAGAGATCACGTCCTGGCCCCGGCCACCCTGAAGCAGATCATCCATATCGGCCGGCACCGAAAGCCCGAGCACCTTGGCCGTTGTCGAAAGGTCGATGACGCCGCCGTCCGTTTCGATACCCAAGCCAATACTCGAGCCGATCCGTAAATTCGCGATGCGCCGCCCTATGGTGCTCACGGCGTCAAAATCGCCTGCAGCACTGCTTGCTGCATCCGCTGGCAGAATCGAAACGCCAAGGGATGTTGCGGCACCCGCCGCCAAGGCCGCACCTGACAAGATGTTCCGGCGTGATGGGGCCGTGCCACCATCGGTCTGCCCTGAATTCGCGTTCCGCTCGCCTTCACGCACCACGCACCTCATCCTTGGAAAGAAGCCGATATGTAATCGGCACTTCTTCTTTGCCAATGTCGATCACCGCGCGATCCACGGCAACTTGCACTTGGCAGCAGCACGAGTTGGGGGAAGCGAGCTGCGATTATCGCTTTTTGGCTTTTTTCTTTGCCGGTTTCACGCTCTTAATCGGCTTGCTTACTTTTTTAACCGCCGCCGGCTTCTTCGCAGGCTTCTTCTCCTTGGCGGGAGCCGCCGCTTTCTTCTTTGCCTTTTCGACCGGCTTGGGTGCTCTTTTCTTGTCCTTTGTCACACCCTTGAATGCCGCCGGCGCTTTCGGTTCCGGCAAAGCTTCGTGCTCAAACGGCTCTGAAACCGGCAATGCGGCCGGCGGAGGCGTTTCTCCGCGCAAAATCGCGGCCATGCGCGGCGACAGCATCTTGGATTTCGCCGCCGTGTCCACACTGCCCTTGCCCAAAAAGCTGCGCACCTCGGAAGGCGTCTTGCAAATACGCGCAATGTTACCGCGGACCAAAACAGGCCCATTGATCAGCGCCGGATGCTCTATAATACCGGTCCAGAAATCCTGAATACCGAGAAAACGATCGTCGAGCTGAAGCGCCGAGAATAAAGGGTCATAGCGGCGCACCAGTGACTGGCCGGCCGCGTTGATCTGATGCGACAGACGCTGAAGCTGCTCGATGCCAAGGGGTGTCACCATATAGTCCAGCGGCACGACCGGAAGGCCGGTTGCGACCACTGCGTCAAGAACCTCGGCCGCAGCCGACGATGAGAGATCGCAAAAAACCGTTACATTTTCGGCGGCGGGCGTGGGCACGCGAGGGGGCGCTTCCGCGATCACTTTCAGGGAGACGATTTTCGTGCCCTTGGGGTCCGGCGCTTGCTCGAATGTCACGCGCTGCCCGGGCTTGACGCCCGCCAGGCCCGATGACGTCACGCTTGCAGAGGGAAGGAAGATGTCCGGACCGCCGCCATCAGGTGTGACAAAGCCAAAGCCTTTGCCGGCGTTGAAAAACTTGACGGTGCCAATACTCATCGGAACTCAATGGATGAAGAGGGGCGCCGGCAGCAGGTATCAGGCCGCCGACTATACGAATGCCTCTAATGCACCCCCGACATCAGAGCAAGGCCTTGACTTAACAAGGTGCATCTACCGCGGTCCGGCCTTTCGCGGGCCTATCGCGCCAACGCCCTTCGGCGTCCGGAACGGACCCGATCCAGATGATCACAGCAAAGAACACCATGGCGCCCCTCCGCCGGTTTGGAGATCTGATAGACACCCAACGCCATCACACATGGCGGGCTGAAATGCATTAAGGGCATTGCCGATATGCCCATGCCGGGCGGGTAGCACCTGCAGATGCTTGCAAGCCTGGATTCATTGCACTCTTGAATAGGCCGGGTTGATCGCGGGCGGCATACAGACGGGAGCGGACGGGGCCATCGATGACGTCAGCGCTTGCAACGTCGCCAGATCCAATCGCAGCACTGGATAGGCGCCCACCCGTTGGGCGGCAAACCAAGGCGAATGTTGAAAGAAAAAAGCCAACCGCGCACGAGGGTTACCGGCAAAGGCGGCATCGTTCGCCAATTTTTGCTCGAACTCCGCCTTCAGACCGGCATCTTTCGCCAGCATGTCGCGCGCCAGCTTTTCGACCACGCGCGGCTCGCCATATTCCTTGGCTTCGAAAATCGCATCCATCATGCCCCAGCGCAGCAGTGAATCGGGGGCGTCAGGCTCGAGCAATTCGATCGCCAAATTCGCAGCGGGCTGATCGAGGGGCACAATCACCGATCCGGGCGGCAAAGTCTCGTTACGAGGAATCGGCGTCACTGCCACCGCGCGCAACATCATATGACCTTCGAAGGGTTGCGCTTCCCATTCAGGATTGTCGAGATGATATCCCATGGCTTCGACGGGGGTCGCGCAGCTTAGACGGCGATAGGCGATGCCGTGCCGTTCGAGCCTTGTAATCAGCCCTGCCCAGGGCGCGGGAATGGCGTAGGCGGCAGGCGGCGCGACCGAAATGTCGGGCAAAAGCCCGTTCCAGTTCGGAATTCCGTAGGTCTGCTTTTTTTGCGGGTCATATTGAATCCAAGTGCTGCCGGAAATCTCGCTATGGCTTTGCCGGAATGCATAGCCTTTGAGCGCAAAAGATGTGGAAACCGGATCGCGCTTGAAGGTGAGCGGCACACGCGCTGTTCCATCGTTGACCCGAGCGATAGTGGCGGCGTCGGCTGCGGCGACCACGGCCCGCAGCACATCCGGTGCGCGTCCTACCTCCTCCAGCATCAAGGACACAAGGTCATAAGCGGCGCCCACCCTGACGGCATAGGGCTTCAACATATGGGTTTCGATCAGGAGCGCTGGGCGGTTTTGCAGCGCCGCATAGCCAGTGGAAAAACGCGGCCCCGATCCGAAATTGGCGATGCCTTTGCGGGGGTCGGTTCCATCGATGAATTCGAGATAGGGCGAGGCGAGATGCCCGCGCTTTTCATAGGCTGGAACAATCCGAGCCATCGCCGCCTGCTGCCAGTTGCTGACGACAGCATCAAGTTTATGCGGATCTTCCAAGTACCAAGTCAGGTCATATTGATAATCCGCTCCATCGGTGGTGTGGATATCGATCAGCAGATCCGGCCGCCAATGCTGCCACAGCCTGAGCCAGGCCTGCATTTCGGGCGCATCGGCTTTGATATAGTCGCGATTGAGATTGAGATATTGCGACTGGCCCCGAAAACCCATCGTTTCGGGGCCGTTCTGGTTGATGCGGTTATAGGGTGAGGAATTTTCGTGCCCGTCGACGCTGAACACGGGAATGAAAACCAGTACAGCATGATCCAGAAGATGGGGCAGCTTGCCGGTCACCGCGAAATCCCGCAGCAGCATCAGGCCTGCGTCCTTGCCCTCGATCTCTCCGGGATGAATGCCCGCCTGGACGAGAACCACGGGCCTCCTCGCTGCCTGTGCCGCGGCGGGTGTGGAAATGCCGTCTGCGCTGGCGATCACAGCCGTCATCGGCCTTCCCTGGGGCGAGACGCCGAAGGTCTCGAGTCGGATTTTGCCGGGCGCGGCCTGTTCCAGGCGCTTCAGATAAGCCAGGGTTTCGGAATAGCTGGGCGTCGTGCGGAAGGCCGAGATCTCGGCGGGGGTGGTCCAATCTGCGGCCATTACCGGGGCCACGAGCCCGAGGCCCAGCAAAAAAGCCAACATCTCAGAACGCATGCCACCCTCCCGCCGATCCGGCGGGCGACGGTAGAGCAAGGGTGAAGCGCTGCCTACCGCTTCGCGTTCCGGACCAAATCTTCGACCACGGAAGGATCGGCCAGGGTGGAGATGTCGCCCAGGCTCTTGGTCTCGCCTTCGGCGATCTTGCGCAGGATGCGGCGCATGATCTTGCCGGAGCGGGTCTTGGGCAGGCCGGGCGCCCACTGGATGACGTCCGGCGTGGCGATCGGCCCGATTTCCTTGCGCACCCAGTTCTTGAGCTCGGTCTTGAGCGCATCGTCGCTGG
>CAYWWT010000116.1:0-8338 GCA_964461855.1 uncultured Rhizobium sp. | reverse complement strand
ACCCAAAGGTCGATGGTTGCGAAGATGCGGGTGCGTTCGGCTTCGTCGGGCGTGGCCGCAGAAACCACTTCGGCCTGCAGCAGGTACAGGATCGTGCCACCCAGGGACAGCAAGGCGACCCAGCCCGCGATGCCGCGCAGATAGGGTCCGCGCCACACCGTCATCAGGCCTTCAAAGGGATTGCCTCCGATGGCGGGCGGGTTCGCAGGCGTGGAATTGAAACCTTCCGATGCCGATCCAAGGCGCCTAGCTGCGAACAACGCGCCTTCCAGTAGCAGGGCGGAAATCAGGAAGAGGTGGACGACGCCCACCACATCGACCAACTGGCGGGTCATCAGCGGTCCCGCCAACGCGCCCAGAGATCCTCCTGCAGCGATGAAGCCATAGAGGCGCTTGCCCTGGTCGCTGCGGTACAGGTCGGACAGATACGACCAAAATACCGACACGGCGAAAAGGCTGAAAACGGTCAGCCAGACGAAGAAGATCTGGCTGACGATCTGCCGCCCGAATCCCAGCAGCAGCAGCAGCCAGAACGCAAAAATATTCGCAGCGAAGAAATGATACAGCAGCGGGATGAGCCTGCGGCGTGGAACGCGCGCAACGACCCATCCATAGACGGGCGCGGCCGCCAGCATGACAAAAAAAGTCGCGGTGAAAAGCCAGGGCAGGGAGCGGGTGCCGCCCGTGATGCCCGCATTGTCGCGCAGAGGACGCAGGATGTAGTAGGCCGACAGGATCAGGAAGAAATAGGAAAAGGACCAAAGCAGCGCGCGGCGCTCCTCGCGCCTGACATCGACAAATAGGCCCAGAATTCGATCGAACATTTCACGTCCTGTTGCGTCGTCTTGATCGAATGGTCGGTCCCAAAACTCCCGGCGTGCTGTTGCCTGTGACGCTTTCCAGCTCGTGAAATCGGAAGCCGCGTCCGTTGCCGCGTATGGTCCCTTGAAATTGGCGGTCCTGTCAAAATGACCGGACCCTGGTGCTTTTTCCCAAGCGTCTGCGCCGTCTTGGCATCAATTCGTGCCGTAACGGAAACTCTTCCGCCGCTCACTTTACGGTCATGGAGGAAAGGCCAATCGCGATTTCGCCGCCGCGCTTTCTCGTGCGTCCGCTTTGTCGCGCAGATGTATCGGATGGCCTCGCGCACGCCATGAAAAAGCAGGTCAGAAAAAGCAAACCTGAAAGCTGATGTCGCTGATCCGAAAAACGAAAGTCAGTTACGGGCATCCGGGCAGGCGTTTCTTTTTGTAACCGTCGGCACTCTTCCCGCCGTGGATTCTCTCCAGAACTTGCGTTGATCAATCGCGCGCTGATGCGCTTTAAGAGCAAGAGTGCGCGGGCCGCAGCGAGAAAAATCGCAACTGTCGTCAACCGCAACTTGGCGCGGTATGCGTGTCGCATGACGCGATGCAACATGCTTCCTAAAGCGGCAATAGCGGATAAGAGCGCCGCAGACAAAGCTTAACGTACACGGAAATAAATCATGCTGCGATTCGCAGATTGCGTGCGTGCAGCCTTCAAATTGGGCGTTGGGCCGCGTCCGCCATTCCTACTACTAATGTAGTATAGCAAACTACTACTCATGTAGTATCCGTTTACGCCATATGAGGGGAACATCACCCCGCGTGTATGATTTACGCGTCGACGCGGCTGGTCCTACTCTCCTCGCCATGGGCAATTGATTGCTCTGGAAAATATTGCTGACGTTCGCGGGGGAAAATTCTTCGAGAACAGGTCTGGCCCAGGCCAGGCGCGAAGCCGGACGATCAGCAATAAAAAGGGGGACACGATGCGCGTAGTCATGGGCGAAAGCCTGAAGAAATCTCTATTTCTGGGAACGTCCATTGCTGGATTGCTGCTCGCCGGGCAGGCGATGGCGCAGCAAGGTGGCAGCAACGAAACCGTGATCGTGACCGGCACACGCGTGCAGGGCATGACGGCTGCAGACAGCGCCGCGCCTGTTACCGTTCTGGGCAGCGATGCGCTGACCCATGGTTCAGGCTCGCAGGACCTTCGCCAATCCCTGGGTCAGACGGTGCCGTCCTTCACCACGCAATCCTTCGGTGGTGACCTTTCCAACCTGACACGTGCCGCCAATCTGCGCGGCCTGTCGCCCAACGACACGTTGGTTCTGGTCAACGGCAAGCGCCGGCATCTGGCTTCGGCCTTTGCGACCGGCGGCGGCGGTTTCGGCGGCAACTCGGCGCCCGACCTTTCCATGATCCCGACCGCGGCGCTCGACCATGTCGAAGTGCTGCTGGATGGCGCGGCGGCCCAGTACGGTACCGACGCGATCTCCGGCGTGGTCAATCTCATTCTCAAGAAGCGGTCTTCGGGCGGCACGATCCTGGTCACCGGTGGCCGGCGCTTCAATACCCAGGGCGACACCTACGACTATTCCGCCAATATCGGACTGCCCCTGTTCGACAAGGGCTATGTCAACCTCACCTTCGACAAGCAGTACAGCAACTTCGTGCAGTTGGGCGGCGCCGATAGCCGTTTGCTGGATATCAACGGCAACGAAGCCGTCGAGGGACGTATCGGCGTGGGCGCGACGGCAACCAACAATACCTTTACCCCTAATGCCCAGGGAGTGGTGCCCTGCACCGGCGGCATCTGTATTCCTTTGGCCAATCGCCGGGGAATGCTGGATTATCCTCGTGCGAACCATGAGAACAGCAGCCCGGAAATCAACCAGACTGTGATTTCCTACAATGCGGGTTACGATTTCAGCGACGATCTTTCGCTCTACTCTTTCGGCACCTGGGGTCATCGCTACGGCAAGGGGCAGGAAAATGTCCGCATGCCCAACCAGATCATCGCCACCCCCGGATCCAACCAGCCTTGCAGTGCGACCAATCCGCAGGGCTATGCCACCGGCTCCAGCACCAATAACATCGATGCGACAACCGGCACGACGGCCTCTTGCGTGGGGCCCTACACGTTGGCCGGTTCGCTCGGCGGGCCCGGCACGCCGACGGCCGGAATCAATTCCAGAAACCAGATCATCTCCTCCGGCCAGGTCGGCACGCTGTACACGCCGGGCGAATTGGTCCTGTACCCCAATGGCTTCCAGCCGCAGGAAGCAGTGAAGGACACCGACTATCAATACAATGCGGGCGTTCGAGCCAATGTCGGCGATTGGGATGTCGATGCCTCGATCAGCTACGGCAAAGACATGAACGACATCTACACCTTGAACTCGGGCAATCGCGCCCTGTTCATCGACACCCATACGACGCCGACCAACTTCTATGACGGCTCCTTCTCCGCCAGCCAGTTCGTCGGCACAATTGATGTCACGCACAGGTTCGATATCGGTCTGGCCGGTCCCTTGAACTTCGCCTTCGGCGTCGAAGCCCGCGAAGACATGTATCAGATCAAGCCCGGCGATCCGGGTTCGCAATACAAGGAAGGTGGTCAGTCCTTCCCCGGCTATTCCAATGCCGTCGCCGGGGCCCACAGCCGCAAGAACTATTCCGGCTATATCGATATGGAGTTCGTGCCGGTCGAAAGTGTCGATGTCGACATTGCCGGCCGCGCCGAGCATTACAGCGACTTTGGCGACACCCAGATCGGCAAGATCACGGCCCGCTGGGACATCACCCCGCAATGGGCGGTTCGCGGCACCATCTCGACCGGCTTCCGCGCCCCGAACCTGCAGGAAGAATGGTACAATACCGTCAACGTGTCGCCCACCAACGCGACGGTCCAACTGCCGGCCAACTCCGCCGCCGCCAAGGTCCTGGGTTTCTCGGATCTGAAGCCGGAAATCTCCACCAGCTTTAGCGCCGGCATCGTCGCCCATCCCTTCGCCGATCTCAGCTTGACCTTGGATGCGTACAGCATCTCCCTGGGCGACCGCATCTCTTCGTCCAGCACCGTGTATCTGAGAGGCGGCACGCCGCTGGTTGCGGCGTGCGGCGATGCCATCAACGCCCTTGGCGTTTCGCTGGATCCGACCGCCGGTCGCGTGGGTTGTTCTTCCTTCGTGAACGGCTTCGGGACCCTGACCCAGGGCGTCGATCTGACGGTCAGCTATCCGACCGATTTTGGCGATATGGGCCTGGTCGATTGGACTTTGGCCGGCAACTACAACTCGACCAAAATTTCGCGGGTTGCGCCGGTTCCGCCGCAGTTGGCGGCTGTCCCGGGTGGGACCTTCTTCACCCCGCTGACGCTGTTCAACTTCTCGCACACGACTCCTAACCTGAAAGTGGGCTTGACCGGAACCTGGTCGCTGGATGCGTGGGGACTCACCTTCCGCGAAACATTCTATGGTCCGGACAAAGGTCTCACCTCACCCGACGGCAGCCTGCCCTATTATGACGATGGCACGGGCAGCGTCGGCATCACCGATCTGGAAGCCCGTTACAACATCACGGAGGCGATGCAGATCGCCGTGGGCGGCAACAATATCTTCGGCATTCCTGCTCCGGCCAGCTGTGTCATCGGCGGGACCAATGGGAGCGGCGGTGTGAACCCCTGCGGCGGCGGCGTGGTCGCCTACTCGCCCCGCGGAACGCCGTTCGATCCGTATGGTGGCTACTATTATGGACGTCTGACCATCAACTGGTAAGGCGATCCCGGATTTGTCCCACTGCGGTCCCTAAGCCGCAGAGGATACTGAGCCCAGGCTACCCGCCTGGGCTTTTTTTTGCGTTGCCGCCGCTTCTTGGCAATCCGTACCCGGTCGCGTAATGATCTCCCGACCCGCTTCGATGTGGCGCGGCTGCCCGGTCGTGCCTCCGCCATTCCTGGAGAACCCGATGAAATCCATGCTCGCCGCCCTTGTCGGCCTTTGTGTCGTGCCGTCGCTCGCGCTTGCCGCTCCGGTCAAGCATTTTCCGGCCGGTGGAGCTACGCCGGGAGGCCCAACGCCCGCCTTCTCCGCCGCAGTTCAGGCTGGCGACACTCTATATGTATCGGGCACCACGGACGGGAGAGACCCGGATACGGGCAAGCTTCCGGTGGACGCCAAGACCGGGGCGAAGGTCGTGATGAACAATGTCAAAAAGACGCTGGAAGCGGCCGGTTACACCATGGACGATTTGGTCTGGGTGCAGATCTTCGCCTCGGACCTGAAGGATTACGGTGACTTCAATGGCGTGTACCGCACCTATTTCAAAGGCGCGTTGCCCGCGCGGGCCTTCATTGGCGCGGGCAGCCTGCTCGGCGGCGCACATTTCGAAGTGATGGGCATGGCGGTGAAGCAGACTGCGGTCCAGGGCGGCGCCAGATAGGCCAGAACGCGCATTTAAGCAGCGGTCGAAGCCGCACACGATAATTGGCCGGGGCGGCCGGGGAAATTTTTAGCCGATGCGTGAGACGCGCACCATCATGGGCATGCCCATCTGTCTGGCGGTCCTGGACCGGGGTGGCCGTCAACAGGATCTGGATGCCGTCTTCGCGGAATTTGTCGCGATCGATGCGCAGTTCAGCCCTTTCAAGAGCGATAGCGAACTTTCCCGCTTCAATCGCGGCGAGATTACCGAGACGGATTTCACGCCGAGCATGCGCGAGATTGTTGCGCTGTGCGAGAAAACCAAATGTGAAACCGGCGGATATTTCGACATCAAGCGCCCGGACGGGACAATCGATACCTGCGGCATGGTCAAGGGCTGGGCGATCAGGAACGCAGCCCGGCAACTTGCCGATATGGGATATTGTGACTTCTGCGTGGACGCCGGCGGCGACATCCAGTGCCGCGGCGTCAATGGCGAAGGGGTCGGCTGGACAGTGGGTATTCGCAACCCGTTTTCCGCCGATGAGATCGTCAAGATCCTTCAACCGAAAGGCTGCGGCGTCGCCACTTCGGGCAATTACATTCGCGGCGACCATATCTACAATCCGCACACGGGCCGGCACGGATCGGATGATATCGTAAGCCTGACCGTTATCGGCTCGGATGTACTGGAGGCCGACCGTTATGCCACCGCCGCTTTTGCGATGGGCCGGCAGGGCATTCATTTTATCGAGCGCATGCCGGACCTCGAGGCTTATGAGATCGACGCCTTCGGCACGGCTCGCATGACCACCGGTCTGAAAAAATATCTGCCATGTTGAGTCCCGATAAGAAGCATCAAAGCCTGGCGGGCAAACTGCTTTTATCTTCCGCGCTTGTGGCGGTCTCGCTGGTTTATGGCTGGTGGGGGCGCCAGGCGGCAGACAGGCCATCTCCGACAATTATCCCCCTGCCGCTGCCGCATGCGTCCGATAAATTGGCGGTTGTATCTCCGCGTCCGGCGCCCGCGGCGCCGCAAACGCAAGATGCCGAAATCGCACCTGTCCAAAGCGCGCCGCCCCGTCAAACCGACGCCGAGCCGCAGCCGCAAAAATCCGTCGCCGTCGCAAAAGCCATGCCGCAGGTGGAAACGCCGTCCGCCGCGCCAACGGCACCGCCGCCCCAACAGAATAGCGTCATTTCTGCTCCGGCGCCTGCCGCGCCGGTCCAGCAGCCAGCCCTGCAATCGCCGCCGGAAAACGCCTCACCGCTGGAGGCCATGATCACGGGCACGCCCGAGCCCGGGGCCAAAGCCTCGATCCCCGCCGGTACCCATCTGGAAGATGGCGATTATATCAGCAGCCGGCATGAACTTATGTGGGGCGATCTGAGGGTAAAAATCGCCATTCGTGGCGGGCAGATAGCCGGCATGCAGATCCTGCAATATCCCGACCATCGTTCTCAGTCCCTCTATCTGAGTCAGATGGCGATTCCGCTTCTTGAGAGCGAAGTGATCAAGAAGCAGACCTCCCAGGTCGATACCGTCTCATCCGCCACCGACACCAGCTATGTTTTCCAGGACGCCGTCGCCGACGCGATTGTCAAGGCGACGCGCGGATGAGTTTGTTCCGCCGCGTTCTGACCTATCGGCTGACATTATATTATCTGGTGGCGCTTCTGCTGGCGGCTCTGCTGCTGTCGGCCCTCGGAATCGTGCGCCAGTCCTGGGTGAATCTGGCATTCTCCACCGCGGTCGCGCTGTCGGTATGTCTGAGTGTCAATTGGGCTTTCGCGCGGGTCTTTGGCGCAAAGAACAATTGGGAATCGGTCTGCATCAGCGCGCTTATCATAGCCCTGATCATAACGCCTGCGGCACCCGGCGATCTTGCCGCTGTCGGTTTCCTGGCGCTGGTAGCGGCCTGGGCAATGGCTTCCAAATACATCATCGCGACCGGCGGCCGCCATCTTTTCAATCCCGCCGCGTTCGGCGCTGCATTGATGGGCATTGGCTTTCACCGCGCCGTGAGCTGGTGGGTCGGCGACAATGCGATTCTGCTGCCGCTGCTCATTCTTGGCGGCGCCTTGGTGCTCACACGGCTCCGCTATTACGAAATGCTGGCAAGCTTCGCGGTGGTGGTTTTAGGCCTTTCGATCGCGCATGGCGACCTTTCCAGCTTTGCAGGCGTGATCCGTTCGATGTCGGCGATGGGGATTCACTCCATGTTTTGCTTCTTCGCTCTGGTCATGCTGACCGAGCCACGCACCGCACCGCTCGGCCGCTGGCGGCAGGTCGTTTATGGCGCGCTTATCGGGCTGCTATTCTCGCCCTTTACCCATGTCGGGAATTACTATTTCACGCCCGAAGCCGCTCTTCTGTGCGGCAACCTGTTCACCTACTTTTCCAACAAGCGCCGTGTCCGCCGCTGGGCGGCCGCGTTCGCTTAGCCGCTGTTGCGCAAGCTCGCCGAAATGCCGTTGATCGACATATGAATGCCGTCATGCACGTCGGCGCTTGCATCTCCCGCCCGCCGCCGGCGAAGCAGGTCCAGCTGCAGGTGGTTCAAAGCGTCGACATAGGGAAGGCGACTCTGGATGGATTCCGCCAGGCGCGGATTGCGTTCCAGAAGCAGGCTCTGGCCGCTGATTGCCAGCATGGCGTCGCGGGTCAGAGCCCATTCCTGCTCGATACGGTCGGCGATCTGTCCGGCAAGGCGGCTATCCTCCGCCAGCCCGGCATAGCGCCGCGCGATTCCCATGTTGGACTTGGCAAGAACCATTTCCATGTTCGCCATCATGGTGCGAAGGAAGGCGGAACGGCTGTAAAGCGGCTTCAGCGTCTCAATGCCGACCTTGTTCGCCGCCGTTCCGAAACCGTACCAGCCGGGCAGCATGACGCGGGCCTGCGACCAGGAAAACACCCAGGGGATGGCGCGCAGATCTTCAATCCGGGGCGACTGGCTCCGCGAGGCAGGACGGCTGCCGATCTTGAGGTCGGCAATTTCCAGCAATGGCGTTGCCTGGCGGAAATAGCTCTCGAAGCCCGGCGTCCCATAAACCAGTTCGCGATAGGCACTGTACGCCGCGCCGCTCAGTTCGGAAAATATCGAACCG